>VBDR01000003.1 GCA_005882135.1 Chloroflexota bacterium
AAACAGCTCGTCGCTGAGCAGGATGTCGATGTTGGTGGCCAGCACGAATTCAGCGGCCGAGCGGCGGATGCCCACGTTCTTGGCGATCATCTGGAACAGGGGCAGCCCGTCGGCGTGAGGAAATCTGGCGTGCAGCTCAGGCGAGACGACGACGATCCGGGGCGCAAACCACTCGGACCGTGGCCAGCTCAGCGCCTCGGCGAGTGACGGTCTGTCCGGCGGCGGGTTCCACTCCACCAGCAGCAGCTCGACCGGCAGCTTGAAACGGAGGGCCTGCTCGGCCAGACCGTTGATGAACAGCTGGGTGCGGGCCATCTGGTTGCCGCCGTGCTCGTCGTTGCGCGTCGCCGCGACGACGCTCAGCTTCGGAGCCGCCGTCACGCTGTCGAGGCAGACCTCGGACGGGCGGTGATCAGCGTGTGCCAGCCGAGGCGGCGCTCGAGCCAGGCGAACCACGGCGTCGGGAGCCAGCGGAAGTACCAGACCCACTGGTACTCGTACTTCACGTACTTGTCGATCCGGTACGGAAAGATGTGGTCCTTGTGGACGTCGACGACGTCATAGTCGCGGAGCAGCCACCTGACACCCCGAAACGAGTAGTAGTAGGTGACCGGGCTGCCGGTCTGGGCCTCCGAATACTCGCGGACCAGCTCGTCGGAGCGCCAGATCGCTCCCTTGCCGTAGGCGAGGATGATCCACAGCACCTTCCACGACCACTTGGAGTAGAGCATCAGCCGGATCTCGGTCTCGGGCTTGCAGTAGAGCTTGACCTGCTCCATCACACGCTCCGGCCGCGGGGTGTGATGGATGACGCCGAATGAATAGATCAGGTCGTACTTCTCGACCGGCACCACCTTGCTGAGCTCCTCCGCGTCGCCCAGGTAGAAGTGCGCCTTCAGCCCGTAGACGTCGAAGCGCGTCTCGCAGAGTTGCAAGCTCTCATCGGAAAGGTCGACGACCGTGACGTCCGCGCCGGCGCGCGCGAAGTTGATCGAATCCGTGCCGATGCCGCAGCCGATCTCCAGCACCTTCTTGCCGCGCCAGCGTTCGAAGTCCGCGAACTTCGGGATGTGCGGCTCGACGAAATATTTGCGGGCCTCGACCTCGTCGAAGTATTCCTTGCTGCCCACCGGGCTCGTCGAGTGGCGGACGTTGCACGGGCGCCGGTTCCAGTACGCGCGGACCTGGTCGATGACCGAGGCGCTGTCCGTGGTGACTGCCATGCTGGTCAGGCCGGGGTTCGCGCCGTGTCGTTCCACATCCCGGCCAGCGCGCCCGAGAGGCGCTGGATGTCATCTCCCAACCCGAGCCCGACGTAGTTGGTGAAGCGGCCCGCTTCGGCCTGCTTGCGCAGCAGCCGCCAGGCGTCGATCACGATCGTCGAGCGCGGGACCGAGGCGAGATCGATCGCGGCGTAGGCGCGGTCGGGGTTGGTGATCACGACCACGTCGTTGGCGTCGATCGCCTCCTCCACGGTCTTGGCGTACTGAACCCTGTCGCCCAGCACCTTCTTGACCGACTCCATCGCCATCGGGTCGTGCACGGTCACGGTCGCGCCCGACTCGGCCAGGTTCCGAGCCAGCAAGAAGCCGGGGGCTTCTTCGATCACGTTGCTGTCGGGCTTGTAGGAGAGTCCGAGCACGGCCACCGAGCCGCCTTTGGGGACCACCTCCAGCACCCGCTCCGCCAGCCTCTCGTTGCTCGTCGCGTTGTAGGCGTGCACCGCCTCGGCGAGGGCTCCCGACGGGCCGAGCTGGCGGGCCAGGTAGGCCAGCGCCTGGTTGTCGCGCGGGAAGCATGGCCCCCCGTAGGCGACAGCGCCCTTAAGGTAGCGGCTGCCGATTCGCGTGTCGAGGCCCAATGCTCCGGTGACCGTGTCCACGTCGCCTCCGGGCAGCTGCTCGCTGAGCGAGGCGACCATGTTGGCGAAAGAGATCCTCATCGTCACGTAGGCGTTGACCGAGATCTTGGTCAGCTCGGCGTTGACGATGTTCATGCGCGCGATCTTCGGGGTGTTGTCGCACACCGCCAGGTAGGCGGCCGCGAGCTGCTCCCCCGCCCGCTCGTCGTGCTCGCCGATGAGCAGGAACTCGGGGTTGAGAAAGTCCTTGATCACCTGGCCGAGGGCGATGAACTCCGGGCTGTAGCACACCCCGAAGTCCACATCGCAGCGCTTGCCCGACTCGCGCTCGAGGACGGGGATCATCCCGTACTCGGTCGATCCGGGCAGCACGGTGCTCGTAAGGACGACGAGGTGGTAGCCCTGCTTCGCCTTCAGGCCACGCCCGATCGAGCGCGCCGCCTCGACCACGTAGTCGATGGAGAAACCGCCCTCGGCGGTGCTCGGCGTGGGGACCACGATCAGGGTCAGGTCCGACGCGATCACCGCCTCGGCCACGTCATCGGTGGCGCGAAGCCTGCCCTCGAGGCCGGCCATCATCTCGGTGAGCTGGGGTTCGGTCACGGGCGGCTTCTGCTGGTTGATCTGCTCCACAGTCTTGGCCGAGACGTCGGCGCCGATCACCGAGAAGCCCTTGTGTGCGAAGCACGCGGCGATGCACGCCCCCAGCTTGCCGAGACCGATGACCGAGACCACAGGGCGCTTGGCCATCAGGGCTTCCCCGACGACTTGGCCGCGACCGCCGGTTCCGGCTTGCTCTCGCCCCGCTCGGTCAGCATGCGGCTGAAGTAGCCGCGCACGCGATCCGGGTCCTTGGTCGAGAAGTACCAGTCGATCGTGCGGTGAAGCCCGTCGAAGAATTTCATCCTGGGGCTCCAGCCGATCAGGTCCTTGGCGCGCTGGTTGCTGGCGACGCGGTTCAACGGCCCGGTCGGCATGTGGGTCAGGAACTTGATATCGGCAGTCTTGCCGGTGTAGCTGAGCACCTCGCGCACGGCGTCGATGACGCGCGTCCGCTCCATCGTGCCGAGGTTGATGGGGGTGCCGTCGACGACGTCGCTCTCCGCGGCGGCGACCATCCCGTCGGCGATGTCGCCGACGTACGTCCAGTTGCGGATCTGCGTCCCGTCGCCCCACACCTCGAATGGGTTCTGGTCGATGAACGCACGGGCGATCATCGCGATCACTGCGTGGTTCTCGACCCCGCGCTCGCCGTACACGGTGAACAGCCGGCACGAGACCGACTTGAAACCGCGGTCGCGATAGAAAGCCTGCAGCGACAGCTCGCCCATGAGCTTGGCCCAGCCGTAGAGGTGGTCGGAGTCGTAGGGCGGCCCGACCATGTCCTCGGTCAGGTAGAGCTCCTTGGAGATGTCCTGCTGGATGTAGTTGGGATAGACGCAGCCCGAGGAGGCGAACACGAACTTGTCGACGCCGGCGTCGATCGCGGATTTGACCATCAGACCGTCGATGACCAGGTTCCGGCCGCACTCGGCGTCGTGCATCTCCACGTAGCCGCGACCGCCGTGGATCGCGGCCAGGTGGAACACATAGTCCGTGCCCTCGCAGGCGCGGTCGGTCGCGCCCGGCGCCAGCAGGTCCGCCTTCATCAGCTCGACCACGCCGCTGTCGAGGTGGCCCTGGATGTTCTCCGCGGTGCCGCTCGAGAGGTCGTCCACCACACGCACGTGGCGTGCGCCGCGCTCGACCAGGCGATCGACCACGTGCGAGCCGATGAACGATGCGCCGCCGGTGACCAGGACGCTCTTGCCCGACCAGTCGAGAGAACGAGAGTCGTGTTGATTCTTGTTTTGCTGCAATGCCTAGGCTCCAGGTGTGGATTTAGTCGATTCGCTGATTTTCAAGAGTGCAAGCGAGAGGCCGGCGGCTGACGCCAGCTCACTTATATCACCGCGCCGCAGGGTCTCGGTGGCTTCTTCGAGTTTGATCAGCTCCACGGTGCTCTCGGCGAGGTCCGCCGAGGACGGCTCGCTGACGCGCCGAACGCCGGTCGCCAGGAACACATGCTCGAGGCCGCAGCGGCGGTTGCCGTCGACCACGTAGCTGCCCAGCGCGGACCATTCGCCCGCGGCGTAGCCCGTTTCCTCCAGCAGCTCGCGCTTGGCTGCTTCGCCTGGGCTCTCGGCGCCCTCGATGAAGCCCGACGGCAGGGAGTGCGTCACCCGCCGCGGACCATGGCGGTAATGTCGCACCAGGACGAGCCGGCCATCCTCGGTCACCGGGGCGACGACGACGAAGTCAGGCAGGCGAATGCTGTAGAAGTCATCCACCAGGCGCCCGTCCGGCAGCCGGATGTGCTCCTCAAAAACCTCGATCCATGGTTCTCGGCGGAGGATGCTCGTGGTGGACTCGACCACCCAATCGCTCCGGCTCGCCGGGTCACCGCTCCCGATCACGGGAGCTGTAGGGCCCTTCATTCGAAGGCGATAATCTTACGCAATCCACCCCTCCTCCCCATTTATGGGGAGGTGGCCTGAAGGGCCGGAGGGGCAAGCGGCGAGTAATCGCCTGATACCGTAGTCACCACCGATCTTGAATACCGTCTCGCGAGTCGGCGTCGTCGGCCTCGGCACCATCGGAGCGCAGGAACTCGCCCTCTGGCAGCGCGCCGGGCTTCAACCCATTGGCTATGACATCTCGGAGGCGCGCGTCCGCTCGCTGGGCGGCGCGGCCAACCTGACGACGCGGATCCAGGATCTCGAGCCTGCCGACGCCCTCATCCTCTGCCTCCCCAACCTCGCGCCTTCCGGCGAGAACAGCATGGCTGCCTTCGACCATTTCGTGGAAGCGGCACAGAGCCTCAGCCCCAAGGACAGGCTGGTGGTGGTCGCCAGCACGGTGCCGATCGGCTTCACGCGCAACCTCGCCGCGAGGTTGGGCTCGCACGGGCGCGTGGTCTCGCACGCACCGGAAAGGTTCGACCCGGGCCGCGGCACCGACCTGGGCGAGATCCCGCGGGTCGTCGGCGCCTTGAGCGCCGAGGCCCTCGACCTGACGATCTCGCTGTATGCGAAGGCGAAGGTGCCCACGCATCCGGTCGAGCTCGTGGAGGTGGCCGAGGCTTCGAAGCTGCTCGAGAATTCGTTTCGCCTCGTCAACATCTCGTTCATCAACGAGTTTGCCGAACTGTGCCGGCGCCTGGGCATCGTCGCCGCCGATGTCATCGACGCCGCCGCGACCAAGCCTTTCGCGTTCATGGCCCATCAGCCCGGGGTCGGCGCCGGAGGCACCTGCATTCCGACCATGCCCCGCTACCTGCTCGAGGCGGCGAAGGAAAGCGGGATCGAGATGCCGATCCTGCAGGACGCGGTCAGCGGCAACGCCCAGGTCGTGAAGAGGGTCGCCGACCACCTGCGAGAGCTGCTGTCGGCAAGCGGCATCAAGCGAGCGAAGGTGCTCGTGGTCGGCGCCACCTACAAGCCGAACTATCCGGACGCGCGCGCGTCCGCCGCGCTCGCCTTCGCGCGCGGCCTCGCCGCGCATCACGACGTGGTCGTGTACGACCCCATCGTCGACACCACCGCGTTCCACGAAGACCTGCCGCTGGTTCGCGAGCTGCCGCGCGACCGGCACTTCGACGCCGTCGTGATCGCCGTCAAGCACAAAGACACGGACGTCGCGGCGCTGCGGCAGCTGAGCCCCATCCTCATGGACCTGGTTCGAGGCGCAGTCGAGGCGACGGAATCCATCTCGAGCCGCAAGCGGTAGGGCAGCGGGACAACCCGCCGTGCGAATCTGGATCGTCAACCACTACGCGGACCCGCCCGACGGCCTCGCCACGCGCAGCTTCGACATCGCCAAGAGGCTGGTCGAGAAGGGACATCCGACGACGATCTTCGTCTGCGCCTTCAGCCACTACCACCTGCGTCCCGCGCGACGGCTGGGGTGGCGGCTGTGGCGAAATGAAGACGTCGACGGGGTGATGTTCGTGTGGATCGCGGCCAACCCCTATCGGGGCAATGATTGGCGGCGGGTGCTGAACATGGTGACCTTCAGCGTCCTCGCGTTCCTCTCCGGGTTGGTGCGAAACGAGCGGCCGGACGTTGTAGTCGGCGTGTCGGTGCACCCGCTGGCCGCTCTCACCGGCTATTACCTCGCCCGCATCAAAAGGGCGCGCTTCTTTTTCGAGGTCACAGACCTGTGGCCGCAAACGCTGATCGACTTCGGACTGCTTCGAGAGGACGGCCGCGTCGCGCGCGCCATGCGCCGCCTCGAGCGCTACCTCTTCCATCGAGCGGAGCGCATCGTCATGCTCTGGCGCCATACCGATGAATACGTCGCGTCGCAGGGAATCGCACCGTCCAAGATCCTGTGGATCCCGCACGGCGTCGAGCTCGAACGCTACGAGGAGCTGGAGCCTTACCAGGGCGCACCCGACCGCCCGTTCAGGATCATGTTCCTCGGAGGGTTTGTGGCCTCGAACTCGATCGACAGCATCCTCGACGCGGCGGTCGTTCTCGCCAAAGGAGGCCGCGCCGACATCAAGTTCCTGCTCGTCGGCTCCGGCCAGGAGCGAGAGCGATTGATCGAGCGCGCCCGCTCGCTGAACCTGCCCAACGTCGAATTCCCGCCGGCGGTGCCCAAGCGCGAGGTGGGCCGGACCATGGGCAAGGCCGACGCCTTCATCTACGGCCTGCGCGACCTTCCCCTATACCGGTTCGGCATCAGCCTCAACAAGCTCACCGACTACCTCGCCGCTGGCCGGCCGATCATCTTCTTCGGCAAGTCGACCTACGACCCGGTGCGTGACGCGCAGGCGGGATTCAGCGTCCCGCCCGGCGATCCCGAGGTCCTGGCCGATGCCATCGAGCGCCTCGTCGCGCTCACACCACAAGAAAGGATGGAGATGGGCGAGCGCGGCCGGCGCTACCTGATGGAGCACCACAACATCCCCCGCCTGGCGGACCGCCTGCTCGAGGTCCTGGCCACCCCCTCTCCCCTTCAGGGGAGAGGGTCGGGGTGAGGGGCGAGGTGACATGAGACGCCTCAACTACCTCACGACCTTCATGGCCGAGGGCCTCGTCATCGGCAGCTACCTGCTCGCGTTCCGGCTGGTCGCGCTCTTCTCCGGGCCGCAGGGCTTCGGCGAGTACTCGCTGTCGCGCCGCACCCTCTCGCTGCTGATGCCGGTCGCGGTGGTCGGAGTCGACCTCGGCGTCGCGCGTTATGTGTCCTACGCGCAGGCCGACAAGTCGGGCAAGTCCCCCGGCTATGTGGCGGCAGGGCTGATCGTGCTCGCGGCCGGGGTCGGAATCGTCAGCGCCATCCTGCTGGTCGCCCCCGGGTTCTGGGGCGAGGTCTTCTTCGGCTCGAGCAGCTACGGCAGCCTGGTCCTCGCCCTCCCCCCTCTGCTCGCCGGCGGAGGGCTGCACGTGATCGCCTTCGGCTACCTGCGCGGTCTCAACCGGATCCAGGCGGCCAACGTCCTGATGGCGATCAACATGGGATTGCTGCCGCTGGGCGCGATCGTGCTGGTGCACGGATCGGTGCTGTGGGTCCTCGACGCGATGGGGATCGGGTGGACGGTGGTGTCCGGCCTGGCCCTGGCCACGCTTCCCATCAACTTCAGGGGGATCAGGGAGAGGCTGCGCGAGCTGACTCGATTCGGTGTGCCGCGGACTCCCGGCGAGTTCGTCTCCCTGCTGCTCTTCGCGATGCCGGGGATCCTGGTCGCCCACTCGGCCGATATCCGTGTCGCCGGCATGGTCGCGTTCGGGGTCGCGGCCGTGAGCATGATCGGCTCCGGCCTGACGCCGATCAGCTTCGTGCTGCTGCCGGTCGCCGCGCGGTTGCTGGCCGCGGGCAAGGTGAGGCAGCTGCGCTCCGAGGTGGTCGACGTGGTCGGGATCACACTGGCGGCGACGCTGGTCCTGGTTGTCCTGCTGGAGGTGTTCGCGGCGCCGATCGTCGAGATCTATCTCGGGCCCAACTTCAAGAGCAGCGTCGACATCCTGCGCCTGACGCTCATCGGCGCCCTGCCCTGGGCCGCCTACATCACCTTGCGCAGCGTCATCGACGCCCGCCACGTGAAGCCGATCAACGCGCGCAACCTGGTGATCTCGTTCTTGCTCGCGGTCGTGCTCGCCTTCGTGCTGCGGCGGGTCGCCGACCCGACCACCAGCGCGGTGCTCGCCTTCGTCCTCGCGCTGTGGCTGCTCGCGGGCCTGACCATGATCGAGGCCAACCGGATCGCGAACATCTTCGCCAAGCCGCAGCCGCGAACGCGCGTCGAGGTCGCCCGCCTCGCCACGCTGGCCGCGCTCCCGATCGCGATCCTTGTCAGCTCGCCGCAGCGGCCCGCGGTCGCGCTGGTGATCTCGTTCGGGTACATCGTGATGGCGCTGTTCTCGTTCCGGCTGAGTCGCGCCAACAGCCTCATGCTCGCCTACGTCGGACTGGTCGCGGCGTGGATGACGATCTCATGGCTGCGCTCGACATACCTGCTCCACCTGAACAGCGAGCAGCTGAGCTACGGGACGCAGAAGTTCGAATACTTCGTGTTCGTCGTCCTCCCGATGGCGGCCGCGGTGGCGATCATCGTCGAGCAGGTCGAGGACGTGTGGCCGATCGGCGCCTCACAGCTTGCGATCGGCGGCGTGATGGCACTGATCACGGTGGCACTGCTCGGCGACAAGATCCTCGGCTACGCGCGCTACAGCTGGCAGGGCGACCTCATCGCCCTGGGCACGCTGATCGCGGTGCAGCCGTGGCTGGTGAGAAACATATGGGCCTCGGCCGCGATCGGAGTCCTCGGCATCGGCGGGATCATGTTCGCCGGCGCGCGTCAATCGCTGGTCGCGTTCGCGCTCGCGCTGGTGCTCTCGGCGGCCTACTGGGCGGGGGCGAGGTATTTGCGTGAGACGCGCGGCAAGCCGAATGCAGTCCGCAAAGCGCTGGCCGGACAGTACGTGGCGCTGCCGCTCGTGCTCGTGCTGCTGACCGGCGGAGCGATCGCGTTCACCTATCACTGGACGCCGACCTCGTACTGCTACTGCGTCACGGACCGCCTGATCAGCCTGGAGAGCAACGCCGGTGATCGCGACAAGCTGCTGTATCGCGGCTTCCAGCTCCTGGCGCAGGATCCGATCCTCGGCTCCGGCCTTGGCTCATTTGCCGGCGCGATTCAGGATTCGCTGAGCCCCGGCCACTTTTATCAGTACCCCCACAACGTGCCGCTCGAGATCGCCTCGGAGACGGGGCTGATCGGGTTCTTCCTGATCTTTGCGCCGCTGGTCGCCGGCTGGCTCTCACTGCTGAGGGCCGGCATCCAGCGGGGATCGCCGGCGATCGCAGGGGTGATGATGATCGTGTCCGTTTTCTTCGTGGTCGCCAACCTGAGCGGGGACATCCCCAGCGAACGTGGGCTGTGGGTGTTCGGCATCCTTGCCTTCAAGCTCGGCATCGACGCCTTCGGCCTGCGGGTGACCTCCCCCAGCAAGACGTCCCCGGTGGTCAAAGCCGCGCAGGTGTCCTGAAATTCACCTCCCTCTTCCCCATTTATGGGGAAGTACCCGCCGAAGGCGGGGGATGGGGCGGCCGAATGTTGGGTAGCCGGCGGGGGCGTCCGGGTTTTAGCAATTGAGCCCCACGAAATTGAGCTCGATCACAGCGCGCCGGCACCGTGCACGACCGGCGGGCCATTGGACCCAGCTCCAGCGGCTCCACCCGGTTCGCCTCGTCATGCTCGCCGCGCTTCCGGTGGCGGTGCTGGCGGGGTCTCCCCAGCGCGTCATCCTCTCGGCGCTGATCGCGGCCGCTTACGTCTTCGCGGCGGTGGTCACGCTGCGCCGGGAGTTGGTGGACAGGGTCCTGATCGCCTATGTCGCCGTGGTCGCGATCTGGATGCTGGCTTCGTGGCTGCGCGCCAGGTACGCGCTTCACCTGCAGCCTGAGCAGCTCGCCTACGCGACGAGCAAGACCGCGTACTTCGTCCTGATCGTGCTCCCGATGGCCGCCGCGGTGGCGGTGATGGTGGACCGGCCTGAGGCGATCTGGCCGGCGGCCGTGGCCCAGGTTGCGGTCGGCGCCGTGGTCGCCCTCATCACCGTCGTCTCGCTCGGCGACCACTTTCTCGGGGCTGACCGCTACTCGTGGCAGGGCAACCTGATCGCCCTCGGCACAGTGCTCGCGATCCAGCCCTGGCCCATCCACCGGATCAGGGCGTCCGCGATCCTGGGCGTGGTCGGCGTGGTCGGCATCATGCTCGCCGGCTCGCGGCAGGCGCTGGCCGCGGCTGCTGTGGGCTTGGTGCTCTCAGCGCTCTACTGGGGCGCGTCCCGATATCTCGGCGGGGCAGGAACCGCGTGGTCGAGGCTGCGCTCCGCGGTGAGCGGCGGTTACGTGATCCTGCCGCTGGCCCTCCTCGTTCTAACGGCGGGCTACCTGGCCGTCACTTATGCGGGCTACGCGGGCGTGCACCTGTGGGGCGGCGCGTCCACATCGTCGAGCTGCCACTGCGTGACCGACCGCCTCGTCAGCCTCGAGACCAACGCGGGCGATCGCGACAAGCTCCTCGCGCATGGCATGCAGCTGTTCCTCTCGAACCCTATCCTCGGCGGCGGCCTGGGCTCATTCGCCGGCGCGGTGCCGGACTCGCTGCACCCAGGCCACTTCTACCAGTACCCGCACAACGTCCCCCTGGAGATCGCGTCCGAGACCGGCATCGTCGGAGCGCTGCTCATCCTGTTTCCGCTGCTGTTGGGCTGGGCGGCGCTGTTCTGGCGCGGCGTGAAGCTGGCCTCGGCACCGATCGCGAGCACGCTCATGCTGCTGGCAATCTTCTTCACGGTGGCCAATGTGAGCGGGGACATCCCCAGCGAGCGCGGGCTGTGGATCTTCGGCATCGTCGCGTTCAAGCTCGGGGTCGATTACATCTGGTCTCGGCACCGAAGCCGGAACATGGCCCGGGCGGCATAGTCGCCAAGCCTGGGGGCCTATTTGCGACACTCTTACCACCTGATGAGCAGCGTCAACCCGGCGCCGCGAGGCGCGGGTCGCGTTTCGGCCCTTTCCTGGCTCGCCCTCAAGGCTCGCGCCCTGCGGCGCTACGGGCCTGGCTTCGCGGTCGAGGTCGTGATCTTCTGGGTCATGCTGGAAGGGTTCCAGCAGCTCAACTACGGCGGCCGCATCATCACCGGTCCGCAGTCGCGGACGGTACTGGTGCTGTCGGTGGCTTTCGTCGTGCTCGCGATGGGCGCGGCCGAGGCCCGCTTCGGGCTTTACCGCCGGATCTGGAAGGTCGCGGGCATCCACGACGCGATCGCCACCGGCTTCGCCGTGATCGAGGCGTCGCTGCTGATCACGCTGGCCAACTGGGCGATGCCCGGCGACTACAGGGTCTTCCGGCTCGCCGTGCCCCTGCTGGCCGCGCCCGCGGCGCTGATGGGGATCGGCATCTTCCGCCTGCTGCCTCGACTGCTGTCCCGCACGCCGGCCACCGGCAGCCGGCTCCTCATCGTCGCCACCTCGGCCTCACACCCCGCAGTCAAGGAGCTCGTGCAATCGCCGAGCCCTGAATGGCAGGCGGTGGCGATCGTGACCATGGAGCCCGGGCAGCTGAACCACACGGTGCTCGGGGTGCCTGTGGTCGGCCACTCGGACAACCTGGCGCAGCTCCTGAAATCGACGGAGGTCGATGGCGTCGCCTTCGTCCTCGACCGAGACACACAGCCGCGCGACAAGGAGATGTTCAACGTCTGCCTGCAGGCCGGGCTCCCGCTCTTCATCGTCCCCGGTGGCGACCACTGGATGCACCGCCACGGCGTGGCTCGGCTACGGCAGCTGTCGGCCGACGATCTCGTCGGGCGAACGCACAGGGAGCTCGAGGTCGCGCAGGCTCGCGACCAGGTCGCGGGCAAGACCGTGCTCGTCACCGGGGCCGCGGGTTCGATCGGCTCCGAGCTGTGCCGTCTCCTGGCGGGCCTCGCTCCGGCGCGGCTGGTCCTGGTCGACAACAACGAGAGCGGGCTCTTCGACATCGCCGAGGAGCTGCGCATGGCGATGTCGATCGACATCAGGGAGGCCCTGATCTCGATCACCGAACGCGAGCAGCTCCTCGAGCTTTTCGCCGAAGAGCGGCCGGAGCTGGTCTTCCACGCCGCCGCCTACAAGCACGTGCCGATGATGGAGATGCATCCGGCTCAAGCGGTGATGACCAACGTCATCGGCACCTACAACACGCTTCGCTGCGCGGAGGCGGCGGGCGTGAAGAGCTTCGTCCTCATCTCTACCGACAAAGCCGTGGCGCGTCACTCCGTGATGGGATGCACCAAGCGGCTGTGCGAGCAGATGATCCTGGGCTGGCGCGGCGAGATGACGTGCTGGGCGGTGCGATTCGGCAACGTGGTCGGCAGCCGCGGCAGCGTGGTGCCCCTCTTCGAGCGCCAGATCGAGCTGGGCGGCCCGGTCACCATCACCCACCCCGAGATGACGCGCTACATGATGACCATCCGCGAAGCGGTGTCGCTCGTGATCAAGACCCTGACCGTGGCCAAGGCGGGCCACGTCTACATGCTGGACATGGGCGAGCCGATGAAGATCGTCAGCCTCGCCGAGGCTTTGGTGCGCGCGCGTGGGCTGCGTCCTGGTGCGGACATCGAGATCGTCTACACGGGACTTCGTCCAGGCGAGCGGCTGCACGAAGAGCTGCTCGGACCGGACGAGGGCTCGAGGCCGACGGATCACCCGGCGATCATGGAGGTCGTCTCGCCCAAGAGCTTCAGCCCCGAAGACCTCGAGTGGACGATCCGGCGCCTCGAGGAGCTGGCCCGCGAAGGCCGCGCCGACGAGCTGGTGCGGACGCTCAAGGTCGCGGCCAGCGATCACCCGCCCCACCCGCCGGAGGAGCCTCGCCTCGAGCGCCGGCGCGAGCGCGGCAAAGTCGCTGATGACTCGTAACACCGAGTCGAAGCCCCTCCGCACCGACCAGGAGCGGATGGTCGGGCCGGAGATCGAGAGGATCTTCAACGCCAGCCCGGATCCGGTCGAGGTGCGGATCGAGAACTTTCCGAAGTACGTCCGCCGCCAGCACCTGACGAGGCTGCTCGCGCTGTACGAGGTCTTCAAGCGGATCATCGGCGTCAAGGGCTCGATCGTCGAGTGCGGTGTGAACCGCGGGTACGGCCTGATGGCGTGGGCCAAGCTCAGCGCGGTGCTGGAGCCGGTCAACCTGACCCGCCGCATCTACGGCTTCGACAGCTTTGCGGGCTTTCCGGCCGTGAGCGACAAGGACCGCACCGGACCCGCGTGGCAGACGGCCGAGCCCGGCGCCCTCCACGCGGACTCGTACGCTGAGCTCCTCGAGTTGATCAGCCTCTACGACAGGGACCGTTTCCTGGGCCACATCCCCAAGGTCGAGCTGATCAAGGGCGACGCGGTGGAGACGATTCCGCGCTTCATGGCCGACCACCCGCACCTGGTGGTCAGCCTGCTGTTCATGGACTTCGACCTCTACGAGCCGACGAAGGCCGCGCTCGAGGCGTTCGTGCCGCGCATGCCCAAGGGCGCGATCGTCGCCTTCGACGAGCTCGACAACCCGATCTGGCCGGGCGAGACGCTGGCCGTCCTGGACACGCTCGGCATCCGCAAGCTGGAGCTGGAGCGGGTCGATTTCGATCCTTACATCGCGTTCGCCAGGATCCCGTGAGCGGTAACGGTCAGGCCTCGGACGACGACCTTCGCGCGCTAGCCCGCCGGCTCCGCAGCCACTCGCTGCGGATGATCAGCCAGGCCAAGACCTCGCACATCGGCTCCTGCCTCTCGGTGGCAGACATCCTCGCCGTCATGTACGGACGCATCCTGCGCGTCGACCCCAAGCGACCGGACTGGCCCGACCGCGACCGCCTCATCATGTCCAAGGGCCACGCGGCCGCGATCACCTACGCGGCGGTCGCGGAGGCGGGCTTCATGAAAGAGGAGCGGCTGGGCGAGTACGCACGCAACGGCGGCCAGCTGTACGGCCACGTCACCCACGTCGGCGTGCCGGGCATCGAATTTTCAAGTGGCTCGTTGGGCCACGGCCTTCCTGTCGGCGCCGGCATGGCGCTGACCGCAAAGCGAGCCGGCAAGGGCTGGCGGGTTTTCGTGGTCATGAGCGATGGCGAGTGCGACGAGGGCTCGAACTGGGAGGCGATCCTCTTCTCCGGGCATCACCAGCTCGACAACCTCACGATCGTGATCGACTACAACAAGATCCAGAGCCTGGACTTTGTCGACAAGACGCTGCGCCTCGAGCCTCTGGCCGACAAGCTGCGCGCGTTCGGCTGGTCGGTGCGCGAGGTCGACGGCCACAGCGTCGGCGAGCTGGGCCGGGCGCTTACCTCATTGCCGCTCGAAAGCGGCAAGCCCAACGCGATCGTCGCCCACACCGTGAAGGGCAAGGGCGTGAGCTGGATGGAGGGCAAGGTGCTGTGGCACTACCGGCCGCCGACACCTGAGGAGCTCGTGACCGCGCTCGCCGAGGTGGAAGCGTCTTGAGGACGGCGTTCATCCAGGCGCTGAACGAGCTCGCGGACAACGACGACCGCGTCTGCCTGATCGTCGGCGACCTCGGCTACTCGGTGATCGAGGACTTCGCCAACCGGCACCCGGACCAGTTCGTCAACGCAGGCGTCTCGGAGCAGAACATGATCGGGCTCGCCGCGGGCATGGCCCTGTCGGGCAAGATCGTGTTCACCTACTCGATCGGCAACTTCGGCACCCTGCGCTGCCTCGAGCAGATCCGCAACGACGTCTGCTACCACCGCGCCAACGTCAAGGTCGTGGCGGTCGGCGGCGGCCTCGCCTACGGCAACCTGGGCGTCACCCACCACGCGTCGGAGGACGTGGCGATCATGCGCGCGCTTCCGAACATGACGGTCGTCGCGCCGGGCGACCCGGTCGAGGCGCGGCTCGCCACGCGCGCGGTGGTCGCGCACGACGGACCGTGCTACCTGCGGCTGGGCAAGGCGGGCGAGCCGGTGGTGCACACGAAGGAACCCGAGTTCGAGCTTGGGCGCGCGGTGACCGTGCGCGACGGCTCCGACGTCGCGCTCATCGCCTCGGGCGGAATGCTGGCGACGTCGGACAAGGTGGCACGCAGTCTTGCCGGCCAGGGTCTCGGCGTGCGGCTGCTGAGCATGCACACGGTGAAGCCGATCGACCGCGAGGCCATCGCGCGGGCGGCGACTGAGACCCGATACGTCTTCACGCTCGAGGAGCACAGCGTCGATGGCGGACTCGGCGGCGCGGTCGCTGAGATCATGGCCGAGCTGGAGCCGGGACACGCGCCTCTCAAGCGCATCGGGCTGCGGCCCGAGTTCAACAAGACCGTCGGCGATCAGAATTACTTGAAGGCGCTGCACGGACTCGATGAGGAGACAGTCTTGAAAACGATCCAGCAGATCATCACGAGGAGCTATGGACGTGTCGGTTAGGTTCTGGGAACCGGGCAAGGAATATCTGCGCATCGAGGACGAGGTCATGGCAGCGATGCGCGAGGTTTTGTCAAAAGGCGACCTCGTCATGCGCCAGCAGATGCTGGACTTCGAGCACAACCTGGCTGCCTTCGTAGGCACCACGGACGCGATCGGCGTCAGCAACTGCACTGACGGCCTGCGGCTGTTGCTCGAAGCGGTCGGCATCGGGCCGGGCGACGAGGTCATCACCGTGTCGCACACGTTCATGGCGACGATGGCCGTGATCCACCACGTCGGCGCCACCCCCGTCCTGGTCGACGTTGGCGACGACCACAACATGAACGTGGACCTGGTCGAGGCGGCGATCACGCCGCGCACCAAGGCGGTCATGCCGGTGCACCTCAACGGCCGCCTGGTCCAGATGGACCGGCTGATGGAGATCGCGAAGAAGCACGACCTGCTCGTGATCGAGGACACCGCGCAGGCCCTCGGTGGAGCCTATCTCGGAGTGCGAGGCGGAGCCTGGGGCCTCGCCGGCGCGTTCAGCTTCTACCCGGCCAAGCTGCTGGGCGCGTACGGCGACGCCGGCGCGGTGGTGACGAGCGACGCGTCGCTTGCGGCCAGACTGCGCGAGCTGCGCGACCACGGACGCGTTTCGAAGACCGGCTTTTCAGGCTGGGGCTGGAACTGCCGGCTCGACAACCTGCAGGCGGCGGTCCTCGACCTCAAGCTCAAGAAGGTGCCCGAGTGGATCGGCCAGCGGCGCAGGCTGGCCACGATCTATGACGAGGAGCTGGCCGACGTCGGTGCCATCAAGCGGCCTCCCGCGCCCGACGGCGGGGCGAACTTCGACATCTATCAGAACTACGTCATCGAGGCCGAGCGGCGCGACGAGCTCGCCGCCCACCTCGCGGCCAAAGGAATCGAGACGCTGGTCTCACCCGGCCCGGTGCCCAACCACAAGCAGCCTGTCGGGCTCGACCACTTCCACCTGCCCAGGACAGAGGAGCTCTGCGCCCACGTGCTCTCTGTGCCGCTCAACAACGAGCTCGGCGAAGAGCAGGTGCTCGAGGTTGCGGGCGCCATCAAGGACTTTTACTCCTGAGCCGACGCCGGACCGCCAAGCGCGCGTTCGACATCGCTCTTGCATCGGTCGGATTGGTCTTCGGGTCGCCGCTCATCCTCGGCATCTGGGCCCGGATCAAGCTCGACCGCGACGGCCCGGCCATCTACGCGGGCCGGCGCGTGGGCATGAGCGGACGCGAGTTTCGCATGTACAAGTTCCGGACCATGGTCATGAACGCGGACCGAATCGGCGGTCCGAGCACGCCGGACGACGATCCCCGCCTGACCAGAACCGGCCGCTTCCTGCGGCGGTACAAGCTCGACGAATTGCCGCAGCTGGTCAACGTGCTCAGGGGCGACATGAGCTTTGTCGGCCCGCGACCACAGGTGCCCGACGAAGTCGCGGGATACACCCCGGAAGAGCGCGAGATCCTGAGCGTCAGGCCGGGCATCACCGACTGGTCGTCGCTGCAATTTCACAACGAGGGCGAGATCCTGGCCGGGCACGCAGACCCGGACCGCGCCTACGCCGAGCTGATCCGGCCCGAGAAGATGCGGCTCGGGCTCGACTACGCGCGCCGGGGGACGTTCCGCGACGATATCGACATCCTGGTGAAGACGGCGCTGCTCCCGTTTCGTAAGTGACGGGCGACTACACGACCGTCACCGAGACGTGGGGCCTGCCCGCGTCGCCGGAGCAGCTCGCGATGCAGTACTTCCGCTACCGCATGGGCGCGGAGCTCGGCGAGGGCGGGACCGTGCTCGAGGTCGGATGTGGAAGCGGCATGGGACTGCCCTACCTGCAAGCGCATGCGAGCGTGACTGTCGGCGGGGACTACACGATGGGTTTGCTGCGCGAGGCGCGCCGTCACCTTCCGGATGCAAACCTCGTGCGCATGGACGCGCAGCACCTTCCGTTTCTCGACCGCGCGTTCGACGCGGTGTTGATGCTCGAGATGATCTACTACGTCGCCGACCAGCAGGCCGCGCTTGCGGAATGCCGCCGCGTCCTCAAGCCCGGAGGCAAGCTGCTTGTCTGCATGCCAAATCGCGACCGCCCCGATTTCAACCCCAGCCCGTACAGCACGCGATACCCCAACCTCGGTGAGATCTCATCGCTTCTGACGAGAGCCGGCTTCGAGGCGCGCGTCTACGGCGCCTTCGCCGTCGAGACCGAATCGGCACGCGATCGAATCCTCGGTCCGCTTCGGCACATCGCTGTCCGCTACCGGTTGATCCCCAACTCCATGCGGGCCAAATCGATGCTCAAGCGCGTCCTGTACGGCAAGCTGCCGGCGCTCGGCGCGGTGCATGAAGGGATGGCGGATGACACGAATCCGGTCGAGCTCGATGCGTCGGCGGGAACAGACAATCGGTATAAGAATCTTTACGCCGTGGCCGTCTCGCCATCGCGGTAAGCGACTGTTAAGATGCCTCTTCGAGTGTCCACCACCGAGCTCACCGACGCGCAGGCGCAGCGCGACTCGGTACCAGCCGTCCCGACGATACATGACGACGTCCTTCTGATCTGCGTCAACTATCGAAAGCCCGCCGAGACCAAGCGTTTTGTGTCCAGCGCGCGCGAACAGTCATTGAACTCGTCGCTGCGCGTGGTCGTGGTCGACAACAGCCCGTTTCCGGGCGAGGGCGGCGTGGCCGATCAGCTGGAGGGTGACCTGAACCTCAAGGCGATCGCTCCCGAAAAGAATCTCGGTTACTTCGGCGGGGCCGAGCTTGCTCTTCGTGAACACCTGCAGTCCCATCCGCTCCCAGACTGGGTGATCGTCTCCAACCCAGACGTGTATTTCCGCGAGCACGACGTTCTCAAGCGACTCTGTGATTCGCACCGGGGAAGCGAACCGGCTGTCATCGCGCCTTCGATCCGCACGCTCGAGTCGTTCGTGGACCAGAACCCATACATGCGAGTCCGGCCGAGCCGGTTCCGGATGCGCCTCAACAGCTGGGTCTTCAGCAGGTATCCAATCGATGTCGTCTACCAGGGCCTGAGCTGGATCAAGCACCGCTCGCTCGACGGCGTCACCAAAGAACCGGTGTCCCGTGCTTCCTCACCCTCAAAGATCTATGCGCCGCATGGATCCTTCATCGCCCTGCATCGAAGCTACTTCGAGCACGGCGGGACACTCGAGTACGGCGCCTTCCTGTTCGGTGAAGAGATCTTCGTCGCCGAGACCGCGCGCAGGCTGGGCCTGACAGTCCTCTATGAGCCGTCGATTGTCATCGAGCACACCGAACGCAGCACCGCGACGGGCCTGTGGAATCGCGACATCTCTCGCTACCGAAGGCAAGCCTCTCGTTACCTGGCTCGAAATTTTTTCTAACGGTGGTGGACAAGCCGTAGTCCCCATCCGACCGGGCCGCTCGCCCCTCCGGCCCTTCGGGCCACCTCCCCATGAATGGGGAGGAGGCGGGCCATCTTGAACTGGCTGACAGCAGCCATCTTCCTGCTCCTGCCGGCGATCGCATGGGCGGCGCGCACATCGGGCGGAAGCTGGTACGCGCCGGCCGCCTTCTTCGCGGGCTTCTGGTGCGTTTTCGCAGGCCTGCCCCTGATCGCAGGACCCATCACAATTGCGCCCGCCGGGATGCTCTTCATCGCGGCGGCCTGCGCTGCGGTGCTGCTGGGTGCCTGGATCGCGGGCAGACGGCAACACGCCACGATGGCGGCGCCATTTCCGCCGCCCGAGCCCCCGCTGCTTGGCTGGCTCATCGCCGCCTGCACCCTGCTGGGGCTGGCTGTCGTGGTCCTGATCCTCTACAGCTTTGAGACCAGCAGAAGCGCTCCCCGCCTACTGTCGTTCAGCGCAATCGTCGAGACGATCCACAAGCTCGCCGTCGCTCGCAACGATGGCACGTGGGAGGAGCCGGCTGCGGCCCGCATTCTCACCACGTCCACATATCTCGGGCCGATGTTGAGTGGGCTCATGCTCGGCCTCCGCGATAGGGGCTTGTCACGGTGGCTTTCTCTTGTTGGCTTCCTGCCGTCGCTTTTGATCACCGTGATCCTGACGACAAGGTCGTCCTTGCTGCTTGCGCTGGCGCTCGGAGTGAGCTCATATCTCGCGACCACCATCGCGACCGGCAAGGCGCCAAGCGTGACTTTGAAACGGGTGGTGTGGCTGGCGGGCGTGGTCGTGGTCATCGCGGGCGGATTCGTCCTGATCCAGATGGCTCGCTACGCGGGCTGGTCGAGCGGCCGTCCCACGGCGGTGGTGGACTCGCTGTGGCTGAACACCCTTCCCTACATGGGAGTCTTTTCGGGATGGCTGCAGCGGTACGGCCTCTGGGACAGCCTCCACCTCACGTTTGGCCAGTACACCTTCGCCGGAGCCTTCGACCTGTTCCACATTCATTCCCGGGTGGCCGGCCTGTACACCGAGCAGGTTGTGATCAACGGCTCGCAGTACAACGTCTACACGGCGTTTCGCGGCCTGGTCGAAGACTTCACCGTCCCGGGCGCCCTCATCTTTCTCGCCCTGGTCGGCTTCGGGGCTGAGCTGGTCTACCAGCGTGTCCGGTCCGGCAACCTGCTTTACGTCGGCATCCTTGCGGCCTTTTACGCCGTGACCCTGTGGAGCTTCGTCGTCGACATCTTCATCTACAACACGATCGTGCTGACCTTCGTGATCCTGATCGGCTATCTCGCGATCGCCTCGAGGCGGTCGGTCCGAAAAGCGGTGGAGCGGTTTAGTCCGGCCCTCTCGGCAAACCGAACGTAACCGTCGGCGCGACGGTGATGATCTGACCCTCTGCGGTTTTGATCAGCTGCCAGCCTCCTTCGTGCACTATCCGATGATGCCGGCGACAGCATGCTCAAAGCGTACGAATGTTCGCTTCGAATGTCCAGTTAATTTACCCGCAAAAAATTCAGGTCAACAAACTTTCCGGCCACCGGGCCCACCTCCGCCGCCTCTTCCCAGTCCCCGTTCCCCCGCGCAGTTCCAATGCCTCCAGACGCCACCCCTCCCACCCCCGTCCCAGTCCCCTGAATCAGCCCAGAACGTAAGCGGCGGACGTGGTCGTATCCGAGGCCGCGGTGCTCTTTGCATCCCGAACCCAGATCCCGAAGTACACCGTCCCCGCCGGCGCCCCGCTCGTGTTCCACCGATACGTAGCGCTGGTTGAGTAACCCTGCACGAGCTGCCACGTGCTCGACGTCGCCGGCCGCATCCAGAACTCGTACACCGGACTCCCACACCCCGACGCGGTGGCGGTGACCGTCACCGATGTGCCCGAACCGTGCGCGATCGGGGACGCTGGCGAGAACGACATCCCCGCCGAAGTGCAAGCCTTGATCAACGTGTAGGAGGCCGGTCCGGTGGCGTCGGACGGCGCGCCGCTCGATGCATCCCTGGCCCAGACCCCGAAATACACGGTCCCCGGGGCTGCGCCCGTGGTGTTCCAGCGGTACGTCGAGCTGCTCGAGTAGGCCTGCAGCAGCTGCCAGGTGCTCGAGCTCGCCGGCCGCATCCAGAACTCGTAAAGCGGGCTGGCGCAACTCGACGCACCTGCAGTCACAGTGACGGGTGCGCCCGCCCCCGCCGACCCGCTCGGCGTGAAGCTGACGCTGACATTGGCACAAGGCGCGAACAGGACGTAAGCAGCCGAGGTATTGGCATCAACTGACACCGTGCTGTTCGCATCCCGCACCCAGACCCCGAAGTACACCGGGCCCGCGGGCGCACCGGCACTGTTCCAGCGGTAGGCCGAGTTGGTCGAGTAGTCCTGCACGACCTGCCACGTGCCCGACGCGGCCGTGCGCAGGAAGAACTTGTAGAGCGGGTTGGCGCAGCCCGAGGCGCCAGCGGCCACCCGAACCAGCGACCCTACGTTCGACGGCGAGCTGGGCGTGAAGCCAAGGCTCACGGACGTGCATGGCGTGACCACGTTGTACGCGGCGGAGCCGGTGGCGTCGGCGGGGGCCGTGCTGCCCGCGCTCCTCGCCCACACCCCGAAGTACACCGTGCCCGAGGGCGCGCCGGCGCTGTTCCACCGGTAAGTCGCGCTCGTCGAGTAGCCCTGCACCAGCTGCCAGGCGCTCGAGCTCGCGGGCCGCAACCAGAACTCGTACACCGGGTTGGCGCAGCCCGACGCGGCGCCGGTGACCGTGATCGCTGTCCCGACGTTTGAAGGCGAGGCCGGCGCAAACGCGATGTTCACGCCGGAGCAACCGGTGAAATGCGCAGCCAGCGCGTACCAGAGCTCCGGCGCGCTGCCGCCGTAGTTGAGGTTCCATATCCCGACGCCGCGAAGGCCGCTCGAGTTGACGAGGTCGTACTTCTTGCCGAGCGACACGGTGTCGTCCCAGTAAAGCTCGCGCGTGCACTGGAGCGTGGTGTTGTACCAGGTGTCCCAGCGCTCCGCTCCGGACGAGCTCGCGTCGCGGTGCGTGGTGTAGCTTCCCGCCTGCACCGCGGGGTCCGAGGCCTCGCCCGACGCGTCGAGGTAGCTGTCCGCGACCACGCTCGATGTCGGCAGCGCGTTGCGCACCGCCGCGCCGACGCATGCCTTGCGGCCGTAGTACGGAACGCCGAAGATGACTTTGCCCGCTCCGGCAACGGCCACATACTCCGATATCACGGCGGAGTCGTTGTAGTAATAGCCGGTGAGCGGCGAGGTCGGGCCGAGGCAAAAGCTCGTGCAGCTGGTCGGCGGGCGCCGGTAGTTCGAGTACTCGAGGTCGTAGGCCATGACGAAAAGCGAGTCGGCGTAGGCGGCGATGCCGCGGACGTCGAAGAACCCATATCCGTCAGAAGCGGCGGCAGCATACGTGTCAACCGACAGGTAGTAAGAGGACCCCAGGCCGGCCCTCATCTTTTGGGCGAAAGCCGTCATCGCGTGCTGTGCCCAGTAGGGGTCGCTCGTGCCGCAGCTTCCGTCGAGGCCCTCGTAATCGATGTTGACGCCGTCGACCCCCTTTGCCTTCACCTCGCGCACCGCGGCCGCGACCGTCGTGTCGCCATGCATCAGGCCCGCGCACATGCTGGGCGTGTTTGGGCTGAAGTCCTGCAGGACCACCGTCAGCACGACCTTAGTTCGGTGTTGATGCGCCTTCGCGACCATGGCGGTCAGGGTCGGAGAGTTCCATGTCGTCCAGCCGGCATCGCTGGCGAACTGTCCCGCGCCGTCGACGTGCAGGCCGAAAAACGCCACGGTCGAGAGGAGGTCGAAGTTCCAGCTCGGATAACCGATTGTTGGATCGCCGAGGCTGCTGGCGAGCGCAAAGCCGAAGATCTCGCGCTGGGCGTAGGTGCCGGTGGCCGCCACGTTCGTCGAGGCCACAGTTTGCTTCGGGGTCGACGCCAACACCGGCGCGGAGCCGGGAGCAGCCACGACCAGGACGATCGCGACGGCCGTTGCAAATGCGAAGTGGCGGGACGCTTGCATTGACTTGGCCTGGTATGGAGGCGACCAATGTAGGGATCGGTCACCCGGTGAGTCAAGACGAAAGAGGTCGGGCTAGCTGTATTCGCTCATACGCATCGACCGGCCAGCTGTCCGCCGATGTTGCTCATCGGGTTCCAGGAGTTGTTCGCGAACAAGACGATTCCGTTGCCCACCGAGTACCACAGGCCATGGGCGTCGGCGATGGGCGTGCCTTCCGGGAAGGGGGGTTGCTGATAAGCGCCGTAGGTCATGGCGGCTATGACAGTTGCGGTGCCCGGACCGGTTGCGATGAAGATGGCGGTGCCGTTCGCGTATCTCACCTGAATGATCGGGTGACCCTGGAGGTCAAACCCGGTCACCGTGCTCTGGGCGGTTGGCTGCGAGAAGAACGACGTGATGGCCCCGCTCGCCAGGTCAAGCTTCAAGATCGTATTCGCGGCGCCCTGCGGAACCGCAGACGTGGCGGTTCCATAAGCCGCGCCATGAGACACTCCCTGCCAGAAGCCAGAGGCGGTTATCTGCTTCGCGGCGCCAGAGAAAGGCAGGAACCACAGGCCCGCCTGACTGGCGGCAGACACGTAGACCCCGTCGTTTTCGACGTCGAGGACGCCGTAGCGCTGGCCTTCGCCGAGATCGAGCTGCGCTCCACCGGCGACGGTCTCCACGTAGACGTCACCGTTGAGCGGGTAGGCGTAGCGCGAACCGTCCGGTGAAACCCAGGCGTATGGGACGGGCAGCCACTTCGAGTACTTGGCGTCGTACGTCATCCCCCACCACCCGACGTAACCTCCGTATGGGGGCGGAGTCGCCGACCCGGTGGCGGGGCTCGGCGCGGTGACCGCGCTTCGAGGATCGGCGACGAATGATCCGCCTGGGAAAACGATGAAGCCTCCGGAGCCCGGCCCGTTCGCGTAGACGGGCAATCGGCACGTGAGGGCGATTCCAGGGAAATTCGGCCCGGATGCCGCGTTGGCCAGCGGCGGATAGTACTCCGAGCCTGGTGGGTTTCCTGGCGAGGCTGCTGGGTTGTAAGGCGGATACGACGAGGCGCCGGGGTTGAAAGGCGGGTTGGATGAGGAGCCTGGGTTGTCCGGTGGGTTGGGCGAGGGGTTGCTCGAGACCCCAGGACTTGCCTGTGATCCTCCGCTCGAGGTGGGAGACGGCTGTCCGATAAGCGCCGTCGGCGTCTCGATGCATTGTGTGGACCTCACCACGAGCGACTTGACCAGCGAGCAGCCGACCGAGGTCGTCACGGTCAGGACAACGCCGACCAGGCCGAGGGTCAGCAGGGTGACCACCACGATCGCGGCGACTCGGCGTTGACGCAGGAGCTCGCGTGCTCTCCGCATCCAGCCGCTATCCATGTCCGGCTAATCGCAACAGGGGTCGATAAGTTACGGCTTCGACTCAAATTCAGCAAGCAGAGCCTGGTTCGCGGGGTCGAAGCGGTCGAACTGGACCGCCTTGCGGGCCGCCTCCCGAGCCTCCGGGAGCAGGCCCAGGTTGCGGTCGGCGAGGGCCAGGTTTCTGTAGACGAGTGCGTTGAAGGTACCGAGCCCGGCCGCATCCTGGTAAGCGGTGCGAGCGGCCGCCCACTGGTTCTGCTCAAACGCAGTGTTGCCCACCTCGACTGCGTAAACGCTCTCCCGTGGGGCGAGCTGCCGGGACTGGGCGGCCAGCCCCTGAGCCTCCTGTGGCCGCCCGGCATAGTCCGCCGCCACCGCCTCACGCAGCCGCTGGTCGGCGAGGTATGGCACGACCACCCCCAAGACCGTGAGCGCGGCGGCCGCCAGCCCGACGGCCGACCCGAGCACGAGCGACGCGCGGCGATCCACGACCACGATGTGGGTGCGAACCGCTTCCCACGACACCATCGCCACGGCCGCAAAGATCCAGAAGGGCAGGGCTGAGGCGAGCGCGGTGAAGTTCAGCTGGACCGCCAGCTCGTAGCCGATCCAGCCGGCAAACACCAGGACGGCCTGATCGATCCTCCGGGCGCGCCAGAAGGTGCGCAGGAAAGCAACCACCAGGAATGCGTACGCCGCCAAGCCGATGATTCCTTGCGTGGCTGCGACCTGCAGCAGCTCCGCGTGCGCCTTGTCGATCGGCTGGCGAGCGGAGCCGGCCAGGCCCCAGTCGCCGGTCTGAAACAGCGGGTAGACAAGACCCACGTTGTCCGGCCCGTAGCCAAGCACCGGCCGGCTGGCGATCAGGCGCACCGAATCGGTCCAGATCCCGAATCTCGATCCGGCGATCTTGTTCGGATCGAAGACCGTCAGCATCCGGGCGACCACTTTGCGCTCCAGCGGCCCGGAGCCATCGAGGTAGTAGCCGACGGCCAGCGCCAGCACCAGCACCGCGAATACCGGCGCCAGCAGGCCGAGCCGAGGAAGCCGCTTCCTCTGGCTGACGACAACAACGGCAGTGCCGGCGGCCGCGGCCAGCCAGGAGCTCCGGCTGAAGCTCAGCAGGAGCGCGAGACCTGACACGACGAGCAGATTGAGCAACGCGATTCGCGACGCGGCTGGCTGGGCCATCAGTAGCTCGCCGGCGCCAAGCGCGATCACCAGCGCAAGAAAAGCGCCCAGGACGTTTGGGTTGCCGAGGCTGCCGAATGCGGGCAGAATCGCGCCTGGCTCGATCACTCTCTGCTGGATCGAGTCGTGCACTGACTGGAGGATCGCCGTGGCGGCAACCACGTAACCGCTTGCCAGCAGCACGCGGATCAGCACCCGGGCCTCGGCCTGGTCCGCCAGCCCCTGCACGGACAGCCAGAACAGAGCTGCGAACGTGAACATGGTGAGCAGTCCGTCGTACCGGGCGTAGGTGCCAAACAGGGCGACATTCTGGTTTTCGGCGAACATCGACGACAGCGCGGCCGAAGCCAGGAAGGCGACGATTGGAAGGTCGAGCGGTGTGCGCTTTACGACCAGCGTGTGACTCGCCGCGATGCGAGCGACGAACAGCACGAGCAAAACCCCCACCAGCATTCGCGCCAGGAGCAGCTTCGGCAAGACAAACGAGTCGTAATTGAACGGTGAGTACGCCAGCGGGAGCAGAAACATGCCCACCCGAAGCGTCCACGTCTGGGCAGCCGCGAGCCGGGTCGCCAACGAAGCGTTGGTCAGGACAGCGCTGATTCGAGGTCCGCGATCAGGTCCGCCACGTCCTCCACCCCGATCGAAAGGCGGATCAGGCCGTCCCCCACTCCCGACCGCTGCCTTTCCTGGGCCGGTATCGAGGCGTGGGTCATCCGCGCCGGGTGCTCGGCCAGCGACTCCACCGCGCCCAGCGACTCCGCGAGGGCGAAGATCCTCAGACGCTCGAGCGTGCGGAACGCGGTCGCTTCGTCCGCCAGCTCGAAGCTCACCATGCCACCGAACATGCGCATCTGCCTGGCGGCGACCGAGCGGTTGGGGTGGTTTTCGAGGCCGGGATAGAAGACCCGCTTCACCGCCGTGTTGCCCTGCAGCGCCGACGCCACCTCCATCGCGTTCATGCTCTGCCGCTCCACGCGCAGGGCCAGGGTTTTGACCCCTCGCAGCAGCAGCCAGCAGTCAAACGGCGACGGCACCGCGCCGACCGCGTTCTGGTGGAAGCGCAGCTGCTTCTCCAATTCGTCGCTGCTCGTCATGATCGCGCCGCCCACCACGTCGCTGTGTCCGCCGATGTATTTCGTCGAGCTGTGCACCACGACGTCAGCGCCGAGGTGGAGCGGCTGCTGAAGGTAGGGGGTGGCGAAGGTGTTGTCGACGCACACCATCGCGCCGTGGCTGTGCGCGACCTCGCTCACGGCGTCGATGTCGACCACGCGCAGGAGCGGGTTCGTCGGCGACTCGAGCCACACCATCCGGGTCTTGGGCGTGATCGATTTCTCGACCGCGTCGACGTCCGCCGCATCGACCGCGCTGAAGGTCAGGCCGAAGCGCTTCAGCACCTTGTCGAACAGGCGGAACGTGCCGCCGTAGACGTCCTCCATGTAGACGACGTGGTCGCCCGGGTTGAGGAGCAGCATGAGCGTCGTCTCGGCGCCCAGCCCAGAAGAAAACGCGAGGCAATGTTTGGCGTCCTCCAGCGCGGCCAGGCACTCCTCGAGCGCGTTGCGGGTCGGGTTGCCGGTGCGCGAGTACTCGAAACCCTGGTGCTTGCCCACGCCCTGCTGAGCAAACGTGGTCGCCATGTGAATGGGTTGGACCACCGCCCCCGTGGCGGGATCCGGCCCCTGCCCTACATGCAGAGCGCGAGTGGAGAACCCCCAGTTCGCTGGAAGCTTCACCTCCCCACGATGTGGGGAGGTCGGCGGCGAAGCCGCCGGGTGGGGGCGACCGCCGGTCTGCGCAGCAGACCCGGCCGGGTGGGGGCGCTGGTCAGGCAACCTAGCCCTGACCGCGGTGGGCGACGAACTCGAGCAGGTCGGCGCGCGTGATCACGGCGACAGGCGTGTCGCCCTCGACGACCAGCACGGCCTGCTCGCCACGAAGCAGTGGCTCGAAGGCGTCGTCGAGGGACGAGTCGACGCCGACCCGGCTCAAGGGCGCGTCCATCGCGGCCGACACCGCGGTCGTCACCACGGCCGGGTCGCGGTACACGCGGTCGAGCAGCGTCCGCTCCTGCAG
>VBDR01000026.1 GCA_005882135.1 Chloroflexota bacterium
AAGTCGCGGTCATAGGCAAGCGGCAGGCCCTTGAGCACGGTAGCCAGGGCGATGAAGCTTCCCAGGGCCCGGCCCGTCCTGCCTCGCAACAGCTCGGCGATATCGGGGTTTTTCTTCTGGGGCATCAGACTCGAGCCGGTCGCGATCTCGTCGGCCAGGACAACGAAGCCGAACTCGGCGGTCGCCCATAGAACGATGTCCTCACCCAGCCGGCTCAGGTGGATGGCCGTGCTTGACGACGCGTAGGCGAGGTCGAGCGCGAAGTCGCGGTCGGATACCGCATCGACGCTGTTGAGCGTCAGGCGATCGAATCCGAGCTCTTTGGCGACAACCTCGCGGTGCAGCGGCAGTGTCGTGGCGGCCAGGGCTCCCGACCCGAGCGGCATCTCGTCCGCCGAGTCGTAGGCATGGCGAAAGCGCGACGCGTCACGAAGGAGCGGCTCGGCGTGAGCCAGAAGGTGATGGCCGACGGTGACGGGTTGCGCTCGCTGCAGGTGCGTATACCCGGGCATCAGCCACCCGGCGTGGGCGGCGGCCTGCTTGCCAAGGACCTGGATCAGATTGGCCAAACCCGCTGTCGCGTCGGCGGCCATGTCCCGGCAGAACAGGCGCAGATCCAGAGCGACCTGGTCATTGCGCGACCGCCCCGCGTGCAGCGCGGCGCCGGCCGGCGTGATCTCGGTCAAACGCCGCTCGACGGCCGTGTGGATGTCTTCATCCGTTGGTCTGAACTTGAATCCGCCACCGTCCAGCTCACGCCGGATGCGGCGCAGGCCGCGCTCGATCGCTGTCAGCTGTGACTTTGAGATCACCCCCGACGCCGCCAGGCCGCGCGCATGGGCGACGCTGCCCGCGATGTCATATGGGTACAGCTCGTAGTCCACGGCGAGGGAAGACGAGAAACGTTCCAGCTCGGGCAACATGTCGCGCTTGAAGCGTCCGCCCCAGAGCTTTGTCGAGCGCGACTGCCGAGCTATGGCGTGAGCCTCTTCGCGTCTCCCAAGAGCGTGCCCAGGTCGCGCGAGTGGAGCTGTCCCTGCACACGCGCCGAGGTGCGGAGGCCCATGCCCCAGAGCTTGATGAAGCCTGCCGCCGCCGACTGGTCGAACTCATCGCCCTTGCCATAGGTCGCAAGCGACAGCTCGTAGAGCTGGTGCGGACCCTTGCGTCCGACGACCTGCGCTGAGCCTCGGTACAGCTTGAGGCGGACGTCGCCGGTCACGTGCCGCTGCGTCTCTGCGACAAACGCGTAAAGGGCGTCGCGAAGCGGGCTGAACCAGAGCCCGTCGTAGACCATCTGCGCCCACTGCTGGGCGACGACATCTTTGAACCGCGCGACCTCCTTCGGCAGCGTGATGTCTTCCAGCGCCTGGTGCGCCTGCAGGAGCAGCACCGCGGCCGGCGCTTCGTAGATCTCGCGCGACTTGATGCCGATCAGCCTGTTCTCGAGGTGATCGATGCGGCCGACGCCGTTTTCCCCGCCGACCCGGTTCAAGGTCGTCACCAGATCCAGGGCCGAGACTGGCTTGCCGTCGAGCGCGACCGGAACTCCTTCTTTGAAGCCAACCTCGACATAGGTCGGCTCGTCGGGGCACTGGCGCGGGTCGCGGGTCCAGGCGTAGACGTCTTTCGGCGGCTCAGCCCACGGATCCTCGAGCACGCCTGCCTCGATCGAGCGGCCCCACAGGTTCTCGTCCGTCGAGTAGGGCGAGCGGGTCGTGGCCGGAACCTCGATGCCGTGCTCGGTCGCGTAGTCGATCTCGTCGTCGCGGTTCATGCCCCACTCGCGCACCGGCGCGACCACCTGCAGGTCGGGTGCGAGCGCGGCGGTCGTCACGTCGAAGCGCACCTGGTCGTTGCCCTTGCCCGTGCATCCATGCGCTACCGCCTGGGCGCCTTCGCGACGCGCGACCTCGACCATCATGGCCGCGATCAGCGGCCGGCCAAGCGCGGTCGCCAGCGGATACTCCTTTTCATAGACCGCACCGGCCTGCAGGGACGGCCAGACAAAGAGCTGTAGGAAAGGGAGCCTGCCGTCGGCGACGTAGGCAGCCGACGCGCCGGTCTTGAGCGCGCGCGCCTGGACAGCATCGAGATCCTTCTTCTCGCCCAGATCGACTGTGAATGCGATGACATCCCACCCCTGGTCCTTCAACCAGCGGATCGCGACCGAGGTGTCCAGCCCACCCGAATAAGCCAAAACCAACTTTTTAGCTGCCATTGGCGAGCAGTTCTTTGAGCGCGCGACCAGCGCTGCGCTTGCGCAGCACGGCGATGATCGTGTCATCGCCGGCGACGGTGCCCGCGATCCCGGGCAGGGCAGCCTCATCGATCCTGCGGGCGACCAGGTTGGCGGTGCCGGGCGGTGTCCTGATCACCACCATCGGCTCGACTACCTCGATCGAGAGGACGAGCTCGCTGACCAGGCCGGCCGAACTCCGGTAGCCGCTGCCCGACCGGACCAACCCGAGCTCCTGGATGTCGCGAGAGATGGTGGCTTGCGTTGCGCGCACGCCGCGGCGAGCGAGCGCCGCCGCGATCTCGTGCTGCGTGTGGACCGAACCCCGGTTGACCAACTCGAGGATGGCGCTTTGGCGCTCGGCCTTGGTGGCCGTCATCCCGCGACCTTCTGCATCACCGCATGCGCGTTGTCGATCTCTTCGGCCGTGATGATCAGCGGTGGGACCAGCCGGACCGAGTGATCATCGACCGCGTTGACGATGAGGCCGGCGTCGAGGCACGACAGCTGAAACGCCTTGGCCCGGGGCTCGGCAAACTCGAACGCCTGCATCAAACCCTGGCCACGCACTGCCTTGGCGCCGAGGTCGGCGAGCGATGACTGCAGCAACTCGCCCATCTCCGCGGCGTGAGCGACCAGACCGTCGCGCTCGATCACGTGCAGCACCGCCAGCGCCGCGGTGCAAGCCAGCGGGTTGCCGCCGAACGTCGAGCCATGGTCGCCCGGTTCGAAGACGTCCGCCCGGGGGTTGGCAAGGCACGCGCCGATGGGTACGCCGCCGCCCAGGCCCTTGGCCAAGGTCATCACGTCAGGCGTGATGCTGTGGTGCTGGTGCGCGAACCAGCGGCCGGTCCGGCCGAGACCGGTTTGAACCTCGTCGAGGATCAGCAGGACGTCCTGCGTGTCGCACCACTCGCGCACGCCCCGCAGGTAGCCCGGCGACGGCGGGACGACGCCGATCTCCCCCATCACGGGCTCGAGCATCACAGCGACTGTCTTGCTGGTGGTTGCGGCCTTGATGGCGTCGAGGTCGTCATAAGCCACATGCACGAATCCGCCGGGCAGCGGCCGGAAAGGATCGGAGTATTTCTGCTGGCCGCCGGCGGTCACCGTCGCCAGCGTGCGTCCGTGAAAGGAGCCGGCGGTGGCGATGATCTCGAACGCGCCGTCGCGCTGCCGGGCACCCCACTTCCGCGCGATCTTGATCGCAGCCTCATTGGCCTCGGCGCCGGAGTTGCAGAAGAAGACCCGCGACGGAAATGAAAGCTCGACCAGGCGCTGGGCCAGATCTATCTGCGGCTGCGTGAAGTACAGGTTGGAGGTATGGATCAAGGCACCGGCCTGTTCGCTGATTGCGCGGACCACCTCGGGATGCGAGTGTCCAAGCAGGTTGACCGCGATCCCGGCGACAAGGTCGAGATACTCGCGACCCGATTCGTCGTAAACCCGGCATCCCCGACCGCGCACGAACGTGACTGGCAGGCGGCGCCCGGTCTGCATCAGGTATCGCTCGGCCAGCTCGAGCGTGCTCTTGGTCACAGAGCTCATGGCGTGACCATCGTCCCGATGCCGGCCTCCGTGAAGAGCTCGAGCAGGAGCGCGTGCTTGGTGCGGCCGTCGACGATGTGCGCGAGGGGCACCCCATCCAGGGCGCGCAGGCAGGCCTCGAGCTTCGGGATCATGCCGCCGGTGACCTCACCCTTGCGGATCCGGTTGAGGGCGTCTTCTTTGGACAGCACCGCCACCACGTCGCCGTCGACGCCCTGCACCCCCGGCACGTCCGTCAGCAGGATCACCTTGGCCGCCTTCAGCGCGACCGCGATCTCCGCGGCAACGGTGTCGGCGTTGATGTTGTACGCGTGGCCGTCGTAGCCAAGCCCGATGGAGGCTATCACCGGGATGTACCCGCGAGCGAGCAGGGCGGTGATCGGCTCCTTGTTGACCTGCGTCACCCGGCCGACGAAACCCATCGACTCGTCGAGAGGCTCGGCGATGATGGTCGGGCCGTCCTCACCGCTCATGCCCACCGCCTGTCCGCCCAGGCGATGGATCGCGGCGACGAGATCGGGACTGACCTTGCCGGTCAGCACCATCTTCACGACCTCCATCGTCTTTTCGTCGGTGATCCGCAGCCCGTTCTTGAACTCAGGCTTCAACCCCAGCCGCTCGCTCATGGCGCTGATCTCAGGGCCGCCGCCATGCACCAGCACCGGCTGCATGCCGACGTAGCGCAGCAGCACGACATCCAGCAGCGTCTCGTCGCGCGCGTGGTCGATCGCGTTGCCGCCGACCTTGATCACCACTATCTGGCCGTGGAATCGCTTGATGTAGGGCAGCGCCTCGACCAGGACCTTGGCGCGTTCTTCGACCGTCAGCGTCATGTCGTGTAGTCGGCGTTGATGCGCACGTACTCCTCCGATAGGTCACAGCCCCATGCCTCGGCGGTACCGTCCGCGAGCCCGAGAGCGGCGACGATCTCAATTTCCGGCTGCTCGAATGCTCGCCGGACGGCCGACAGGTCGACGTCAACACCAGCCCCGCGCTCGAAGACGACCAGGCCACCAACGCGGAGCTGGAGCCTGTCGAGGGCGAGCTCGGCGCCACTGTAGCCGAGCGCGCATACGATCCGCCCCCAGTTGGGATCACCGCCGTGGACAGCGGTCTTGACCAGGCTCGATGATGCCACCGCGCGGGCCGCCGTCCTCGCCTCAGCATCCGACGCCGCCTCGCGCACCTTGACCGTGATCAGCCGGGTTGCACCCTCGCCGTCGCGGGCGATCGCGCGTGAAAGGTCGCGAGCGACCTGGATGAAACCCGCCTCGAGCTGCTCCGCTTGCGTGCTGCCCGGGCCAATGGGCTCATTGCCGGCGGCCCCGTTGGCGAGCATCAGGAAGCTGTCGTTGGTCGAGCTGTCCCCGTCGACAGTGACCTGGTTGAAGCTCTGATCAGCGATCGCTTTGACGAGCTTCGACATCAAGCCAGGCTCGACGGCCGCGTCGGTGGTGATGTAGGCGAGCATGGTGGCCATGTTCGGATGGATCATGCCGGAGCCCTTGCACATGCCACCGATCCGCACCGTCGCGCCCGCGATGTCGACCTCAACCTGCGCCGTCTTCGGCCGCGTGTCCGTGGTCATGATGGCCCGCGCCGCAGCGTCGCCTGCCTCCGGACTCAGGTTCCCGCACGCTTCCGCGATTCCGGACTTGATGGCGTTCATCGGCAGGTAGCGGCCGATCACGCCGGTCGAGCTGACCAGCACCTGGTCGGGATCGAGGTCGAGCCGATCGGCGGACAGCTTGGCCATCAGCAGCGCATCCCGGAAGCCCTGCGCCCCGGTGCACGCGTTGGCGTTGCCCGAGTTGATCGTGAGCGCCTGCACGCGGTTGCGCTGCAGGTGGAGCTGATCGATGACGACCGAGGCTGACTTCACCTTGTTGGTGGTGAAGACCCCGCCTGTGTCGCATGGATACGCGGAATGGATCACGCACAGGTCCTCTCGCTGTCCGCTCGGGATGGCGGACGCGCCGGTCGTGAAAGCCTTGATGCCACACGCTGCGGTGCCCGCCCGAAACCCTCGGGCGTACGTCACGGCCACTGCAGAGCACCCGTCAGGGCAGTGGTGCGATCGAAGCCGAACGCGATGTTGAAGCACTCGATGCCCTGGCCCGATGCGCCCTTGAGCAGGTTGTCCAGGGCCGCGGTTACGACGGCCTTTCGGCCCTGCGCCCCGACGTTGACCAGGCACAGGTTCGAGTGTGTCGTCAGCTTGGTGGCAGGGGTTTTGTCGACCACCCTGGCGAAGGGCTGGCCGGCGTAGAACTCGCGATACGCATCCTGCAGCTCACCGACCGAACCCTTGAGGTCGAAGTAGCAGGTGGCAAGGATGCCCCTGGTCATGGGCACCAGGTGAGGAACGAAGGTCAGTCCACCTCCCCACCCCGTGGGGAGGTCGGCGCGAAGCGCCGGGTGGGGAGAAGCGAGCCCAGATAGCTCCTGGACGATTTCAGCCAGGTGGCGGTGGCCTTCGATCGCGTACGCACCCAGCGATTCATTGACCTCGCTGAACTGGACGCCGAGGCCGAGCGAACGCCCGGCGCCGCTCACCCCGGACTTCGCGTCGACCACGATGTCGGAGCCCACCAGGCCGGCGGAAACGGCCGGGGCCAGGGCCAGGATGCTCGCGGTCGAGTAGCAGCCCGGAACCGCGACCAGTCGAGCTCCTCGCAGCTCGGGCTCGTGCAGCTCGGGCAGGCCAAACACCGCCTGCTCCAGGAGCGCGGGCACCGGATGCGGCTGCCGGTACCACTTCGGATACTCCGACGGTTCGCGGAGGCGGAAGTCAGCGCTCATGTCGACCACTCGCACTCCCGCCTCGAGCCAGGATTCCACCCGCGTGGCGCCCACGTTGTGCGGAAGGCAGCTGAAGATGACCTCCACGCCGTCTGGCGCCGGCTCCGGGACGAACGAGCCCTTCAGGTCGAGAAGGGGAAAGACCTGTGAGTAAGGCTTGCCCGCGTACGAGCGGGATGTCAGCTGGGTCAGCTCGACCCCGGGATGACGCGCCAGCAGGTGCACGGCCGTCATCCCCGCGTAGCCGTTCGCCCCGGCGACCGCAGCCCTCAGCTTTTTGGTCACAAGCGCATGAGTATACATTGGACTGCATAAACATGCATAGCGTCCCCCCTTGCCCTTCAGGGAGAGTGGGGTGGAAGCCTAATCCGTCTCATTGAAGAAACAAGACTCGGCGCCGGTGTGGCAGGCGGGACCGGCCGGCCTGACCCTCAAGAGCACAGCGTCGAGGTCACAGTCGAGCCGTACCTCCACGACTTCCATCGTGTTTCCCGAGGTTGCTCCCTTCTCCCACAGACCGCGTTCCCTGGAAAGAAACCAGGCGCGCCCGGTCTCGTTGGTCTTCGACCAAGCCTCCTCGTCCATGTAGGCCAGCATCAACACCATGCCCGTCTCCGCGTTCTGGACGACCGCCGGGACGAGCCCCTTTGAAAAGTCCGGGGTCATCGCCTCACCTCCAGGCCCATTTCCGCCAGCGCTTGTTTGACGTCGCGTATCGAAAGCTCGCCGAAGTGGAAGATGGACGCGGCCAGCGCCGCGTCTGCCCCCCCGCCGCTGAGCGCGTCGTACATGTGGCGCGCCGATCCGGCACCGCCCGAGGCGATCACAGGCAGGCGGACGGCGCCGCTGACGGCCCGGGTGAGCTCGATGTCGTACCCGGCGTGCGTCCCGTCGCGATCCATCGACGTGAGCAGGATCTCCCCCGCTCCAGCCTGCTCCCCCAGGGTCGCCCATTCGACCGCGTCGCGCCCAGTGGCGCGGCGGCCTCCGTGGCTGAACACCTCCCAGCCGGTCCCGTCCGGCCGCTTGCGCGCGTCGATCGCCAGGACCACGCATTGCGAGCCGAAAACGTCCGCACAGCGCGTGATCAGCGCTGGATCCGCCAGCGCTGCGGTGTTGACCGACACCTTGTCCGCTCCGTGCGTCAGCAGCTCGGCCATGTCCTCAACGCTTCTCACGCCTCCGCCCACGGCGAGCGGGATGAACACCTGGTCCGCCGTGCGCTCGACCGCGTCGAGGAGGATCTTGCGAGCATCCGATGAGGCGGTGATGTCCAGGAAGACGATCTCGTCCGCGCCCTCGCGATCGTAGGCCGAGGCCAGCTCGGCGGGGTCGCCCGCGTCGCGCAGCTCCTTGAAGCGCACGCCTTTGACGACGCGGCCGTCGGTGACGTCGAGGCAGGGGATGACGCGTTTGGCAGGCATCAGCTGCAAAGGGCGAGGAAGTTGGCATAAAGACGCAGGCCGTCGGAACCGCTTTTCTCGGGATGGAACTGGGTTCCCATCACGTTGCCCGCCGCGGCCGCTGCCGCGGGCGAGTGGTCAGAGCAGCCGACGCCGTGGTTCGAGGCCTCGGGGGTGAAGGAGTGCACGTAGTAGAAGTAAGAGTGGTCGGGGATCCCGTCCCACAGCGCTGATCGGGCGGTCTGGGTGGTCCGACACCACCCGATCACCGGAACCCGCTCACTGGACGTGACCTCGACCACGCGGCCGGCCAGCAGCCCAAGGCCCTCGTGGCGACCGTGCTCGCTCGACTCCTCAAACAAAAGCTGATAGCCGAGGCACACGCCGAGCACCGGCGTGCCACGCCGCGCCAGCTCGACGACCTGGCGGCCCAGCCCGCGTGCGGAGAGCCTCGCCAGCGCAGGCGCAAACGCTCCCACGCCGGGCAGCACGATGCCGTCGGCCGACTCCAGCTCATCGGGTTCGGCGGTCAGCCGCGCCTCAGCCCCGACCTGGACCAGCGCGCGCTCCACCGAGCGGACATTGCCGACGCCGTAATCGACGATGGCGATCAACCCAACAACCCTTTGGAGGAAGGAGCACCGGCGGCCCCACTCGGCGCCATCGCCGCGCGGAGCGCGAGTCCAAGCGCCTTGAACGTGGCTTCGGCCATGTGGTGCCGGTTGCGGCCCCGAACCAGATCGACATGGATCGTGGCGCCGAGGTGGATGGAAAGCGCACGCCAGAACTCCTCCACGACTTCGGACTCGAGGGTTCCGATCCGGCCCCGCAGCGGCACGTTATAGGAGAGGAACGGGCGCCGGCCCAGGTCGATCACGACCCTGGCCAACGATTCGTCGAGCGGCGCGTAAGCAGAAGCGAAACGCGCGATGCCGTCGCGGTCACCCAGCGCCTGCGACAGCGCCTCGCCCAGCACGATGCCCGCATCCTCGACCAGGTGGTGGGGGTCGACCTGAACGTCACCGGCGCCGCGGAGCCGGAGGTCGAAGCCGCCGTACCTCGCCACCTGCTCCAGCATGTGGTCGACAAAGGCCAGGCCCGTCGAAACCTCAGCCCGGCCACGGCCTTCCAGGTCGACCCTGGCCGAGAGCTGCGTCTCCCGGCTCTTGCGCGTGATCCGACCTCTCCTACTCAAGGCGCACCTCGATCGCGTGGGCGTGCGCGCCCAGGCCTTCCATCTCCGCCAGCCGGACAGAGGCGTCGCGCAAGGTCTCGAGGTCGCCGCGGTTCAGGCTCAACACGCTTGTCCGCTTGAGGAAGGTGTGCACGCCAAGCGGCGACGAGAATCGCGCCGCCCCCGATGTGGGCAGCGTGTGATTGGGGCCGGCGGAGTAGTCGCCGAGCGGCACCGTTGAATAGGCGCCAACGAACACCGCCCCCGCATTCTGGACCTGGGCGGCGAGGCGGGCGCCGTCGGCGGCCACGATCAGCAGGTGTTCGGGAGCAAAGTCATTGGCGACGTGGATGGCCTGGTCCATGTCGTCCGCGACGATGACGCAGCAGTTGGCCTGGCGGATTATGTCCGCGCGCTCGAGCCCCTGCAGGAGGCTGACGAGCTCTTCCTCGACGCGGTCCGCGAGCTGGCTGGAGTCGGTGACGAGCACGCCCCAGGCCAACGGGTCGTGCTCCAGCTGGGCGGCGAGATCGGCGGCGACAAAATCCGGCCGCGCCTCGCCATCCGCAACGACGACGACCTCCGTCGGACCGGCGATGCCATCGACGCCAACCGAGCCGAACACCTCTTTCTTGGCGAGGGTCACATAGATGTTGCCGGGACCCGCCACCACATCGACGCGCGGGATGCTCGCCGTTCCATAAGCGAGGGCGGCGATCGCCTGCGCGCCCCCGATCCGGTACACGGTGTCCGCGCCCGCGATGTGCGCGGCGGCGAGAATTGCGGATGGAACGCTTCCGTCTGCCCGCGGCGGCGTCGCGAGGACGACTTCGGCGACCCTGGCGACCCGGGCCGGGATCACGGTCATGAGCACGGTCGACGGATACGCCGCCCGGCCGCCGGGGGCGTAGACGCCCGCGCGCCGGACCGGACGCGTGACCAGCTTGAGCCCAGGCGAGCCGATCGACGCAGGCTGCCTCTGGCGCTCGTGAAAATCGCGGATGCGCTGAGCCGCGAACTCGAGCGCCGCCCGGTCGGCCGTCGGCAGGCGGCTGGACGCGGCCGCCAGGTCCCCATGCGCCACTTCGAACGACTCGCCCTTGGCGGGCGCCCAGCCGTCGTAGCGGAGTCCAAGCTCACGCAGCGCGTCGTCGCCGTCGGCCAGCACGCGCGAGCAGATTTCCGCCACCGTCTCGCGCTCCTTCACGAACTGGGACAGATCGAGGCGCCGCCGCGAGAGCGGCGAGTCGAGCCACGAGCCGACATCGAACCTCCTAACTGGCATGTCCGGACGCCTCGCGCAGCCTGGAGACCGCCGACTGGACTGCGGCGGTCCGGGTCTTGAGACTCGCCTGGTTGGCGATCAACCTCGCCGTCGAGCTGCCGAGCACCGCGATGATTCGCAGCCGGTTGTCGCGGAGGGTGCGCCCGGTGGCCGTGAGGTCGATGATCCCATCCACCAGCCCGACCTGAGGCGCAAGCTCCACGGAACCGTGCAGGCGCACGACCTCTACCGCCTGTCCGCGTGCCTCGAACCAGGTGACGGCAGTCCGCGGGTACTTGGTCGCGACGCGCATCATCGGCGGCCAGGTCTGTGGTCCGTTGAAGCCTGAGGCGTCGGGCACCGCCAGGACGAGACGGCAGCCACCGAAACGGAGGTCGATCAGCTCGTAGTGAGAGCCGGGGGTCTCCCAGAGAATGTCCTTGCCGACGATGCCAAGGTCGGCCGCACCGTGGTCCACGTAGGCGGGCACGTCGGTCGGGCGCACGAGGATCACCCGCAACGCCCCGCCATCGATCAACAGCTGCCGGCCGAGCTCTTCGGCAGAGAGCCGCGCCAGCCCCGACTTCGCAAGCAGCGCAAGGGCGCCGTCCAGCAGCACGCCTGTCGGCACAGCGATCGAGACCTGGTCCTCCGGTGTCACTTGAGGCCTCCTGCCAGTCGCGCCGCCACCTGCTCCGGGGGCAGCCGCCTCGTGCGCCGGCCCTTGGCCGACCACGACACCATCGATTCGGTCAGGCAGTGCACCAGGTTCGCCGCCGCGACGGCGCGCCACCACGCATGTGCCTCCGCCTGGCTGCGCGACTGAGTGTCCACGACCGCTCGCATGCCGAACAGTCGGAGGGTCGATCCCAAACGAAGAGCGGTGGTGAGCCCAGACCCGGTCCAGGCCAGCGCGGCGTCCAGGCGCGGCAGAGCCAGGGCTCGCGGCGCTCGCGTCAGCATCTCGGAGACGAGGTCGAGCTGGATCATGAATCCGGTCGCGGGCGCAGGCCGGCCGAACCGCGCCAGCAACCCGTCGTAGCGGCCTCCCTGGGCGACCGGGCGCCCGAAATCGGGCCCGTACCCCTCGAAGATGACGCCCGTGTAGTAGTCGAAATCGCGAATCGCCCCGAGGTCGAGGTTGACCACGTCACCAATGCCGTGCGCAACGAGCAGCTCGCGGACCCTTGCCAGCTCGGCGAGCGCAGCCTCCGAGCGGCGGTTGCGGACAAGTCCACCCGCGGCCTGAAGGATCTCCGGTCCGCCACGGAGAGCGGGAAAGCGCAGCAGCAGCTCGTGCTCGGCGGATTTCAACGGCGTGTCTTCGAGCAGCGACTCGAGGGTGACGAAGTCGCGCGCGGCGAGCGCGGCACGGACCGAGCTCTTGACATCGTCCGGCAGCCGAACCGCATCCATGATCCCGTGGAAGAACTCGGCGTGGCCGACGTCGAGCTGGTAACGACGGATGCCGGTCGCCTCCATGCACCGGGCCGCCAGCGCGATCACCTCAGCGTCGGCGACCGGGCCGGAGGCGCCGATCAGCTCGGCGCCTACCTGGTAGGTCTCACGCCGGTGCTGGAACCGGCCCTCGTCCGTGGAAAGCACGGGACCCGCGTAGCAGAGCCTGAGCGGCAACGGCGCAGTGCGCAGCTTGCCCGCGACCAGCCTCGCCACCGGCACCGTGCGCTCGCCGACCAGCGCCACGACGTCGCCGCGGGGGTCGGTGAACTTGAAGAGCCGCCGGCGTTGCTCGATGCCGAGCCCGAGGTCGAGCACGTCCATGTTCTCGACGAGCGGCGTGATCACATGGCGGTAGCCCCAACGCCGCATCTCGGCGAGAAGCGACTCCTGCGCCTCGCGCAGGATCTCGGCTTCGAGCGGGAGCAGGTCGCGAAAGCCGGGCACGCCGCCCAGCTGCGGTCTACGGTCGGTGAAGAAACCTCCCGGCCGTGGCCACAGGAATGTCAGCTCTCATCTTCATCCTCTTCCTCGACCTCGCCGTCCGCGTCCTCTGAGAAGTCCAGCGGCTCGGCCTCGTCCTCGACCGTGTGCATGCCCTCTTCGATGTCGTCGCTGGCGGGCGTCTCCACCAAAGCCTCTTCCTCTTCTTCGCCGGCAAAGACCTCGACCTCGCGCGAGAGGAGGCTCTCCTTCGTGTACGGACGGAACTCCACCTCGCGCTTGCGCCGCATTGGGAAGCTGGGCTTGCCCGCAAAACGAGGGTCCTGGTACGTCTCGCGCACGATCAGCTTCACGGTGTTGCCGTCGCACGATGTCACCCCGGCCTGGTAGCGGTTGCCGCCGCGCATGAACTTGGTCAGCCTCCGGGCCAGCTTGGCCTCCAGCAATCCGAGCTTCACGCCCCGCGACGTCTCCGTCATGATGCCGTCATCTTCGATGCGCAGCTCGGCGACGTCACCTGCCGCGACCTTGGAGCAGATATCGGCTTTCGGCGGCGACTCGACCGTCGTGATCACGGTCTTGCCCATCTCCTCGACAAACAGGTTGAGGTCGACCCGGGTGCCGCCGACCTTGAGGCCTTCTTTCTGGTGGAGGAGCGCGTTGATCCGAGCGGCGTTCTTCTTGGCGATGTTGTTCATTGGGTTGAGCTTCAGCGCCACCTCATAAGAAGCCTTCGCCTCTTTGAGCTTGCCGAGCTCAGACAGCGCCTTGCCCAGGCGGTTCTGTGTTTCTTCGTCCGAGCCGAAGTTCTCGATGATGAAGCGGTTCAGCTTGACGGCCTCGTCCCACTTGCCGGCGATGGCGAGCTGCACGGCATCCTCGGCGTACTGCGAGCGGGGCTTGAGGTGTTCGCTGGTGTCGGCTTTCACAGGGGCGCGCTCCAATGGCTGGGCTGAAGGTTACGAGGGAATGCTGAGTATACGTAGTGCCACCGCCTCACAACGGCTGTCATTCTCTCCGGCATGCAGCGCGCGGCCTGGCTGAGTGCGGCCGTCCTCCTGGTGGTTTGCGGGGCATGCGCCTCCACCGGCACACCCGCCACGACCGGCCCCCAGCTCCGCGTCGGCGTCGATCTGCCTCTCACCGGGCATGAAGCCCGGGCCGCCGTACCGGCGCTCAACGGCGTCCGCTACTTCGTCAAGACGCATCCACGGCTCGACGGCTTCCAAGTCGTCCTCACGACCGCGGACGACGCGCGTGGCGGTTTCCCGAACCCCAACCGCGGCGCTTCCAATGTCGAGGGCTTCGTCGCCGATTCCACCTTGATGGCGATGATCGGACCGTTCGACGCCGCGGTCGCGCGCAAGGAGATTCCGATCGCCAACCTGGCGGGGCTGGGGATGGTCAGCCCCGCGACCAGCAATCCGTGCCTGACCAGAGACGTATTCATTCCGGCCCTGCTCAACCCGGCCCGGACCGAGATCGCCTGCAAGTCCGCCGGCCTGCCTGCGGCATCGGACCTGAGGCCGGCGCATACCAACAACTTCTTCAGGCTCACCACCACCGACGAGCTCCAGGGAGCCGCCGCGGCTGATTTCGCGTATCTGAATCTCCACATCCAGCGCGCCGCGGTCATCTCCGACCACGAGGCGTACGGCCAGGGACTCGCCGATTCCTTCATCGCCAGGTTGAGCACCCTCGGCGGCAGCGTGGTCGGGCACCTGGACCTTGCGCCGGGCGCAGCGGACGCCGCCCCGTTCTTGAGAGGCATGAAAGACGCGGGCGCGCAGGCGATCTACTACGGTGGCGAAAGCCACGCCGGCTGCAGTCTCCGCGCGCAGATGAAGGCGCTGTTCCCGCTGGGTGGGGCAACGCCATTCATCGGCGGCGATGGCATCGCCCAGGACCCGGCCTGCATCGTCTCCGCCGGCGGCAACACCCCGGGCATCTTCGCCACCGTGCCCATCGCCGACGCCGTTGCCAGGCCTGGCGCGGCGGCGACTATCCAGGGCTTCAAAGCCTCGTTCGGGACCACAGCCGACTACGGCCCGTACACGATCGTCGCCTACGACGCCACCGCGGTCGTCTATGCGGCCCTGGATCGCGCCATCAGAGATGCCGGCGGCCGCCTGCCGGCCAGGTCGAAGGTCACGGCCGAGCTGGCGCTGACCTCAGGGCTAGCCGGGGCGACCGGGACCCTTGGTTTTGACGCCGCCGGGGACACCAGCAACCGGCTCGTCTCCATCTTCGAGGCGACCAGCGCCGACCCCCGATCGCCATGGAAGCTGGTTGACAGCGTCGATTACAGCGCCCGTCTCCCTTATTGACAATGCCGCCGACCAGCCCTACCGCCAACTTCGACTTGACTTCGAGGGCCCTGCAAGTCGATAGTTTGCCTCGGAGTAGCAGTTCGGCCATCCCAATGTGGCCGCACTCGCCGCCGGCGCACTCTCGCCCCGACTTCGAGTTGGGAAGAGGGCGGCAAGTGATGGGAGGCGTGAGGTGTGGTTTGCGCATGGGCCTCCCAACAAGCACAAGGGGGAACCATATGGTTCGAGCTAGGGGACTGATAGTCCTCACGACGGCGACGCTTGTCGCGTTTGCCTGCGGCGGTACTACGGGCGGCGGCGGCGGGGCGTCGAAGGGCACGATCAAGATCGGATCCGACCTTCCCGTCTGTACGATCGGCGGCCAGGCGGTCAGCAACGGCGTCCAGTTCGCGGTCAACCAGAAGAACGCCGCCGGAGGCGTCGAGGGTTACACGATCCAGTATCAGAGCTTCGACGACTGCAGGCAAGGCGCCTACTCGGCCGACGCCGGCGTCGACAACGTCCGCAAGATGCTGGACGACAACAAGTTCCTCGGCATGGTCGGGCCGTACAACTCCGCGGTCGCGAAGGCGGAGATCCCGATCGCCGCGCCGAAGCATTTCGTGATGATCAGTCCGGCCAACACCAACCCGTGTCTGACCAAGGACATCGCTGGTTGCGCGTACCACCCACAGGACCTTCGCGCCGGCAACGCCAACAACTACTGGCGCGTCGTGACCACTGACGACTACCAGGGTCCCGCCATGGCCACGTATGCGTACAAGACACTTGGCATCAAGAACATCGGCATCCTGGACGACAGCACGGTCTTCGGCGTTGGCATCGCCGGCTCGTTCGAGCAGCAGTTCAAGTCGCTCGGCGGAACGGTCGCCAAGCACTCGGAATACAAGAAAGAGCAGACAAGCGACTTCAAGTCGATCCTGCTCGGCTTCAAGAACGCCGGCGCGCTGGGCGTCTACGTCGGCGGCACCGACGACCAGAACATCTGCATTCCGCGCAAGCAGATGAAAGACATCGGCTGGGACGCTCCGTTCATGGGCGGTGACGGCATCGAGACCTCCGACTGCGTCGACCAGGCCTCGGGCAACGAGCCCAACATCTACGCGACCTCGGCCGGTGCTGACGCCACCAAGGTCGACGGCGCCAAGCAGGCGATCGCCGACTTCCGCAAGGCATTCAGCGGCCCCAACGACTTCGGCGGTTACACCATGCAGGCTTACGACGCCGCCAACGCCCTGATGGCTGCCATCGGGCGTGCGGTCAAGAACGCCAACGGCACGCCGAGCCGGGAGCAGGTTCGGGCCGAGATGGCCAAGACCACCGGCTTCAAGGGTGTGATCGGCACTTACGACTTCGACAAGAACGGCGACACGAGCCTCAAGATCGTTTCCATCTATGTGGTCACCGGAAGCTTGAGCGACGCCGCCATCAAGGACTCCACCGGCGTGTGCGGGTCAAAGACCAAGAACGCGTGCTTCGTGTGGAAGACGCAATTCGACTTCGCCAAGCCCGCCTAGTACTCTGTAGCCCAAAATCCAGCGAGGAGGCCGCCTTCGGCCTCCTCGCCCTTTGACCATTTAAGGAGGGGAAGCACTGGACGCGGGTGCGGTCAAGAGCGGCGCTTCTGCCCTGAAACGGTTCCGGTCGGGGCGGGTGGGTGGCATGAGCCTGCCCGACTTCGGCTTCTACGTCCTCTGCGCCACGGCAATCGTCCTCCTGGCAGCGCAGGCGGTGATCCACCCCGGCGAATTCGTGCAGGTCTTCATCTTCGGCCTCACGCAGGGCTCGATCTATGCCCTCGTCGCTCTCGGCTACACGATGGTCTACGGCATCATCGAGCTGATCAACTTTGCCCACGGCGACGTGTTCACGCTCGGCGCCTATGTCGGCTCGGCGATCCTCGGCTTTTTCGCCATCTCGGAAGGCGGGTTCACGACAGTGAATCTCATCGCCCTTCTGCTGGTATTTCCGGCGGTGATGCTCGTCATGGGCGGCATCAACGTCGCCATCGAGCGCGTCGCCTATCGCCCCCTTCGCAATGCGCCTCGCCTGGCTCCGCTGATCACCGCCATCGGCATGTCCTTCTTTCTTGAGGGTGTCATGTTCTTGTGGCACGGCCCGGCGACCGTGCACTTCCCCGACATCCTGCCGAAAGCCGCGACCACCGTCGCCGGCGTGTTTTTCGGCTTCAAGGACGTCTTCGTGGTGGTGGTGGCGGCGATCCTCGTGGCGCTGCTGGCGATCTTCATCAATCGCACCAAGCTGGGCAAGGCGATGCGCGCCACGGCTCAGGATCGCGACGCCGCGCAGCTGATGGGGATCGACATCAACCGCACCATCGCCGCCACCTTCTTCATCGGCGCGCTCCTGGCCGGCGCCGGAGGCATGATCTGGGGCCTCTACTACAACACCGTCTACTACCAGCTCGGCTTCCGTAGCGGGCTCATCGCGTTCACGGCCGCGGTCTTCGGCGGTATCGGCAACATTCCCGGGGCGGCCCTTGGCGGGCTCATCATCGGGTTGATCGCCGCATTCAGCGACTCCTACATCGGGTCAAAGTGGACACAGGTCGTGGTCTTCGGCATCCTGATCGGCGTCCTCGTCTTCAGGCCCACCGGCCTGCTCGGCATGCGGGTGCCCGAGAAATGAGCACGTCGGTTTTCACGCGCCTCCACCTGCGGGATCGAATCCGCGACCGGGATACGGCCGTCTACAGCATCCTGCTCATCCTCGCCCTCGTCTTTCCCATGGCCTCCATCTATGCGACAGACGGCACCGCGCTTGTCTCCCAGGCAACGCGCGCCGGGACGTTCGTGCTGCTCGCGATCGGGCTGAACGTCGTGGTCGGCTTCGCCGGCCTGCTCGACCTCGGCTACGCCGCCTTCTACGCGATCGGCGCGTATTCGTACGCGCTGTTTGCCTCGACACAGCTCGCGTCGTCGCCTGCTCATCATGCGTTTCACCTGCCGTTCTGGCTGATGCTGTTCGTCGCGCTGTTCGTGGCCGCGGCCGCGGGCGCCGTCCTCGGGTTTCCAACCTTGCGCCTAAGGGGTGACTATCTCGCCATCGTGACCCTCGGGTTCGGCGAGATCGTGCCTCAACTCTTCTATAACTTCGACCAGTGGACAGGCGGCATCAATGCCGTCGGCGGCATCGACCAGCCGACGCTGCCGGCATGGATCCAGGGTCCTTGGTCTGGAGACGGTCCGTTTCAGGTCGTGAGGAACTTCAACTTCGGGGGTGATCCGGTCGCCTTTTATGTGCTGATCTGCATCCTGATCGCCGCCGCCATCATCCTCGTCAACAACCTCTATCGCTCGCGGCTGGGACGCGCGTGGATGGCGATCCGGGAAGACGAGGTTGCGGCCGCCGCGATGGGCATCAACACCGTGACCACCAAGCTGCTTGCCTTCGGCATCGGAGCCTCATTCTCTGGATTCGCGGGCGCGTTTTACGGCGCGAACGTCAGCCTGGTCAGCCCCGATTCATTCCTGTTCATCGTCTCCATCACCGTCCTCGTGATGGTCGTGCTGGGGGGCATGGGCAATATCAGCGGCGTCATCATCGGGGCGCTTGTCCTCTACTACGTCGTGTACTACCTGATTCCAGGCCTTCCGGAGAATGTCAGGAGCCTCGCCAACAGCATCGGACTCAGCTCTGAAACCACACGCAGTCTGGCGGACGCGACCCAGCACCTCAACTACATCATCTACGGCGGCATCCTGGTCGCGATGATGCTGTTGCGCCCCCAGGGCCTGCTGCCGAGTCGGGTGCGCGAGCAGGAGCTCAAGCACGCGGCGGTACAGGAAGAAGAAGCCGCGGTGGAAATGGAGCACGCAACATGAGCGAGCAGCCTGCGCCGGCCGACAACATCCTCGAGCTGACCGACCTGACAAAGCGCTTCGGCGGTCTCGTCGCGGTGGACAACGTGAGTCTCAACATCAAGCGCGGCGAGGTGTTCGCGCTGATCGGCCCCAACGGCGCCGGCAAGACCACTCTTTTCAACAACGTCACTGGTCTCTTCCAGCCGACGAGCGGACGCGTCGTGTTCGACGGACGCGACATCACCGGCTCCAAGCCGCACCAGGTTGCGCGCCGGGGGATCGCGCGGACGTTCCAGAACATCCGGCTCTTCGACTACATGACGTGCCTCGACAACGTCCGGGTCGGGCGCCACGTCCGCATGAAGGCGACAGTGTTTGACTCGCTGTTCAAGCTGCCCCGGGAGCGAAGAGAAGAGGAACGAGTCACCGAGGAGGCGATGGAATTCCTGCGTTTCGTAGGCATCGCCAAGCACGCGGATCAGTACGCGCGCAATCTTGCCTACGGCCAGCAGCGGCGGCTGGAGATCGCGCGAGCGCTGGCGACCGACCCCAAGCTGCTGCTGCTCGACGAGCCCGCGGCCGGATTCACGCCGCAGGAGAAGGTCGAACTGATGAAGCTCGTAAAAAAGATCCTGGGGCGAGGCATCACCGTTTTCTTGATCGAGCACGACATGAAGGTGGTGATGGGGATCTCGGAAAGGATCGTCGTGCTCGACCACGGCGAGAAGATCGCCGAGGGTTCGCCGGACGAGGTCCGCAAGGACGTCCGGGTCATCGAAGCGTATCTCGGCAAATCGGCTTAACCAGATGGCACTCCTGGAGCTGGAGGGCGTCGACGCCTACTACGGGCGGATCCAGGCCTTGCGCAAAGTCTCGATCACGGTCGAAAGAGGCGAGATCGTCGCGCTCATCGGCTCCAATGGCGCCGGCAAGACCACCACCCTGCGCACGATCTCAGGACTGATGCACCCGACCACCGGTTCGGTCTCTTTCGACGGTCGCGAGATCACTCACACGAGGCCATCGAAAATCGTCGAGCTGGGGATCTGCCAGTCGCCCGAAGGGCGGCGGCTGTTTCCTCGCATGACCGTCCTCGACAACCTGGTCATGGGCGCCTACACGCGGAATGACAAGGCGGCCATCGCCTCCGACATGGATCGCGTCTTCACGCTGTTCCCCCGGCTCCAGGAGCGCCGGACCCAGATCGCGGGCACCCTTTCCGGTGGCGAGCAGCAGATGCTCGCCATGGGCCGCGCGTTGATGGCCAAGCCGAAAGTGATGATGCTCGATGAGCCGTCCCTTGGTCTGGCGCCGATCCTGATCGAGACCATTTTCAGCATCGTGCGGGAGATCAACTCGCAAGGCACGACCGTGCTCCTGGTGGAGCAAAACGCACACAAGGCGCTCGAGGTGGCCAACCGCGGCTACGTCCTGGAAACCGGGGTCGTCGTGCAGTCAGGGACGGGCCGCGAGCTGCTCGCGTCCGAGGAAGTGCAGAAAGCCTATCTCGGTATGTAGCTACCTGCCCGGCTGGTAGCTCGACACGAAGAGGTAAATCAGGACGACCGCGAACGCGCCGTACTCGAGCACGACGTTCCTCGTGAAGCTGTCCTCGACGGTGTGCCGGACCAGGCCGCGATTGATGTACCAGGCAAACAGCAACATGACCGCGAACGTGCCTTCGTTCACGACCAGGTAGAGCGCCAGCGCGGTGATCGCCCAGGCGAGGAACGTGACCACCTGGCCGACGAAGAGGGCGAAGATGAACGCCCGCCGCGGCGCAATGGCCACCCCGTTGATACGAAAGCTGCGGTACGAGGCGAGAAAGGTGATGGTGAAGATCCAGAGCAGCTTCAGGATGGGATTGAAAGGAAGCGTCACCACCACCAGGTAGGCGCCCGAGAGGACGAGGACGAGGATCGTCTCCTGCAGCACGAGGTGGCCGCGCTTTTCAAAGGCACGCAGCCTCAGGTAGTCCAACCTTGCCGCGATGATGAACCCGGCGCCGAACGTGACCGTGAGCACGAGGTACTTCCACCGCTCGGGCACCAGGAGCGAAAGGCCCGCCAGCGTGGTGGCGCCCAGCGCGACCGGGATGTAATGCTCGATGCGCGGAAACTCTTCGGTTCCCCGCAGGTAGGCCAACAGCGCCGGGGCGGCGATCACGACCAGGCCCAGGGCAAGGGCCCAGACCTGGCCCGGACCGAGCAGCTCCGACTTGAAGACGAGCGCGATCGCCACGAGCACGATGCCCGCGAAGATCAAGAAGCTTCGGTCGCGTTCTGCTCCGGCGGCGGAATCGTTCGTGACGACCCTTTCCGGCAGCAGCGGCGGCAGCTTCATATCAGTCCCGGCATTCTAGACGCGACCGTACCTGTCCTCCAAGCGGACAACGTCATCGATCTCGGGCGTGGAGACCTCGAAGATGTCGCTGTCTTCGACCGCGGTGAGGCGATGTCGGGTGCCAGGCGTGAGGTGGAGCGTGTCGCCGGCGGACATCCGCCGGGCGGTCAGCTCGCCATCCGATCCCCCCAGCTCGACGTCGATGCTCCCCTTGATCAGGTACTGATACTCGTCCTTGCGCTCGTGATACTGAAGCGAGAGCGCCTCGCCCTTGTTGAGGTGCAGGATCTTGCCGGCGTAGCGGTCTGTGATCGCCCAGCGGAGCTCGTAACCCCACGGTTTATCGACCTTGCTGTTCTCGACCCGGCCGAACTCAGGAGTCCTCCCCATTTATGGCGAGGTGGCCTTGTCCTCCCCACTTGTGGAGAGGTGGCGCCGAAGGCGCCGGACGGGAAGGGCCATAGGGGCCGCACGCTGCCTAGGCTCCAGCACGTTGCCTGATTCCCACGATGTCTTCGAGCGCCCGAAGGCGCGCCTCGACCGCGTCACTGTCGGCCGCCTCGGCGTAGATCCGGATCAGCGGTTCGGTGCCGCTCGCGCGGAGCAGGACCCAGCTGCCGTCGCCCAGGTAGAACTTGAACCCGTCATCCGAACGCACACGCTGCACCGGCACCCCCGCCACCTCTTGCGGTTCGTTCTTTTCGAGCGTCTCCAGGATCCGCTTGCGGTCGCCATCGTAGGTTTCCCGCACCAGGTGAATGTCATGCCGCGCGTACGCGTGCGGCCCGACCCGCTGCTCGAGCCCGGCCAGGATTTGCGAGACGGGCTTGCCCGATTTCACCATCATGTCGGCGAACAGCAGCCCGATCAGGATGCCATCGCGCTCCGGGATGTGCCCACGCACCGCGAACCCGCCTGACTCCTCGCCACCAAGCAGCGCGTTGGTCTCCATCATCTTCGGCGCGATGTTCTTGAAGCCGACAGGCACCTCGTAGACGCGCTCGCCGAACTCGGCGCCGAGCTTGTCGACCATCGATGTCATGTTCACGGTCTTCACCACCGGGCCGCGCAATCCGCGCGTTTCGAACAGATAGAGCATCAGCAACGCGAAGACCTGAAGCTGGTTGATGAAGCGGCCCGTCTCGTCGATGATGCCGACGCGGTCGGCGTCGCCGTCGGTGCAGATGCACAGGTCCTGGCCGCCGACCTTCATGAACGAGATCGTCGAATCGATGTTGGGCGGTATCGGTTCCGGATTGATGCCGCCGAAGAGCGGGTTGCGCTGGTTGTGCAGCTCGGTCACCGTGCTGCGGCCCCCGCCCACCATCTCCGCGATGTAGCCGTAGCCCGACCCATACATGCACTCGTGCACGATGCGAAGGCCGGCTTCCTTGATCGCGTCGAGATCGACCATGCGCGCAACCTGCGCGTAGTAAGGCTGCCGCGGATCGTAAGCAGACACAAGACCATGGGCGACGCTGCGATCAGGAGGCGCCACTTCATCGAGCGCATTGATGGTTTGTTCCAGCTCGGCGATGACTTCGGACGGCACCGCGCTCCCCGTCTCGGTCTTGTACTTGTAGCCGTTGAACTGATATGGGTTATGGCTCGCTGTGATGACCGCGGCGCCGGTCGCCTTGCGGTCGATCACCGTCCAGGACGCGACCTGGGTTGGCGATGGACGGTCGAAGACCAGCGTCTTGATGCCGTTGCTCGCGAACACGTCGGAAACGGCCTGCGCAAAGTCCTCCGAAGCAAACCTGCAGTCGTAACCGACGATCGCGAGGGGGTCGTTGGAACGCGACTTCATGTATTTGGCGGTCGCCTGCGCGACGCGGCGGACGTTGCCGAAGGTGAAATCGTCCGCGACGACTCCGCGCCAGCCGTCGGTTCCGAACTTGATCTGCGGCGAGGCCATTGCCCTAAAGGTAACGGGTCTTGCGCGCCCGCTTGAGGGCCTCAACGACCTTGCGCACGTCTTGCGCACGCGAGCGCGGCACCACCAGCAGCGCGTCCTCGGTGTCGACGATGATCATGTCCTCGACGCCGATCGCGGCGATGAGCCGGCGGTCACCGAAGATCAGGCTCCCGGTGGTATCGACCAGCACGGCTTCCCCGTCAACCGAGTTGCCGCGCGCGTCCGCGCGCACCCGGTCACCGAGCTCTGCCCAGTTGCCGATATCCGCCCAATCAAAAGCACCCGGCACGAGCAGAAGCCGGTCGGTCTTTTCCATGACGGTCCGGTCTACAACCTCGACCGGCAGGCGGCGGTAAAGCTCGGCTGCGGTTGCCTCGTCACCGGCGTTGCGGGCGGCGACCACCTTGCGCAAAGCCGCAAGGTGTCGTGCCGCGTGCCTGGCAAGCTCCTCGATGAAGACGTCGACCCTCCAGGAGAACCAGGCGAGGTTCCAGTAGTAGCCGCCCTCCCGCATGAACCGCTTGGCGCTTGCCGCATTCGGCTTTTCGATGAACCGCCGCACCCGCAGCGTGCCCCGCGACACGCGGCCAGGCGCGTGGATGTAGCCGAGCCCGGTCGACGGAAATGTCGGTTTCAGACCAACCGTCACCAGGCAGCCTGTGGTGGCCGCGGCCTTGACGGCGGCGCGCACGGCCCTGGCGACCTGAGCGCTGCCGTGGACGACATGGTCCGCCGGGAGCGCGATCATCACCGCCCCAGGCATCCGCTCGTTGAGGATCAGCGAGGCCAGGCCATAGGCGTTCGTGGTGCCGCGCGCCGACGGCTCCAGGATCAGATGCGATACGTCGACCTCCGGCAGGACCGCCTCGATGATCTCGCGCTGCCTCACCTCGGTGAGCACGAAGACCTCGTCCGCGACCGCTTTCGCGCGGTCGTATGTCGCGCGAAGCAGCGTCCGGCCCCGGTCCGCGAGAGGCAGCACGTGTTTTGGCGTCGAGCTGCGCGAGCGCGGCCACAGCCGCGTGCCCGCGCCGCCGGCGGGAATCACAGCGACAGTGGCCTCACCCCTGCCCCCTCCCCATGAATGGGGAGAGGCGATGCCTGGTTCCGGACGTCGTTGCGCCGTCATTGGACCTCTTCGGCAAGGTCCTTCGCGCGCGCGGTGGATTCCCACGGCGCGTCGATGTCCGTGCGGCCGAAATGCCCGTACACCGCCGTCTGGCGGAAGAGTGGGCGGCGCAGGTTGAGCTCCTTGATGATGCCCAGCGGGCTCAGGTCGAAGAGCTTGGAGACGGCGGTGGCGATCGTCGCCTCGGAAACACTTCCCGTGCCGAAGGTATCGACCCGAATCGCGACCGGCTTGACGACACCGATCGCGTAAGAGACCTGGACCTCACATTTGCTCGCGAGGCCTGCTGCCACGATGTTCTTGGCGACGTGCCGGGCGCCGTACGCGCCGGCCCGATCGACCTTCGTCGGGTCCTTGCCCGAGAAGCATCCGCCGCCGTGGCGGGCATACCCGCCGTAGGTGTCGACCATGATCTTGCGGCCGGTCAGACCTGCGTCGGCGACCGGGCCGCCGATCACGAACCTCCCGGTGGGGTTGATGAACGAGCGCACCGACCCGTGGAGCAACTCGGGTGGAATCACGGCATCGATCACGTGCTCCGCGATGTCGGAGCGCAGCTGGTCGGCCTCGACCTCGTCGTGGTGCTGCGTCGAGAGCACCACGTTCTCGACGCCGCTGGGCTTGCCGTCATCGCCATAGCGGACGGTCACCTGGACCTTGCCGTCAGGCCGCAGGTAGCTCAGGGTCTTGTTGCGGCGGACGTCGGCCAGCTTGCGGGCGAGTCGATGCGCCAGCGTGATCGGAAGCGGCATGAGCTCGGGCGTCTCATCGCAGGCGAAGCCGAACATCATCCCCGAGTCGCCGGCGCCGCCGACGTCGACGCCGTGGGCGATGTCCGGTGACTGCTCGTCGATGCTGGTCACCACACCGCACGTCTCGGCGTCGAAGCCGTATTTCGCGCGCGTGTAGCCGACCTCGCGGACCGTCTGCCGGATGATGCGCGGAATGTCGACGTAGCAGTCCGTTGTGATCTCTCCCACCACGATCACCAGGCCGGTGGTGACTATCGCCTCGCACGCGACTCGAGCCAGCGGGTCCTTGGCAAGGATCGCGTCGAGGATGGCGTCGGAGATCTGGTCGGCGAGCTTGTCCGGATGGCCTTCGGTGACTGACTCAGACGTGAACAGTGACGACATGCGGTCCTCCTCTGAATCTCCCGCGCCGGCAAGGAGGGCCGCCGTATGGGCCGATCCCCAGACGCCAGGTTCATACCTCTGGGACAGGCGAATCCTATCTCAGCGGCAGGTAGTGGATTCCGGAGTGGCGGAACAGCTTCGAGCCCCGCTGGCGCAGGAGCGAAGCCATCGCCACCCGCGACGACTCCATCACGGATTCCAGGTGCTCCCGCTTCATCTCCCAGGTCGCGGTGGGGGCCGTGATCGGGCACAGGACGACGATCCGGCATCGCTCCCGCAGTCTTTCGTAGTCGCTGAGCATCTGGTGATGCAGCGAAAGCTGCAGCGTTCGCGCGATCAGCTCGCCAAAGCCCGCCGGTGAGGGCTCATTCTCGCCACCGGCCATCAGGCTGACGGCAAGGATCTCCCTGGCGCCATCGTCCACCGCGGTGTTGAGCGGCGTGTTGGCTACCACTCCCCCGTCGAGGTGCTCGCGGCCGTTGATGCGAACCATCGGAAACACGCCCGGGATCGCGGTTGACGCCAGGAGGGCGGGGGTCAGGTCGCCCGAGCGGAACACCGCCGGCCTGCCGGCGTTGAGATCGGTCGCCACCACGGCCAGGGGGAGCCGCAGCTGTTCAAAGGTGGTGACCCCCATCAGGGCCTGCGCCCGATCGATGAGCCGGCGCACGTTCCGCTGCGGAAACGCGCTGAGCTGATCGCGCCGGATTCCCGACACGACCAGGCCGAGCGGGTGGGCCTGGAACACGCTCAGCGCAGGTCGCGACATCCAGACCTCGCGCAGCATCATCGTCCCGGCGAGGGATGGATACGCGGCGATCGAAGCTCCGTTCAGGGCGCCGACGCTGGTCCCCACTACCGCCGCGGGCGCCTCGATGTTGGCCTCAAACAGCGCCTGCAGCACCCCGACCTGGGCGGCGCCCCGCGCCCCCCCTCCGCCCAGCACCCACGTGCGCCGAGCGGGCCCAAACATTGTTGGTTAAGTCCCTCCCCGCTTGCCGGGGAGGTGGCGCGAAGCGCCGGCGGGGAGGTTCAGGTGCCCTCTTCCCACGAGGAGAGATAGCGGCGCTGTTCGTCGGTCAGCGTGTCGATCCCGATCCCCATCGCGTGCAGCTTGAGCCGCGCGACCTCGGAATCAATATCGTCCGGCACGTCGTAAACCTTTCGCTCCAGCTGGCTCGCGTTCTTGGCGATGTATTCCCCGCACAGCGCCTGGTTCGCGAAGCTCATGTCCATCACGGCCGCGGGATGACCTTCGGCCCCGGCGAGGTTGATGAGCCGGCCCTCGCCCAGGAGGAAGACGCGGCGTCCGTCGGCCAGCCGGTACTCCTGTACCAACGGCCTCACCTGCCGGACCCCGGTCGCCAGCTCATCGAGAGCCTTGAGGTTGATCTCGGAGTTGAAGTGACCCGAGTTGGCGAGGATCGCGCCGTCCTTCATCGCCTCGAAATGCTTGCGGTCCAGCACGTTGACGTCGCCGGTGACGGTGACGAAAATGTCGCCCTCGCGCGCCGCGTCGTCCATCTTCAGGACGCGAAACCCATCCATGGCCGCCTCGAGCGCCTTGACCGAGTCGACCTCGGTGATGACCACGTCCGAGCCATGCCCTTTCGCGCGCGAGGCGAGACCTCGCCCGACCCACCCATAACCGGCGATCACGAAGGTCTTGCCGGCCAGCAGGACGTTGGTCGAGCGGATGATGCCGTCGATCGTCGATTGCCCGGTCCCATACCGGTTGTCGAACATGTGCTTCGTGTCGGCCTCGTTGACGGCGACGATCGGATAGGCGAGCACCCCATGCTCGGCCATCGCACGCAGGCGGATGACACCGGTCGTGGTCTCCTCGGTGCCGCCGATCACCTCCGGCAGCTGATCGCGCCGGGATTTGTGCAGGACCGAGACGAGGTCGGCGCCGTCGTCCATCGTGAGCTGAGGGTGGTGGTCGAGGGCGGCTTCGATGTGCTCGTAATAGGTCTCGTTGTCCTCGCCCCGGATGGCGTAGGTCTTCACCCCGTGGTGAGAAGCCAGCGCGGCCGCCACCGCGTCGTTCGTGGACAGAGGGTTGGACGCGCACAGGGCGATGTCCGCGCCTCCCGCCTTCAGGGTCAGCATGAGGTTCGCCGTCTCGCTGGTGACATGCAGGCACGCGGCAAGACGCAGGCCTTTGAGCGGCTGATCTTTCGTGAAGCGCTGCCGGATCAACGTCAGCACCGGCATCTCGCGCGCGGCCCAATCAATGAGATCCTGACCTTGCGCGGCCAGGTTCAAGTCCTTTACGTCGCTACCCCTCGAGCTGACTTTCAAAATTCTTCTCCTAGTAGGTGATCTCGCTCACCAATTTGACATCACTGAGCCTCTGGCGGCCGTCGAGGTACCCGAGCTCGATCAGGACCTGCACTCCGACCACGTCGGCGCCGAGCTTGCGCATGAGGCGGACGGCGGCCGAAGCCGTCCCGCCCGTAGCAAGAACATCATCCACGATCAGGACCTTCTGGCCGGGCTGGACGGCGTCCGAGTGGACCTCCAGTTGGTCGGTCCCGTATTCGAGATCGTAGGATTCCATGACCGTCATCCAGGGCAGCTTGCCGGTCTTGCGGATCGGGACGAATCCCGCCCCCAGCTTGACGGCGATCGCGGCGCCGGGGATGAAACCGCGCGCTTCGATCGCCGCCACCAGGTCAGGTGGATCCTTGGTCCACGCCTTCGACATCAGCTCGACGACCTCGCGAAAGATGTTCTTGTCGCCGAGCAGCGGCGTGATGTCGCGAAAGATGATGCCCTTCTGCGGGTAGTCGGGCACGTCCCGGACGTAGCGCTTCATTTCGTCGGGGGTCGTCATAGAACCGAGCGGAAGTATGCGAGGGTTTGGCGCAGTCCGTCCTCCAGACCCACCACCGGCTGCCAGCCGAGAAATTCACGGGCGTGGGTGATGTCCGGCCGGCGCTGCTTGGGGTCATCGACCGGGAGCTCACGGTGCTCGATGCGGCTGCTCGAGCCGGCGAGCCGGATGATCGCTTTCGCAAGCTCGAGCACACTGACCTCCTCGGGGTTGCCGAGGTTGACCGGCAGCTCGTCTCCGCGTTCTAGCGCGGCGAGCACGCCGCGGACGAGGTCAGAGATGTAGCAGATGCTGCGCGTCTGCGACCCGTCGCCGTAAACCGTGAGCGGCTCGCCTCGAATTGCCTGCGCCATGAAGTTCGGTATGGCGCGGCCGTCGGAGATCTGCATCCGGGGACCGTGGGTGTTGAAGATGCGGATGATTCGAGTGTCGACCTGGTGCGTGCGCTGGTACGCCATCGCGTACGCCTCGGCGCACCGCTTTGCCTCGTCGTAGCAGCCGCGCGGACCGATGGGGTTGACGTTGCCCCAGTAGCTCTCCGGCTGGGGGTGGATGAGAGGGTCGCCGTAGACCTCGGACGTTGACGCCAGGAGAAACGTCGCGCTTTTGGCGCGCGCCAGGCCGAGCATGTTCATGGTCCCGATGGTGCCGACTTTGAGCGTGTGAATCGGATTCGCGTCGTACTGCGGCGGCGACGCGGGCGAGGCAAAGTGCAGCACATAACGAACGTTGCCGCCTATGAAAACGCCGTGATTGACGTCTGCTTGGCGAAACTCGAAGTCGGGGTTTCCCTGCAGGGAGCTCAGATTTTGGGCCGAGCCGGTGATGAAGTTGTCGAGCGCGAGCACGCGCATGTCTCGGTCGAGCAAGGCCTCGCAAAGGTGAGAACCAATGAAGCCGGCCCCGCCGGAAACTACGGCCCTGGGCTTATTCGCGGCCAATGCCGCGATACGTGAAACCCAGCCGGATCATGGCCTTGGGGTCATAAATGTTGCGACCATCGACGATTACCGGCCGCCGCATCAGAAGTTTGACGCGCGCCATGTCGAGCTGCCGGAACTCGTTCCATTCTGTAACCAGGACAATCGCGTCCGCACCCGCGGCGACCTCATATGCGTCCTTCAGATACTCCACGGCAGGCAGCAGCGTCCTCGACCTCTCGATCGCGGCGGGGTCGTAGGCGCGGACCTCGGCCCCTGCCGCAAGCAGGACCTTGGCGATGTCGAGGCTCGGGGCATCACGCATGTCATCCGTGTTGGGTTTGAAGGCGAGCCCGAGCAGGCCGATCACCCGCCCCGGAAGCTCCTCGAGGCATTCCCGCAGCTTGTCGATCACGAGCATGCGCTGGTCGCGGTTGATATCCCTGACCGCGTGCAGGAGCTCGGGGTGATAGTCAAATCCTTCCGCGACGGCGGTCAAGGCGGAGACATCCTTGCCAAAGCAGCTCCCGCCCCAGCCAATCCCCGCGTCGAGATAGTGGGGTCCTATGCGCTTGTCGAGGCCCATGCCTTCCGCCACCAGCTTCGCATCGGCGCCCACCCGCTCGCTGATCATGGCAATCTCGTTGATGAACGAGATGCGTGTTGCCAAGTAAGCGTTCGACGCGTACTTCACCATCTCCGCCGTGTAGATGTTCGGGGTGATAAGGACAGGCGCCTCCAACGGCGCGTATAGCATGGCCACCCTTTCGGCCGCCTCGCGGTCGTGACTACCCACCACGATCCGGTCGGGGTGCATGAAGTCCTGGATGGCGGAGCCCTCGCGCAGAAACTCCGGATTGGAGACGACCGCGGCCTCGTGCTCCGTGTTTCGCTTCTTCAACACCCGCGAGACCATGTCGCCCGTCAGCGGCGGCACCGTGGATTTGTTGACGACGACCAGCGGCCCGTCCATCGCGTCGGCGATCGAGCTCGCGGCCGCCTCGACGTAGGAAAGGTCAGCCTCGCCGCCTTCGCCTTCGGGCGTGCTGACGGCGATGATCGCGTACTCGGCGCCCGGCACCGCGTCCACGTACGACGTGGTGAAGGCGAGGCGACCCGCCCTGGTGTTGCGTTCGACCAGCTCGTGCAGGCCAGGCTCATAGAACGGCACCTGGTGACGCTTGAGCTGGGCGATCTTGTTCTGGTCGATGTCGACCACCGTCACGTCGTTGCCCAGGTCGGCGAGGCACGCGGCAGTCGTCAACCCCACGTAGCCGGCGCCGATGACGGCGACTTTGCTCACGGCGACGCGATTATCTCAATCGGGGATCGTCAGGCCAGGGATCGGTAGGCCGAGATCGTCTCCCGGGCGGCCCTGTCCCAGCTGAACTTGCTCGCCTGCCGCAGCCCGGCCCGCCTCCACCGTTCAGGTTCGCGGATCATGTCGGCGGCGGCTTTGCCGAGCGCCTCGCCGTCGCCGTCGGCAACCAGGATGCCCGCGTCATCCACCACCTCAGGCAGGCTCGAGTTGCGAAAAGCGGCCACCGGACAGCCGCAGGCCATCGCCTCCACACAGGGCAGGCCAAACCCCTCGTAGCGGCTCGGAAAAACAAGGCAGCCGGCAGCGGAGTAGAGGTCGGCCAAAGCCTCATCGTCGACCCGGCCCAGGCGAACCGCTCCTTCCATGCTCGCCGGGGCCTGGCGGCCGGGGTCGCCGGCGATCACCAGCTGCAGCCCCGGATGGAGCAACCTGGCGGTGCGCCAGGCCTGAAGTAGGGCCCGCGGGTCCTTGCGAGCATCGAGAGCGCCGACGAACAGGAGGTAGGAGCCACCCAGGCTCCATCGATCCTTGACGCGGGCCGCGGCTCCCTGTCGCGGCGCAAAAACCGGGCCTGCGGCTTCGGGAATAACTCGGATCCGGCCCGGCGCCGCCATGCGGAGCCGTCTCGCGTCCTCCGCGGTCGCGTTGGAAACGGCGATGAGGAGGTCCGCGCGGCGGAGCAGCCGGCGTCCAGCCAAGTAGCGAAACCGCTCCCCAAGCATGCGCGGACCTCCCCACGCCCAGGGGATCAGGTCGTGCAGAGTCACCACCACGGGGCACGGGGAACGGCCCGGAAGGTGGAGGTCGATCGCGTGGTAGACGTCGGGGCCGATCCGCTGGATATCGGCGGTCAGGACGACGGCGTCCTCGTACGCCGCGAGCTGGCCGTGGCTGCGCCGCCGGGATCCGGCGAGCTTGAAGCGGCCGGCAGGCAAAGCGGGCTCGTCAAAGGCAATATCGAGCAGCAGCGTCAGGTTGGAGTCGAAGCCCGCCCTGACCAGTCCCTGCAGCAGGCCGCGAGCGTAGGCGCCCACGCCGCGGCCGGCGCTCGGACCCTGGAGCGGCCTCATGTCCAGCAGCACGGATGGGCGACCAAGGCCCTTCCGAGGTGAGTTCATGAGTGCGGAGATCATAATTTGGCCGCCATGAAGGACCTCGACCTGGACCTTGTCATTGTCGGCGGCTGCGGCCACGTCGGCCTACCCCTCGCCCTGTCGCTCGCCGAGTGCGGCTATCGCGTCGGCATCAACGACATCGACGCAGACAAGATCGACGAGGTCAAGAACGGCCACGTGCCCTTCCGAGAAGCAGGCGCCGAGCCCCTCCTGACCAAGCTGCTGCCGACCGGCCGGCTCGAGCTGTCCCGGGACCCGGCGATGCTCAGGCGCACCCGCACGGTGATCCTCGTCATCGGCACGCCGATCGACGAGTTCATGAACCCGTCGGTGCGGATTTTCGAGAAGGTCCTCGACGAGCTGACACCCCACGTGCAGAACGGCTCGCTGATCGTCTTGCGTTCGACGGTCTTCCCGGGTACCAGCGAGACGGTGGAGCGGCGGCTTCGCGCGGCGGGCATTGAGGCGGACGTCGCGTTCTGCCCGGAGCGGATCGCAGAGGGACATGCTCTGGAGGAGCTGAGGACGCTGCCGCAGCTGGTCGGCGTCAACTCAGACGCGGCGTTCGCCAAGGCGCGGGACCTGTTCGAGCGCATGGGCGTCGCCTCCGTCGTCCGGACGACGCCCCTCGAGGCCGAGCTGGCGAAGCTCCTTACCAACACCTGGCGCTACATGAAGTTCGCGATCGCGAACCAGTTCTTTCAGATCGTCAACCGTTCCGGTCTCGACTACAACCGCGTGCTGAATGCAATCCGGCAGGATTATCCACGCGCGGCGGACCTGCCCGGTCCTGGTTTCGCCGCGGGCCCATGTCTCTTGAAGGACACGATGCAGCTTTCCGCGTTCACCCCAGACCACTTTCCCATGGGCCAGGCCGCGATGCAGGTCAACGAGGGACTTCCCGGCTACATCGTCGACACGCTCAACTCACGCCGGCCTCTGCTCGGACGGACGGTGGGCATCCTGGGCATGGCCTTCAAGGGCGAGTCCGACGACGCGCGCGCATCGCTCAGCTACAAGCTGCGCAAGCTCGCGCAGTTCAAGGGCGCGAAGGTGCTCTGCAGCGACCCGTATGTTCCCGACCCGACCTTCGAGCCGCTGGAGAAGGTGCTGCACGATTCCGACGTGATCGTGGTCGGCGCTCCGCATCGCGCATATCGCGAGCTCGAGCTCGACGGCCGGGAAGTGGTCGACATCTGGGGCATCACCGGACCCATCAGGTTATGAGAGGGAACGCGCCGTTCCCTCTCATCGCGCCTGACGGCGCTGCTCTCCCTTTCGTATAAGGAAGGGTCTTGTCTTAATTGCTCCGCAGGTACGTCTGGTGGCAAATCGCGACGCGGGTTAGACGGCCTGGCAAAGCCAGGCCTACAGACAACGCATGAAAGCTCTCGTCACTGGCGCATCGGGATTCATCTGCGGGTACCTCGTCGCCGAGCTGTTGCACGCCGGCCACGAGGTGGTCGGGGTCGACAACTTCAGCAAGTACGGCCCGGTCCGGCGCACCTTCGACAACGAACCTCGGTACCGCCTGGTCGAAGGCGACGCCAAGGATGCGGCGCTCCTGACCGAGCTCGCGGCTGGCTGCGACCATATCGTCGCCGGCGCCGCGATGATCGGCGGCATCTCGTACTTCCACGAGTTCGCATACGACCTGCTCGCCGAGAACGAACGTATCTGCGCGGCCACCTTCGACGCGGCACTCAGCGCTTTCCGGTTGGGACGGCTGCAAAAGATCACAGTGCTGTCGAGCAGCATGGTGTTCGAGTCCACGTCGGTGTTCCCCACGCCAGAAGGCGCCCAGCTCACGAGCCCCCCTCCCCGCTCCACTTACGGCTTCCAGAAGCTCGCCACCGAGTACTTCGCGCGCGGCGCCCACGAGCAGTACGGGCTGCCGTTCACGATCGTGCGTCCCTTCAACTGCGTCGGCATCGGCGAGCGGCGCGCGCTCCGCGACCACGACGTGATGAGCGGGAACGTCAAGCTCGCGATGAGCCACGTTGTGCCAGACCTGGTGCAGAAGGTGATCAAGGGCCAGGACCCGCTGCACATCCTCGGCGACGGCAGCCAGGTGCGGCACTACACGTATGGAGGCGACCTCGCACTGGGAATCCGGCTCGCGATGGAGTCGGACCGGGCGCTAAACGAGGACTTCAACCTTTCCACCGCCCGCTCGACGACCGTGCGTGAGCTGGCGGAGGTCATCTGGCGCAAGGTTCACGGCCCTGGCAAGCCGATGCGGCTGGTCACCGACCCGCCTTACGAGCACGATGTGCAGATGCGGGTGCCCGATGTGCGCAAGGCGCGCGAGATGCTGGGTTTTGAAGCGACGACGTCGCTCGAAGACGTGCTGGACGAGGTGATCCCATGGATCCGCGAAGAGATCGAGGCCCGGCGCATCTAGGCGGCAGGGCGAGCGACGAAACGCCTGCCCTGAGCATCGTGATCCCCGTCTACAACGAGGGCGAGAATGTGGTGGGCACGCTGCGGGGAGTGGTCGAGCAAACCCAGACCCGACCCCTCGAGGTGCTGGTCGTGCACGACTTCGACGAGGACACGACGGTACCCGTGGTCAAGCGCCTCCAGGCCGAGCTTCCCCAGCTGCGGCTGCACAAGAACACGCTCGGGCGCGGCGTCCTCAACGCGATGAAATCAGGGCTTCGTGCGGCGCGAGCGCCTTACGTTCTGATCACGATGGGCGACGGCTCCGACGACCCGGCCGATATCGACCCCATGTATAAGCTGGCCCGCGGCGGCGCCGACGTCGTCGCCGGCTCGCGCTACATGCGCGGCGGGCGCCAGGTCGGCGGACCGCTGCTCAAGCGGACGATGTCTCGAATCGCCGGCCTCTCACTGCACTGGCTCGGCGGGCTGCCCGTGCATGACGCCACGAGCAACTTCCGCCTCTACTCCAAGCGCCTGCTCAACCAGGTCACAATCGAATCGCGAGGCGGCTTCGAGCTGGGGTTGGAGCTCACGGTGAAGGCTTACCGGCTCCGGATGCACGTCGCGGAGGTGCCCACCACCTGGCGCGACCGGATGGCCGGCCAGAGCCGGTTTCGCCTCTGGGAGTGGCTTCCGCGCTACCTCCATTGGTACTGGCGCGGAATGGCAGGTAGGTTCGCGTTTAATCGATAAGATGTGCCGCGTGAACCGCCAACTCCAGGCCTTGGCGGCCGCCGCCATCGCCACGCTGGCGCTTACTCCTCTCTCCGCCGACGCCGCGACGCCCAGTCCCTCCCCGTCCCTGGACAAGGTGCTCGCCCCGCCGCCCAGCTCCGACTTTGCCGAGCTGACGACGGGCGTGCTCCACGGCCAGTTCGACGCTCACGACTGGGCGACGACCAACTCAACCGGTCCGGCCGCGACGGAAACGGAGACCACCTTGAAGAAGGACGGCTTCGTCGACGGGTACGGCAAGGAGTGGGGACAGGCATCCGCAGGCCACGCCATGATCGAAGCGGTGATGGCGTTCACCGGCGGAAAGGGCGCCCGGAGCGCGCTGACTGCAATCGAGGCTTCGGACAAGGCCGACTCCAACTACAAACACGCAAACACCATCTCGGGCATCGACAACTACTACGGCGCTCACTTCGCTGACACACAGACCAACACTTTCGTCGACCTGTATGTGTTCGTCAAAGGCAACGACATCTTCTTTGTGGTCCTCGCGTCGGGTAAGGATGACGTTTTGACGGTTGCCACCAACCAGACCAAGACGCAGTTCGATTCCGCGCCGGCCAGCACGATTCCGACTTCGCAGTGGCCGGAGAACATTGCGAACAAGTCCAGCTCGTTCCCGGTGGTGCCGGTGGTGGTGGTCCTCGCCATCGTGCTCGCGGTGGTGGTGGTGGGCGTTGTCCTCGCGACGATGCGTCGCGGCGGCGCCATGCCGGCGATGGCAGGCGGGGCGGGCGCGATCCAGCTATCTGAAGATGGCAACTACTGGTGGGATGGCCAGACCTGGCGGGATTCGTCGCGCGAGGTGCCGCCGACAGCGCAGCGCTCCTTCGACGGCGTGACGTGGTGGGATGGCCGCAGCTGGCGACCGGTTCCGCCGGCGACGGAGCCAGGACCCCCGCCCACGGGCTGAGAGTCAGGCCGGACGTGTTCCGCGTCATGCTCGCTGGGGGTGTCGCGGCCTTGTTGGCGGCCCCGTCGGCCGCCATCGCATCGCCCTCCCCGTCGCCTGCTCTGGACTCGGTGCTTGCGACGCCGGTGACCTCCGATTACATCCAGTACTCGAAGGCATTCATGACGGTCCAGGGCGATTTCAACGTGCTCGAGTACGTCAGCTTCCTTGCCCCGGCCGACCCATCCGGCACCCAGACGACGCTGAAACATGACGGCTTCGTGACTGGTTTCGGGCGGAGCTGGGTCCAACACGGAAGCGGTCACGTCCTGCTCGAGGTCGTCATCGCCTTCAGCGGAGGCGCAGGCGCAAAGAGCTGGCTGAACGCCTCCGAAGCCGAGTACCGATCGGACCGGTACTACAGCAAGACGGTTGCGGTAAGTGGGCTTGACCAATACTTCGGCGGCCATTTCGCCGACCCGGTAACTCCCGCCTACGTGGACATCGTCGTGTTCGTCAAAGGCAACGACTACTTCATGATCGGAATGCTTTCGCAGGCGGATGACCTGGCCGACGCCGCGCCGGCTCAGACGCGCAAGCAGTACGAGCTCGCACCGGCGAGCACGATTCCGCCCGCGCAGTGGCCGGAGAACGCAACCTCCGCGATCAATCGATTCTCCTTGCTGCCGCCAGGACTGGCCATCGACATCCTCGTCCTTGCCTTGGTGGCCGGCATCGCCCTGTTTGTGGTCATCCTCATCCGGCGTGTCGGGCGCCGGGTCTCGGTTCCCGCGTATGCGGCCGTGCCCGGAGGAGTCCAGATGTCACCCGATGGCCACTACTGGTGGGACGGCCAGGCATGGAGGGATGCGTCGAGCGAGGCACCACCGGCCGCCCTCCGATCAGCCGATGGTTACTACTGGTGGGATGGACGCACGTGGCGGCCGGTGCCCAAGCCTACCCCCGACTGAGCTCCGAACCCGCTCTCAGCGCCCTGCCAGCGGCCGGTAGTTGCGCTTGTAGTACTCCCAATACTCGCCCGACTTGAGCGGGCGCCACCACTCATGGTGCTCCTGGTACCACCGCACGGTCCGTTCCAGGCCTTCGGCAAACGTGACCTGAGGCTCCCAACCCAGCTCTGTGATGCGTGAGACGTCGAGTGCGTATCTGTAGTCGTGACCTGGCCGGTCGGCGACGAACTCGATCAGGCTGCGCGGCTTGCCCATGATCTCGAGTACTGCCTCCGCGACCTGGAGCCCTGTCGTTTCCGAGCCCGTGCCGATGTTGTAGACGCTGCCGAGCGGGGCCTCATGCAGGACCTGGTCGATGGCGCGGCAGTGGTCTTCGACGTACAGGTAATCACGCACCGCCGAACCGTCGTTGTAGAGCGGCAGCGGCAGGCCGTCGATCGCGTTGGTGATCAACACCGGAATCAGCTTCTCCGGGTACTGGTACGGTCCGTAGTTGTTCGACCCGCGCGTGACCAGGAGCGGCAGCCCGAAGCTCTCCGCGTAGGCGCGCGCGACGTGCTCTCCTCCGGCCTTGCTTGCGGAGTACGGGCTCCGCGGCCGGAAGGCGTCGTCTTCGGCGGAGCGCCCTTCTGGTACGTCGCCATAAACCTCATCCGTGCTGATCAGGAGGAAGACCTCGTGTTCATGCTTGCGCGCCGCTTCGCACAGAACCGCGGTTCCACGAACGTCAGTCTCGAGAAAAGCGAAGGGATCCATCAGCGAGCGGTCGACGTGAGTTTCGGCGGCGAAATTAACGATCGCGTCGGTTTGCGACGCCAGCTCGTTGACCAGCTCGTCGTCGCAGATGTCGCCGCGAACGAAGCGATAACCAGGCTGCCCTTCGACATCGGCCAGGTTGGCGAGGTTGCCGGCGTACGTGAGCTTGTCCAGCACCGTGATCTCGACCTCCGGGCGCGTGCGCCGCAGGTGGCGCACGAAATTCGAGCCGATGAAGCCCGCGGCGCCCGCGACAAGGATCCGGTGGAGCGACCGCGTCACTTGATGGGGGGACCGGCCGTCCAGTCGTAACCGATGGTGGGGTCGTCATGGGGTATCCGGCCCTCGTCGTCGGGCGCGTAAACGTGAGACGTGATGTACAGGATGTGCGTGACCTCGAGCGCCCGACATCCATGAGCCACGCCAGGCGGAATCTTCAAGCAGGCCGGCCTGGTGTCACCCATCAGGAACTCCATCAGCTGACCCTTGGTCGGCGAGTCCTCGCGGGTGTCGTAGAGCGCGACCTTGAGCGCGCCGATGACGTACCACCAGTCAGTCTGGTGCTGGTGGATGTGCCACGCCTTCGCGACGCCGGGATGCATCAAGGAATGACTCCACTGGCCGAAATGATCAAAAAACTCATCCGACTCGCGGATCACCTCGCGAAAGAAGCCGCGCTCGTCCGCATGCGTGGTCAGCTCTTTCAGGACGACGCCGTCGATGCTCATCCTTCTCTGTTCGCGCCGTGCGCCCGCACGAAATCGTGGACCGCGTAGTAGGCCTGGATCGACTCGCCCGCGTCACCCCAGAAACCGTCGAGGACGTCATATTCCATCCGGCTGTGCTCGAGGTACCAGTTGTTGACGTCGGTGATCTCGAGCTCCCCGCGACCTGACGGCTTCAGCTCTGGCAGCACCTTCCAGACGGTCTCGTCGTAGAAGTAGACGCCGGTGACGGCGAACTCGCTCGGCGGCTCCGCCGGCTTTTCGATGATCCGCTCGATCCTCCGATTGCCGTCGAACTGCGCAACTCCCAGGTGCCGAAGGTGCGCGCTGTCGGCTTCTCTGGACAGGACCACCCGGGCGCCACTCTCCTGCCTTCTGAATGCTTCGACGCACGGCCGGATCGAGCGCTCGAACACGTTGTCCGCCAGCAGGACCACGCATCGATCCCCGGCGACAAATTTCTCGGCGAGACCGAGGGCTTCGGCGATACCGCCGGCCTTGTCCTGGTACGCGTAGAAGAGGCGGTCGATGCCGAACTCGTTTCCGTTGCCCAGCAAGCGCAGGAACTCGCCGGCGTGCGTGCCCCCCGTCACCAGCATGATCTCGCCGACGCCCGACCCGACCAGGGCTTCGATGGCGTAGTTGATCATCGGCCGGTCGTAGATCGGCAACAGATGCTTGTTGGTGATGCGCGTCAGCGGATGGAGCCGGCTGCCCGTACCGCCCGCGAGGATGACGCCCTTCATCGCCACCGGATTCTAGAGGCGTGGCCGGAAAACCTCGGAGCCGCATGGTCGCCGGAGAGGCGATGAGGGCTTTCTCGCCGAGGATCTGGGCCGCAACCAGGGGGCGACCACAAGTTGTTGTGGCAGACTGGCCGCTGCACAGCAAATGGCGAGACCGGACAACTGGCCCAGGACCATCCTCCACGTCGACCTCGACGCCTTCTACACGTCCGTCCACCAGCGTGACGACCCGCAGCTTCGCGGCGTGCCGGTGGCTGTGGCAGGCCGTTCCCGGCGAGCCGTCATCATGGGTGCCTCGTACGAGGCCCGGGCCTACGGGGTTCGTTCCGCGATGCCCCTGCACGAGGCCACGCAGCTCTGCCCGCAGCTGACCGTCATCGCGCCCGACGGGCCGCGTTATCGAGAGGCGAGCCGGCTGGTGCATCAGATCTTCCGCCGCTTTACCTCGCCTGAGCTGGTGGAGGGCGTGGCCCTGGACGAGGCGTATATGGATGTCACCGCTCGCACCCGGCACGGCACCTCGACCGCTGACGAGGTCGCGCGCCGGATCAAGTTTCAGATTCACACAGAGGTCGGGCTGACGGCGTCGGTCGGCGCCGCGACGTCCAAGCTCGTCGCCAAGGTGGCCAGCGGTACGCGCAAGCCCGACGGCCTGGTGCTGGTGCCACCGGGCACCGAAGCTGATTTCCTGGCCCCGCTCCCGATCGGCGTCATTCCCGGGCTGGGTCCGAAGACCGAGGAAAGGCTTCATGCCATGGGCCTGCGAAACGTCGGGGCGCTGGCGGCGTACGAAACCCAGCGCCTGGTCCAGGCGCTCGGCACCAACGGCGCGGTCTTACAGCGGCTGGCGCAGGGCCGCGACCGAGCGCCAGTGGATGGAAGCAAACCTGCGAAGACGATCTCGGCCGAGACGACCTTCGACAACGACGTCAGCGACCGCGGCCAGCTCGAGCGGGCGCTGCGCGATCTCACCGACCGCGTGACCGACCGTTTGAAGACGGACGGCGTCCGGGCCCGGACCGTTTACGTGAAGCTCAAGCTGCCCGACTTCAGGCTGGTGAGCCGCCAGGTGAGCCGGACGAGCCCGACCGACGACGTCGAGACGATCTTCCGCGCCGCCCGCTCGGCGCTCGAGAAGTCGCACGTGGAGTCGCGGCCGGTGCGGCTGATCGGGGTGGGGCTGTCGGGCCTCGAGCACCCTGAGCCCGACCTCCAGCTGACGCTCTTCGACTAGGCGCGGTTCGGTCCACGAGCGGCCGCGGGAGCGCGGCCAGCACGTCACCTACCGTGTTCCAGCCAAGACTCTCCCGGGCTAGAGCGATCAGGGCGCGAAACACCATCGCCGTCGCGCGCGCGTCGTCGAGCGCCGCGTGCGCCGGCATGACGTCGAGGTGCAGCTCCTCCACCAACCGCGCAAGGCCCGGGGTCTGTCCCTTTGGCAGGTCCAGCACCAGCCGGGCGAGCGCGGTCGTGTCGATGATCGGGTGCTCCAGCGGACTCTCCAGGCCGCGGCCCACGAGCCACGTGTCGAACGCGTCGTGGCTGTGCTCGACGAGGACCGCGCCCTGGGCAAAACGCAGGAAGCCGCGCCGCGCGTCTTTGAATTCGGGGGCGCCGATGAGCATCGAACGGTCGATGTGGTGGCGCTTGCGGGCGTAAGGGTTGATCGGCGCGCGGCAGTCGACCAGGGTGTCAAAGAACGACAGGGTCCCGTCGAGTCGAAAGCGCTCGGCCCCGATCTCGAGGACGAGGAAGGGAGCGTTGCCGGTCGTCTCGACGTCGAGAGCTACGAACTGCGCGTCTTGCAGCAGCGTCTCGCGACCGACCTCCGGCGCATCGACGGCGATCTCCTCCCATGGCACGAGCTGACTCGCGCCGCGTGGTTTGAGATAAAGCGGACGCGAGCTCATCGTGCCAGCGCCAGGGCGCGGCGCGCCCACGCGATCTCCTCTCCGCTCAGCGCACGCAGAAGCAGCACCGCGGCGGTGTAGACAAGCACGCCGGCTGCGATCGGGATCGCGACCTTCACCCCGCCCAGCTCGCGGAGCGGAAAGATCGCCACCCCCATCACCAATCCAGCGAGCACGATCCGCCAGCTGAGGGCGAGGATCGGCACCCGGCCGACGTGGCGCGCGGTCAGAACCCATCCGGCGATGCCGAGCGCGATCTCAGTCAGCACGGTCGCCCAGCTTGCGCCGAGATAGCCGAACGTAGGGATGAGAGCCAGATTCAGGACCACGTTGGCGGCCAGGCTCCAGCCCGCGGCCCACGTGAAGGAGAGCTGGCGGTCGCTGGCGTTCAGGGCGCCAATGAATGCGTTGTTCACGAACGCGAATCCAAGCGCGAGCGCGAGGATCTGCAGGGCCGGGGCGGAAGGTGCGTAGAGCCTCATGACCGCGTTGAGCGGATAGGCGAGGACGAAGATGCCGACGCTCATCGGCCAACCCATGAGCAGCAGGGCCTTGTAGAAGCGGTTCAACGCGTCGAGGACCTCTGTCTGCCGCTCGCGGTGATAGACGGACAGCACCGGGAAGACGACGGAGAGGAATGTCATGGGGATGAACAGGAGCGCTTCGATCGGCTTGTACGCCGCCCCATACCACCCGGCCTCGGTCTGAGATTTGAGCGCGAACACCAGCGGCTGGTCGATCCGAAAATAGAGAATCGTCAGGACGAAGGTCAGCGCGAACGGCAGGCCCTTCCAGAACCATTCGCGCACCAGGTCAGGTTCGAAGCGCCAGCCGATGACGGCGATGCGTTTGACGGCGAGCACCACGCTGAAGTAGACGCAGCTGAATGCGTATTGAGCCGCGTACGCCCAGACGAAATAGGTGACGCCCTGGTGGGTTTGCCGGCCGTAGAGCACGAGGGCGAGCAGGACGACGCTCTCCAGGATCACGGCGATCGCCTCGTAACCCAGCTGCTGGACCGCGTAGAGGCCGTTGCGAAGCAGGGTCGAGTAGGAGGTCAACACCATCAAGAAGAAACCGGGGACGATGAGGTCGCTCAGGCCCACGACCATGAGCACCCCGACGAGAAGCACAAGGCTGAGCACCGACATGACGAGGCGCACCGACATCACGTTGCGCAGGTAGCGCTCGATGTCGTCGCGATGTCGCGCGCCCTCGCGTACAAACAGCACGTTGAAGCCAAGGTCGAGGACGACGCTGACGATGGCGGTGCAGTTGACCAGGACGGTGAAGGCCCCGTAGCGCCTGGGCTCCAACGAGTTGATGATGTAGATCACGGTCACCAGCGCGATCAGCCGCGCTACGACCTTCGCCCCCAGCACGGTTACGGTATTGCGAAGGGCCCGTGAGCCGAGGCCGGCGCTCGCGGCCGGCGGGGCGGCTGCCGAATAGTGATCTGGCAACTGGTTCAAATCGTAATCCTCGGGCTGGCTACACTCGTTCGCCGTGGCAGATCGAGTCCGAATTCTCAGCGGCATCCGGCCGACGGGGCGGTTCCACCTTGGGAACTATCTCGGCGCGGCCAAGAACTGGGTCGAGCTGCAGAGCCAATACGAGTGCTACTACTTCATCGCCGACTATCACGCCCTGACCACCGAGCCGGACGGCCACAAGATCGAGGACAAGGTCTTCGACCTCACCGCGGACCTCCTGGCGGTTGGCATCGATCCGGAACGGAGCGTCCTTTACCAGCAGTCAAAGGTGCCTGAGGTGGCCGAGCTCACACTCCTGCTCTCGATGGTCACGCCGTTGAGCTGGGTGCAGCGCACGCCGGCCTTCAAGGAGAAGGCGAAGATACACCCAGACAACGTCAACCTCGGGCTTCTCTCCTATCCGGTGCTGCAAGGCGCCGACATCGTGATCGTCAAGGGGGCGGGCGTGCCGGTCGGCAAGGACCAGCTTGCGCACCTGGAGCTGATCCGCGAGGTCGTGCGCAAGTTCAACCGCACCTACGCGCCGGTTTTTCCAGAGCCGCGCGCCCTCCTGACGGAGACGCCGCTCATCAACGGCACCGACGGCAAGCAGCGAATGTCGAAGACGGTCGGCAACGTCGTCGGCGTGACCGACGACTCCGAGGTCATCAGAAAGCAGGTGTTGAGCATGGTCACCGACATCAAGCGTCCACGAAGGACCGATCCTGGCCATCCGCGGAGCTGCAACGTCTGCGCCTTCTACAAGTTCTTCTTCGACGACTGGGAGCATTACTGGGACCTGTGCCGCAGGGCTCAGATCGGCTGCTTCGACAAGAAGAAGCTGCTCGCCGAGAGGATGATCGAGACCTTCGCTCCCTTCCGAGAGCGACGAGCGGCGCTCAGCCCCGAGCAGGTGACCGCGATCCTCGACGAGGGCAGCGTCAGGGCCCGGGAGGTCGCACGCCACACCATGATCGAGGTGCGCCATGCGGTGGGTCTGCCGCCCTACCTGGATCGCTAAGATTTGAGCCGGATGGCAGAAGCTGCGGCGCCGAGGCGAGTCACCCGACGAACCTTCCTGGGCTGGTGGCTGGCGTCCCTGATGACCGCGACGGTGATCACCGGGCTGGCCCCCATCCTCGTCTACTTCTGGCCCGCCCCGCCGAAAGGACAGAAGAAGGGCCCCATCAACGTCGCCCTGCAGACGCCCGTCGACCAGCTGCAGGACGGCGACGCGGTCAAATTCGACGCCCCTCGGAACCCGAACTCGGCGTTCATCATGGCCGACGGTGGCGGCGACAACGCACCGGGCGAGCTCGCCTTTGGCGGCTTTGTGGTCAAGAACCAGGGCAAGGTCAATGTCTTCGCGATCAACTGCTCGCACCTCGGCTGCTCGGTGGCGCTGGCCAAGGCGGCGCCCGGCCATCCCGAGGCGAGCTTCGACTGCCCGTGCCATGGCTCGCGGTTCCGCCTTGACGGAAGCGTGCTCCACGGTCCGGCTGCGTACCCGCTATCCCACCTCTCCTGGAAGCAGGGTCCCAACCCGAGCGAGATCGAGGTTGAGGGCATAGTGCTGGGTTTCTAGATGGCGATTCCCCACCCGCGCGACATCCAGGTGGCGGTGGTGGACTGGCTCGACGAGCGTTATCCGTTCACCAAAGCGGTCGACGAGGCGCTGTACCAGCGAGTGCCGAACTTCGCCAACGCCTTCTATTACTGCTTCGGGGGGATGGTCTTCATCCTCATCGTGTTCCAGCTCCTGACCGGCGTCCTGCTCGCGATGTACTACATTCCCGATGCGACCGGAAATCCAGCTCCCGCATACAACAGCGTCCTCTTCATCCAGAACGACGTGTACCTGGGTTGGTTGATCCGGGGAGTCCATTTCTGGAGCGCCAACCTGCTGATCATCATGGTGCTTCTCCACATGGCCCGGGTTTACTGGACCGGCTCTTACCGGGCGCCGCGTGAGCTCAACTGGATCGTTGGTGTCCTGATGCTGTTGATCGTTCTCTTCCTGTCACTGACCGGCTACCTCCTGCCCTGGGACACCAAGGCATACTTTGCGACGGAGGTCACGATCAAGATCGCCGGTTCGGCGCCTCCAGCCTGGCTGGGGGCCGCCATTCGCGAAGTGCTGCAAGGCGGTCCGGTGGTAGGCCCGCCAACCCTGCAGCGCTTCTTCACGCTCCACGTATTTGTGCTGCCGGCCGTGATAGTGCTTTTGATGTACGTGCACTTCCGCTTCATCCGGGCGCATGGGATTTCGGAGCCACTATGAGCGAGAAAGAGATCAACAAGGAAGGTCCGGGGGCTACCGTCGCCGCTCCCAAAGAGGTCCAGATCATCGAGCTGGACGGGCACGGCGGACACACGCTCGAGCCCGAGTGGAAGCGTTTGCCGATCGGCCCAGACCACATCCTCTACTCGGTGGTGGTCGGCCTCGCCCTCTTCCCCATCCTGATGGGCGACGCGGGGCATCACCTGGCCGACGATATGCCCGACGAGGACACCCACCCCTTCTTCCCCGACCACTTCTGGCCCTACCCGATCATCGCCGTGGTGATGCTGATCGCGGTCGGCCTGCTCTCCGCGTTCGTGCAGAAGAACCTTCAGCTGGAGACATCCGCCGACCCTCGCGCGACGACCATCCCCCGGCCCGACTGGTACTTCCTCTTCCTCTTTCAGTTCCTCAAGCTCGGCCCGGAGCTGATCATGTCGCTGGTCATCCCGCCGGTCGTCGTCGGCGCGTTTCTGCTGTTTCCGTTCATCGACGCCATCGCCGGTCCGCGCCTGGCCCACCGACTGGGCTGGAAGAGCTGGCCGGTTCCCGGGCGCAACATCATCACCGGAACCATCTTTGTGCTGGCCCTGGTGTATATCGCGTTCCTGACGTTGTGGGCGCTGGCCGGACCGGAGTTCTGCCTGCCCTACTTCACCGGCCCCGTCTGCGGGGCCTAAAAACTAAGGAAGGTGGCTCCTCCCCACTAAAGAGAGAGTGGCTCCTCCCCATTCATGGGGAGGTGGCGCGCAGCGCCGGAGGGGCAGCGCCGGAGGGGCAGCGCCGGAGGGGCAGCGCCGGAGGGGCTAAGTGCGGCTGTCGTACAGCTGCTTCGTGAGCTCGATCTGCGCGAGGTGTTCACGCGCATGGCCGTAGTTGGAGATGAGCCAAAGCAGGCCGGGTTTGGGCTCCTGATCCTTGCGCGGCCGATCCTGGGTCAGGTCTTCGACAGTCAGTCCCGCAAGATGCTCGTCGAGCTCACGGTCGGCCTGGTCCAGCAGCCCGAGTAAGTCCGCGGCCTCGGCCTCGACCTTGAACTCCGAATCGCGATCACGGTCGCTCGCCACCGACCGCACGGCCCGGATCATCTCTCGCTCCGAACCAAGGCTATGCGTCACGAGCACGGCGATCGAGTTGGCTTTAGGCAGTGGCCGCCAGTTGAGCGTTCCCTGGTCGAGGCCGCGCACCTGCTCGCGCAGCTTGTCGTGCAGCTCGTGAAACAGCGTCTTGAACGCATCGCCTACGGTTCGGACGCCCGCTTCGTCCATCGGCTACACCTTCTCCGTGACTCGATATTCGAGGTAGCGCCCCAACAGTAAACGCGTGTGGGCTTCCAGCGCCGGAAGCACGCTCATCACGAGGCCGACGATCGGGTACAGCAAGTATTCGAGGTAGATCCCGCCCTTCTTCCAAAATGGCCAGCTCACGGGCTTGGGCGGCAGCATGCGGATCTCGAAATAGAGGAAGAAGAGCACCGTCGAAAGCGTGACGCCGAGCAGAACCCCCGAGATTCCCCACAGCGTCTGGCCCAGGTCGGTCAGTGAGAAGTCGGTGCTGACCCAGATCGGGACCGACGCTCCGAAGAGAAGCAGCACCGGGAGGAAGATCCAGTTGAGGTGATTGAGGAAAAGGTTCATGAACCGCCGGAAGCGCAGCCACAGCGGGATCTCAGGGTGCTTGAAGAACCTGGCGAGCACGTACGGAACGTCTGTGATGCCCCAAGCCCAACGCTTGATCTGGTTGTACTGGCTGACGTGCGTCGCGGCGTAGTCGCGCGCCTGCGGGGAATCACCGTAGATGGGCAACCAGACGGATTTGACCGAGAAGAGCTTGCCGAAGGTGAAGAATGCTTTCCAGTAAAACCGCGAGTCCTCGGGGATCACGTCCTTGTCCCAATAGCCGACCTTGTGCACGAAGTCGAGGCTGCACGTGTAGCTAGAAAATGCGACGAGACGGTGTGGCCGCGAGTGGAGAAACATCTGCCACTGCGAGGTGCTGGCGGACATGATCCTGACGGCCAGCGGCACCTGCCAGATGTTGTTGTGGAACAACGGCACCGGCTGCCAGATCAGGTAGTCGCGCAGCGCCTCGCGCGCGTGATGCCAGCTGATCCAAGCGAAGTATTGGGGATGGACGCGATAGTCCGAGTCGAGATCGGTGATCAGGACCTTGCTCAGGTCAAAGCCTTCATCGGTGAGGACCCGGACCATCCAGCGGCCGCCCCAGTTCATCGCGGCGGATTTGCCGATGACGATGCCAGGCTCCAGCGGGTCCTTGATGTGATAGAAGCCGCGCAGCCTGTTTCCAAACTTCTCTTTCAGGCGGGCCACGTTCTCCCACCCAGGCTTGTCGGTCTCGCGCGTGATGATGCCGACGAGCTTCAGCTCGTCCGGGTAGTTCGAGTCAACAATCGCCTGCACCGTGCGCTCGAGCACGTGATAGGGCTCGGTGTAGGTCGGGACGACGCTCAGGTGGTAGTACCGCAGCGGGTCCACTGCCGTGGCCGGGGCTTGCTCCCTGCAGAGCGCCAGCCAGTCCTTTCTCATGTCCCGACGCATCCGGAGCATCGTGCCGTAGACGCCCGTCACGACGCTCACCGCCCGCACCACCCAGTAGGTATCGAAGAGCAGCACGACGACCGCGACGAAGAGAGCCCCGGACGAGTGGAAGATGATCGGGATCCACGCCGGGGCCCCCAGCAGCACCCATGTCACCAGGCCAGGGGCGGCCTCGAAAAGCCTGGCGCCGAACTGGCGCATCGCCAGCTCCCAGGCGGACACCGGCGGCGGCGCTTCGATCACGGCCACGAGCCGATTATGTCCTCCCCGCTTAGCGGGCAGGTGGCTCCTCCCCATTGATGGCGAGGTGGGGCGCAGCGCCGGAGGGCAGACGCCGGAGGGCGGACGCGAGAGGGGCTGGAATACAGATCAGGCCTCAGACCTTGTATTGGGCATGAACAACCTTCAGCACTTCGACGGCCCGACTTTCGAGGCCGATGTGCTCAACTCCGCGGACCCCGTCGTGGTCGACTTCTGGGCCGAATGGTGCCCTCCCTGCAAGATGATGGAACCGGCGGTCGAGAGGCTGGCCGATGAGTTTGCCGGCAAGGTGAAGATCGGGAAGCTGGACGTCGACGTGAACCAGGACATCGCCATCCGGTACGGCGTCATGGGCATCCCCACGCTGGGCCTCTTCAAGGACGGCAAGCTGGTGGACCGGATGGTCGGCTATCCCGGCGGAGCAGCCCCGATCCGCTCGTGGATCGAGAACAGCACAAACGTAACAACCGCCAACAAATAAAACCGCACGGGGATGGGCGGCCGGGGAAATCCTACCCGCCCTCTTATGTAACCGACATCCCCTTGGCGGCCGGGTTCACCCCGGCCGCGACTTTGCCCGAGAGGTCTGCCACAGGTCGCCTGCAGCGACTACTTAGACAATCCCAACCGTATACCGGAATGGGAGCAGCGCCTGCGGCGCAGCCGCACGCGCGATGAGGGAAAACCATCGGGGTTTTCCCTCATATCTTTAGTGGCCCCACATGGCGCGCTCGGCGTGCTGGACGGTTTCTGGGCCGTGCTCACCCGTCCGGATGCGCACCGCGTCCTCGACCCCGATGACGAAGATCTTGCCGTCGCCGACCTCACCGTCGCCGGTCCGCCCGGCTACCGCCAGCTTGTCGACCACCGTGGTGACGATCTCCGACTTCATGACCGCCTCAACTTTCAGGCGCGGTCGAAGCGAGATGTGCACGGAAGCCCCACGGTATTTCTCCGTGTAACCGCGCTGCGCGCCGCATCCTTTGACCTCTGTCACCGTCACGCCCGAGACGCCGCATTCGTCCAGGACGTCCTGGACCTCCTGCAGCCGCTCGTGGCGGATGATCGCGACCACCATGCTCATCGCCAGGCCACTTCCGTTCGCGGTCATGCCGGCGACACCTCCTTGTGCTGGGCGGGCACAGGTTCATCATGCGGGTGCGGGTTGACTGTCGGAGTGTCAGCAGGGCGGTAGACGCCGCCCGGCACCGGCATGAACGACTCGGGGTAACCCCACATGCCGTGCTCGCTGATGTCCAGACCCTCCATCTCCTCCCCTGCCGAGACGCGCAGACCGACTGTCTTCTTGATGATCCAGAAAAGCCCGTAGCTGAGAACGAAGACGGTGACGAAGGAGGCCCCCACCGCGATGGCCTGCGCACCGAGCTGGTGAAAGCTGCCCGTGTAGAAAAGTCCGCCCTGGCCGACGCCGTTGAACTTCGCCAGCGCGGGAGTTGTGAAGAGACCGCAGCTGAGCGTGCCCCAGATGCCGGCCATGCCGTGTGCCGGCAGTGCGCCCACCGGGTCATCGAGCACCCTGTCGAGGGCGAGCACTCCGACCACGACGATCACCCCCGCAACCGCGCCGATGACGATCCCGGCCCACGGCTCGACGTAGCCTGACGGTGCGGTGATCGCCACGAGCGCGGCGATGGCGCCGTTGCCGATCATGCCTACGTCCATTGTCTTCGTGATCAGGTAGACCGTGACCAGGGCCGCCACTGCTCCGCCCGCGGCCGCGAGGTTGGTGACCACGACGACGTCCGCGAAGTGCAGGTTCGTCGCGTTGAGGGTCGACCCTGGGTTGAAGCCAAACCATCCAAACCAGAGGATCAGCACGCCCAGCTGGGCCAGCGGCATGTTGTGCCCCGGGATTGCGTTCGACCGCCCGCGCTCGTACTTGCCGATGCGCGCACCCAACAAAAGAAGGCCGGCCAGCCCTGCCGTCGCGCCCGTGAGGTGAACGACTGTCGACCCGGCGAAGTCCTGCGAGCCGAGGGTCGCCATCAGAAATCCGCCGCCGAACAGCTGGTGGCTGATGAGTGGATAGATGAAGGCTGCGAACGGAACCCCGAAGAGGATGTAGACGATGAACTTGGTGCGCTCGAGCATGGTTCCCCAGACGATGGCCAGGGAGACAGCACAGAAGACGAACTCGAAGAACCACTTCCCTGCCGCAGGCACGGTGCTGGCGGCGATCGCCGGCAGGTCCATCGACGAACCTGGGCTGAACGTCGGGAAGAAGCCGCTGCCCCCGATCAAGGCAAATGCCCCGCCGGCTCCGAAAGCAAGACCGAACCCGACGCCCCAGTAGGCGATCGAGCTCACGCTCAGGTTGGTGATGACCTTTGCCACCACCGTGCCGACGTTCTTCATGCGGCTGAAACCGACCTCCAGCATCGCGAAGCCGGCCTGCATGAACATCACGAAGCAGGCGGCTACGATCACCCATACGGTGTCGGCCGCGACGCCGGCGGCCTGCGTAGCCGTGGTGTCGTCGGCGAGAACTGCAATCGGGATCAGCGCGGCGAGCGAGGCGACCGTCGCGGATATGGCGAGCACCCGGCGACGGCGAATGAGCGATTTCCATAATTCCACGGGTAGCGGCAAGTACGTCACCTCCAGAGTTCTCCCTGGCGCCAATGGGCGCTCGGCTGATGGGCTCAGCCTAGGAGCAGTGCCAGGCGGTCAGAAACGTGTGGCTTCGACGAATTGGCGACCTCGGCCTCGTGCTGTTCGCACAGGAGGCCACGGCCAACTGACGCCTGGTCTTTGTGTCAACCACACAGGAAGTGAGGCCGCCGGTTCGTGCCCCTTTCACCTGATTGTTTGCAGAGCACCTTCCTACGATCACTGTGAGGCCCGTCAAATCTTCGTATTCGTGGAGGGTGTTCATGGCAGTTGAGACAAAGTCGGTCAGTAAGACCAGCCCGCGGGAGGTGCTGGATCGTGCCAAGGCCGAAGGAGTGGAGGTTGTCGACGTCAGGTTCGTCGACCTTCCAGGCACGTGGCAGCACTTCAGCCTTCCACTGGGGGAGCTGGAGGTCGACAGCTTCAAGGACGGGCTCGGATTTGACGGCTCGAGCATCCGCGGTTTCCAGTCGATCGATGAGAGCGACATGCTGCTCATGCCCGACCCCGACTCGGCGACGATCGACCCCGTCCTTTCGCACAAGACGCTTTTTCTGATCTGCGACGTGGTCGACCCGATCACCCGCGAGCCGTACTCGCGCGATGCGCGCTTCATCGCCAAGAAAGCTGAAGGCCACCTGAAGCGATCCGGTATCGCAGACATCAGCTACTGGGGACCCGAGGCTGAGTTCTACCTCTTCAACTCGCTGCGCTTCGACCAGAACGCGCACAGCGGGTACTACTACATCGACTCGGAGGAAGGCATCTGGAACTCGGGCAAGAACTCCGAGGCAAACCTCGCGTTCCGGCCGCGGCACAAGGAGGGCTACTTCCCGGTGCCGCCGACCGACAAGCTGCAGGACCTGCGCTCGGAGATCATGCTCAAGCTGATCGAGGCGGGCGTGCGGGTCGAGGTGCAGCACCACGAAGTCGGCACCGCCGGCCAGGCCGAGATCGACATGCGATTCGACTCGCTGACCAAGATGGGCGACAAGATGATGGTCTACAAGTACGTCATCAAGAACATCGCGGCGCAGCACGGATACGTCGCGACCTTCATGCCGAAGCCGCTCTTCCAGGACAACGGCTCTGGGATGCACGTGCACCAGAGCCTCTGGAAAGACGGGGAGAACCTGTTCGCCGACACGAAGGGATACGCCGGGCTGAGCCAGACCGCTGTCTACTACATAGGCGGCCTGCTGAGGCACGCGGCGGCGCTGCTCGCGATCTGCGCACCGACCACGAACTCGTACCGGCGGCTCGTGCCCGGCTATGAGGCTCCGATCAACCTCGTTTACTCCAAGCGCAACCGCTCGGCGTGTGTGCGCATCCCGATGTACTCGACCAACCCCAAGACGAAGAGGGTCGAGTTCCGGTCGCCGGACCCGGCTGCCAACCCATACCTCGCTTTCTCGGCATGCCTGATGGCCGGCCTCGACGGCATCAAGAACAAGATCACACCGCCAGAGCCCGTGGACAAAGACATCTACGAGCTCGAGGGCGAGGAGAAGGCCAAGATCAGGTCCGTGCCGGGATCGCTGGCCGAATCACTCGACGCGCTGGAGAAGGACCATGCTTTCCTGCTCGAAGGCGGGGTTTTCACCAAAGACGTCATCGACACCTGGATCGACTACAAGCGCAAGAAGGAAGTCGACGCGGTCGCGCTGCGTCCGCACCCATGGGAGTTCATGCTCTACTCCGACGTTTAGCTAGAGGCGGTCCATCTACTCCAAAGGGCCTCGGCTCGCGCCGGGGCCCTTCACCTCCCCACCGTGTGGGGGCCGCGCGCTGCGCGCACGGAGGGGGTGGAAGCTAAAACTTGCAATCACATTCCGAGCATGGCGCGGGCGCGCAATGCGATCGAGATGGCGACGCGGGTCTCGGGATCATCGAGCTGCAGTCCGGTGAGGGACTGGATGCGCTCGACACGGTAGGTCATCGAGTTGATGTGAATGCCGAGGTTGCGAGCAGCCGCGCGGCGAGTCCACCGCGCCGCGGACAGCGCCTCGAGCGTTTCCAGCAGGGGTGTGTCACGTGACTGCGCATAGTCGAGCAGGGGGCCCAGCAGCTCGTGGACAAAGCGGCGCAGCGCATCGGGGCTCTGGACCTCCAGCAGCAGCCTGAACGCTCCCAACGATCGGTAGGACGCAACCCGTCCCCGCCCGCCGGCGCGGCGGGTCAGCCGCAGCGACTGCCGAGCCTCGAGATGCGACCGCGCAAGCTCGCCGACGCCGTTGGCCAGGTTGCCGATACCCACCGACGCCGAGCCCGGCTTCATGACCGGCACAGCCGCGGCCAGCACCTGGGCGGCCAGCTTCTCCACCGCCGCCAGGTCGGCCGCGAGCTCGTCCGGAACCAGAAAAACCGCGGACGAGGGACGGACCAACGTCAGCGCGCCAGGCAGGCGCGAACGGATCAGGCCGTGCAGCGCGCCGTCGAGCCGGTCCTGCTGACCTCGTGCCGACAGCGCGGCCCCGGTCTTGTCGTCGTCCGCCTCCAGCACGACCACCCACGCCCGCGGCGGCAGCCGGTGTCCCAAGCGCTCCGCCTGCCGGGCGATGCGTTCCGCCTCCTCCGATTCCAGCCCACCGGCGAGGACCTCCTCGACCAGGTCCCCGCGCAACCGTCGTTCGACTTCGGCCGCGGCCCGCTCCTTGGACAGCTCGAGCGCCAGCACCGTCGACCCGTGCTCGAGGGCGCGGAGGCGACCCTCCGCATCGGCGGTCTCCTGGTCGATGCCGACGGCGAGCATGCCCAGCATGTCGGCGCCGGCGCGCACCGGCACCACGTCCAGCGGCCTCGGCGGACGCCCAGCGTTGACCCGCACCTCGCGGGCGGCGGTTTGCGCCAGAGAGGCCGGGACCTGGATGCGCGGTGGCATGCCGTCCGAAGCCTCACCGACCCCACGCACGCGGTACCCGTCAGCCGAATAGAGCGCCGCTCGGCCTCCGGCGAGCGAACCGATGACCTCGAGGATCGACTGGATGCCGGCACCCTCGAGCGACAGCTTGGTGAAGCGCTCGTGGATGTCATGGGACAGCTGGATCTCCGCGAGCTGGACTTCGGTGCGCCGCTGCAGCTCGCTCCGCTCGAGGATTCCTGCCACCTGCGCGGCGATGGCGCGGAGGAAATCGATGTCCCCCGAGTTGAACTCGCGCCGCTCGGTGCTCTGGACGTTGAGGACTCCGACCAGGCGCGGACCGGACTCGATGGGCACCGAGGCCATGGAGTGGAAGCGGTCCTCGTCCAGCCCTGGGACCCACTTCCAGTGAGGCTCCTTGCTGACGTCGGGCACGACGGCCGGCCGGCGCGACTCCGCGACCCAGCCGGTGATGCCCTCCCCCACCTTCATCGTCACCTTGCCGACCATGTTCTCGTTGAGGCCGTTGGTCGCGGTGAGCAGCAGCTCGCGGCCGTGCGGCAGCACCAGATAGAGCGAACAGACGTCGGCGCCGATGGCCGAAGTCGTCTCGCGGATGATCAGCTCGAGCAGCTCATCAGGGCGCTGGGTTGACGCCGCCGCCTGGGCCAGGCGGACGAGGAAATTCAGCTCCCGAGCGGCGAGGCTCGAGTCGGCGGCACCGGAGGCGACGTGCACGCCGGCTAAGTTACGGCTGTTCTTCACGCCAGATCTCGTGTCAACAACACAATGGACAACCCACTGGCTAGTGTGACCGATACAGACTCGACCTGATACCGAGTTGGCAGTAGATTAGGCCCAGATTGTCATCTCCACATTCCGGCCAGTGGCGCGAGCACTTTGCGGGGGTCGACCTGCCGGTTCCGGTGCTCGGCGGCGCGACCCTCACCGGGATCAACTTCGACAATGCGGCCAGCACGCCGCCCCTGAGCCGGGTCCGCGACATGGTGACCGCGTTCTCCGATCTCTATTCGAGCGTTCACCGTGGGACGGGATACAAGTCGCGGCTGTCGACCGAGGCGTACGAGCAGGCGCGGGAGCTGGTCTCGAAATTCCTTGGCGTCGATGAAAAAGATCAGGTGGTGATCTTCGTCAAGGGCACGACCGATGCGCTCAACCGAATCGCCGCCGAAGAGGCACGTCTCAACGGTCGCCAGGTCCTGGTCACCGAGATGGAGCATCACGCTGACCTGCTGCCGTGGCGGCATCGGGGCGATCACGTGATGGTCGGCCTCTCGGATGAAGGACACATCGACCTCGAAGCGATCGAGCATGCGTTGAAGAGCGGCGACGGCAAGATCAGCCTGGTTGCGGTCTGCGGCGCGTCGAACGTGACGGGATTCGTCTCCCCGATTCACGAGGTGGCCGAGCTCGCCCATCGCTACGGGGCTCGGATCTCGGTCGACGCCGCCCAGCTGGCGCCGCATCACCGCATCGACGTCCGACCCGCCGATGACCCCGGGCATCTCGACTTTCTCTCGTTCTCGGGACACAAGATGTACGCGCCTTATGGCGCCGGCGTGCTGATTGCGCCGCGCGACTTTTTCGCCGGTGCGCCAGAGGTCATGGGCGGCGGCGCGATCAGCATCGTGACCTGGGACGACACGGTATGGGCCGATCTGCCTGACCGTGAGGAGGCCGGCTCGCCCAACGTCATCGGCGCGGTTGCGTTGGGCGTCGCGATCGAGACGCTGCTCGAGCTCGGCTTCAGCGAGATGCTGGATTACGAGGTCGGGCTAGGAGGCCGAATGATCGCCGGCTTGAGCGGCATTCCCGGCGTGAGCGTGCTTGGTGGTCTGGAGCCCAGCACGGGCGGCACCCGCCTCGCGCTGGCGAGCTTTGTCGTGGAGGGGTTGCACCACGGCCTGGTCGCGGCGGCCCTGAGCCACGAATGGGCCATCGCTGTCCGCCACGGCTGCTTTTGCGCCAACCCGTACGTCTTCCGCCTCTTGCACATGAATCGGGACGACGTCGCGGAGGTGGAGGGAGAGGTGACGGCCGGCCGGCGCAAAGCGCTCCCGGGCGCGGTTCGGGCGAGCCTGGCGCCGTACAACACCGAGGCCGAGGTCGACCGTTTTCTCGAGGCGGTCAGGCAGGTCGCACGGGGCCGGATCAAAGCCACCTACGAGCAGGCCGCGGACGGGACTTACTCGCCGGCCGGCGGCTGGCCTCGCATCACCAGCCCGCTGCACGCGGTCGTGAAACACTGACGCCATGGTCAAACTCATCGTTGAGATCGTGCTCGCGATCTTTCTGCACCCGATCGCCTTCGTCCTCTGCGTGATCGACATCGTCAACCGCCAGGAGCTGAGCGGGCTCTCGAAGTTGCTGTGGATCATCGTCACCTTCTTCTGGGGCATCGGCCCGATCCTCTACATCCTCCTGGGTCGCGGCAAGTTCTGGTGACGTAGCTGACCGGATGAGAGACCGCGCGGCGACCAGGGCCCTGGTGCTCGGTCTGCTCGCGCTCCCGTTCGGGGTGTTGGCGCCCTTCGCCATCTGGAGCGGCATCCATTCGCTGCGGCGGATTCGCGCTTCGGACGGCGAGCTGCGTGGCACCTCCAGCGCCGGCGCCGGTCTGATCGCAGGCCTCGTCGGGCTGTCGGCCTTTCTGATCGGGACGTCTTACTGGCTGCTCGCATCGTGATCGGGCGCGTCCTGATCACCTTGCTCGTCGTCGTCGTGGCGCTGATCTCGTATCCCGGCGCGCTGCTGGTTTCGCTGGCGACTCGCCTCACCCCCGCCCCCAATGCACCGGCAGGTCGAGAGGGCGCCCTGCCGTGGCTGCATGTCGCGCATCCAGCGGACGGGAGGCCATACATCGCCGACGATCAGGGGCGCATCGTGATGTTGCACGGCGCGATCCCGGCCGGGTTGATCGACTTCTGGACCGGCCCCGATCAATCTCAGCCGAACGTGCCGCCGCTTTATCCAATCGATCCGACTGAGTACGACGGGGGCCAGTGTCCTGCGAACTCCTCGCTCAGCCGCTATCCACCTTTTTGCCGGGCGGACGTCGAGGCGATGGCGACGCTGGGGTTCAACTCGATCCGGCTTCCGATCTCGTGGAGCCTGCTCGAGCCCGCGCGCGGCCATTTCAGCCAGACCTACATCGCTCGAGTGGCCCAGGTGATCGAGTGGGCGAAGTCGGCGCAAATGTACGTGATCATCGACATGCACCAGAACGGTTACTCGCGCTACGTGGGACCCGGCGACGACGTCAACCTCTCATATCTCAGCGGCGCTCCGCGATGGGCCACCATCACCGACGGTTTTCCATCCAGGGTCTTCTTGGGCCAGCGCGAGCTGAACCCCGCCGTCTTCGAAGCGGCGAGCAATTTCTGGTACGACCGCGCCGGCATTCAGGACGAGTACATCGCCGCAGTGGCTCTGATCGCGCAGCGCTTCAAGGACGAAAGCGTCGTCGCCGGCTACAGCATCTTCAATGAGCCGTGGCCGGGATGGAATCTACCCCCAGGCTTCGAGGACCTGCTCCTCTTTCCTTTTTACAGGCGCGTTATCGACGCCATCACCGGGGTTCGGGACGGCACGCCGTGCTGGTCCGGCTTCTTCATGCCGGCACCATGCGGTTATCGCGATCTCGGGGTCCGCGACCAGAGGCACCTGATCTTTCTCGATACAGGCCTGCTCCGGGAGGTGACCGATTTTCCGACCCACCTGGGCCTTCCGGTGAGCTCGTATCCGAATCTCGTCCTGGCTCTGCACACCTACACCCACGAGTACACGTTCGACAAGCTCGTGGGCCAGACACCGGACCAAGCGACATACCCCTGGGGCGGTTACGACCAGAGCTATGTTTTCGCCGACCGCGAGGCCAGGGCGATGGACGCGGCGTTGTTCGTGGCCGAGGTCGGCGCGCCACCGCAGTGGGACTACTTGATGACCGCGAACCAGCTGACCGAGCAAGACCGCCAGCGCATCGGCTTTGCGTTCTGGACGTGGAAGGAAAACGGAGGCAAAGACAGTTGGGGCATCTTCAATCCACCAGGCTCGCCGCCCGAATCGAGCGGATGCCTCAGAGCAGCGCGTGAGCGTCTGCTCGCACGGGTCTTCCCAAAGGCCAGTGGCGACCGAAACCTCAGGTACAGCTACGACCCCGGGACCGGCGGTTTCGCGCTGGCAGCCACGGGTCAGACGGGTGCCCCGGCCACGATGGTCTACATCCCGCCCGAGGTGAGGGGTGAGGTATCGACAGGAGGCGGCGTCCACGGCTCAATCGCTACGAACACCGATGGAAGCCGGGTCGTAACCGCTCTACCAACGGGCGGTCCGTTCCGAGTTTCCGTGGCGCCGCAATCCCTCGCGCTTACGGGCTGCTAGCAGTCGCAGGCGCTCTCGCTTCTCGAAGATCGCCCGCCAACTTTCCCTGGCCGGGCTTGGGAACCCCGTACAGACAGGCCGCGTACTTCTCACAGGCAGGTCACAGGGGACGAAAGTACCGTTTCCTCGACAGCCCGGCATGGGCTAATCTGGGCCTGAAGGGTGGGAAGCCGACCAGTGACAACTGGCCGCGATGGCACGTCCAGGAACGGCACCGACGTTAAGGGCGCGAACACGCGGCAAAAGAACGGGGCGGTCAGGCGCCGCCCGGGGACCAACGGCGAGGTCGCGGTCGAGCCGGCGGTCAGACTCGTCGACGTCTCCAAATCGTTCGGTCGCCAGGCCGTTTTCAAGGGCGTCAACTTCAGCGTTGCCCCCGGTGAGCTGGTAGAGGTAACGGGCCCAAGCGGTGCCGGCAAGACGACACTTCTTCGCCTCGTTCACGGCCAGCTGAGGCCGAACGCGGGCGAGCTCTGGGTGCGCGGACGTGGACTCCACAGGCGGTGGCGCCGCGGCCTGGGCAACCACCGCCGCGACGTGGCGTTCGTGTTCCAGGAGCAGCGGCTGCTGCCCCGGCTCAACGCCTTCGAGAACATCGTCCTCGCGCTCCAGGTGCGCGATCCTCAGATGCCCAACCGCGCGATCAGGCGGCGAGCCATGGAGGCACTGGAATCGGTGAAGCTCGCACATCGCCGGCGTGCATATCCGCACCAGCTGTCCGCCGGCGAGCGGCAGCGGGTCGCGATCGCCCGGGCCCTGGCGACCAGGCCTCGGGTGCTGCTCGCCGACGAACCGCTGGCGTCGCTGGACGCCGAGAACGCGGCGATGGTCGCCCACCTGCTCGAAGAGGCGGCCGCCAACGGAACCACCGTGATCGTCGCCACGCACCGGCACACCTTCGCGGCGAGCCGCATCCTTCGCCTCCCCAGCGCCCGAGTGATGACGAACGGAGCCCGGCGCGCGGCGCTCACTGGCAATGGGAACGGCCACGCCCTTCCCGCCTCCAACGGGCATCCCAACGGGGACGGCAACGGCAGCGCTGCCGGCAACGGAAACGGAAACGGCCATGTCAACGGCGCCGCGGCGCGGCCTGCCTGGTGGCGGATCGTCATCCCCGCCCGCGTCAGGCAGCGCCGCGCGGCCAGGCCGCCGCGCCTTCCTCTTTGGCGCCGCGCTGCGGCCTTGACCGCGAACAGCTATCGCCTCGTCGCGCTCAACGGACTCCGGAGCTGGAGCAGGGATGCCAGGCTGACGATGCCGGTGACCGGCACGATCGCGTTGCTGCTCATGCTCTGCGGCACGCTGGCGCTCATCGGCATCGGAGTCGAAGCCGCCGTCGCCGACCAGGCCGGCCAGGCGTCGGTTGTACGCGTCTACCTGGCCCCGGACGCGACGTCTGACGCCGTGGCCGCGCTCAAGGCAAGGCTGATGGCCGACCGCAGGGTCGCCTCGGTGACGGACGTCAGTCCCGAGCAAGCGCTCGCCGAGGCCAGCAAGCGACCCGGGCTTGACAGCCTCGCCAGCCTCAGCGCGACCAACCCCTTTCCCGCAAGCCTCGACGTGAGGGTCCGTGTCGTGACCCAGGTCGCCGCCGTCGCGAACTCATTGCGAGGCGACGCCGCCGTCGATCCCTCCTATCCGACTTCTTATGACCCGGATACCTACTCGCGCCTGCGCCGCTTCGCGCTGGTGGCAGGTTCAGTCGCCGGCGGCATCTTGCTCCTGCTCGCGGTCGTCGCCTACGCCGTGATCGCCAACTCCATGCGCGGAATCGCCGCATCGCGCCGCCAGGAGGTCGCCATCACGCGCCTGCTCGGTGCGAGGGGTTGGATGCTGCGAGGACCGTTCGTGGTCGAGGGACTGACCACCGGTGCGATCGCTGGCGCGCTCGCCGCGGCGGTTGTCGCGGGCGCCTATCTACTTGCTGTCAGCTTCGAGTCCGCCATCTATGTCCAGGTGTTTCCCGGCGTCGATGCGACCGCGGTGCGGTATGTCCTGGCGGCCGTGATCACCACCGGGCTGGTGCTCGGCGCGGCGACGGCGATGTTTGGTTTTCGCAAGGCGCGCGCTTGAGACGGGCGCTCGGCGCCGCGGTCCTGGTCGGGGCGGTGCTGGGGCTCCAGGTCAGCGCCGCCACAGCCACCGACACGACCACGTGCCCCACACCGACCGCCGCATCCGACGCGCGTGTCACCTGCAGCAGCCCACCTGTCGATCCCAATCAGGCCGCCTACGACCAGCTGAAGACTCGCCTGGGCGGGGACATGGCCAAGGCTCTGGCCGCGGAGCATAGGCTGACCGCCACCCTCAACCAGTTCGCGGCCACCGAGGAGCTGCTCACGACCGAGGTCACGCAGGAGGAGGCGGTGATCGCCGACCTCGAAGAGAAGATCGCGAAACTTGACCTTCAAATCGCTGACACCCAGGCGCGCATCGAGGTCGAAAAGCAGCAGCTGGCGACGATGTCACGTGCGATCTACCGCCAGCCGGATTCGTTCTGGCTGCTGATCGCGCGGAGCGGCAACCTCCACGAAGCGCTGCTCGCAACCGCGGACGCGGTGGTTGCCGGTCAGCGCGCCCACGCCCTGCAGACGCGGTTGGAGGCGGACCTGGCCAAGCTGCAGGCGGATCGCCAGGCGCGACAGAACGACCTCGACCGCGAGAGCGCGACGCTCGATCTTTTGAATGCAAATCTGAGCTCGCTCGAGGAGGTGATGAGCCGGCAGACCGACGTCAACGGCCAGTTGGCCGACCTGCTGGTGCAGATGCAGAGTGCAAAGAATCACCTCCAGAACCAGCCGCCCGACGTGACAATCACCCTGGCGCAGCTGCTCGAGTCTCAAGAGCAGGACCTGATCCTGCGTTCGTATCAGACCGCCTGGACCCAGGCCCAGGTCGGCACCGGCCTCGCGCTCGTCAACCACGAGTTGCCTGTCGGCAAGACCATTTCTGGTCTGGCCCTGTCGTGGCCGATGACTCAATTCGCGATCACGCAGCCATTTGGTCCGACGACGATCACCCTCGAGCCTCCCTTCGGGCCCTACAGGCATTTCCATACCGGGGTCGACATCGCAGCTGCGCTCGGGACCCCTGTGATGGCGGCCGCGGATGGCGTCGTGGTGGCGGTGGGCCACACCACCGTCGGCTATGGCGTCTACGTCGTCATCGCTCATGGCGGTGGCATCGCCACTCTGTACGGTCACCTGCTGCAGACAAACGCCACGGTTGGCGATCGCGTCGTGCGCGGCCAGGTGATCGGGCTCGAAGGTTCGACGGGCCTCTCGACTGGACCGCACGTGCACTTCGAGCTGCGGGTGAACGACGAGGTCATCGACCCCATGCCCTACCTGCCGGTCCCGGGGACGAACTGGTCCGGGTAAGAGCTGCCGGTTTGGTGCCCCCGGAGGGAATCGAACCCCCGACCTTGACGTTAGGACCGTCCTGCTCTATCCCCTGAGCTACGGGGGCGCGCCCAAACAGCGTACGAATTTTGATTTATGCGCCCTGCGCGCGCCCGGCGCCCCTGAGCTACGGGGGCGCGCCCAAACAGCGTACGAATTTTGATTTATGCGCCCTGCGCCTCGCGCACCTGATTCCGCACGCTTTGCGCAGAGCGCGCCCTTACCGGGTTCGGATTGCGCACGTTTTGCACCGGCCGTGCGCTCAGGCTCTCAGCCAGTTCTAAGCCGGCTCCCAGGTCCGGTTCAGTGGCAGCGCTCACTCTTTTCGACATGGAAAGCACACCACAACCTGACTCCAGGATGCGTGCCCGGGATGCCGCCCTCCGGATGCTCAACCGTCTGACCGCGGGGACCGCGGTCGCAGCTTTCGCCGGCCTTGGGTTGTTCAGCGCGATCAGCGCCGCCACGATCCCCGGCACATCTTCGTCATCGACTTCCTCGACGAGCGACCAAACGTCATCGTCATCCTCTTCATCGACCTCGTCGACCTCGTCGAGCACATCGAGCTCCTCGAGCGGCCTCCAGTCCTCGACCGGCGTCAGCTCCTCGTCCGGCACCGGAATGGTCGTTTCGGGCGCGTCGCACTGACGGTGTCCGACTCCCTCCTCTGGTACACGACGCGCGGCGCGGGCGCCGTCACCCTCATCCTGCTGAGCTGCGTCGTGGTGCTCGGGATCCTTTCCGCGCTGCGCGTGCGGAGCGCCAACTGGCCCAGGTTCCTCTCCACGGGACTGCACCGCAACCTAGCGCTGATGACGCTGGTGTTCCTCAGCCTCCACATCGTGACCGCGGTCGTCGACCCGTTCACACACCTCGGCTGGGCGGCGGCGCTGATTCCGTTCTCCTCGTATTACCGGACCCTATGGCTGGGCCTGGGCGTCATCTCGTTCGAGCTGCTGCTGGCGATCGTCATCACCAGCCTGGTGCGCGGGTTCCTTGGCCACCGCGCCTGGCGGGCGATCCATTGGCTGACGTACGCGGCATGGCCGGTCGGTGCCCTCCATGGCCTCGGCACCGGTACCGATAGCTGGTCGGCGTGGATGCTCGCCATCACCGGCGCCTGCATCGCCGGTGTCGCCGTGGCAGCTGTGATGAGGCTCACAGCGGACTCGGCTGACCAGCTCGCCTCCGAGCGGGCGACGTTCCGCGCGGCCGTGGACCGCCGCGAGGTCAGGTGATGCGACTGCTCGAGGGACCAGAGGTCGGCGCGGGCGCGGAGTCGTACGCGGATCATGTGCGCCGCCTGGGAGGGGTCCCGGATCTCGGTCCTGGCCTCATCGGTACCCTGCAGCGGTCCGGCCTGGCCGGCCGCGGCGGCGCCGCCTTCCCCACCGCGGTGAAGTGGCAAGCCGTGGCGGAGCGCTCGCGCGGCCAGGCGGTGGTCGTCGTCAACGGCGCCGAAGGTGAGCCGCGGAGCCAGAAGGATCGCCTCCTCATGAGCGCGCGCCCGCACCTGGTCCTCGATGGGGCTTTCATCGCGGCACGAGTGCTCCGGGCCCGTCGGGTGATCGTCTACATCGGCGAGCGCCATCAATCCGCGCGCGCGGCGATGCTGCGGGCGGTGGCGGAGCGGCCCGACCCGGAGCGCGGCCTGGTGACCTTCTCGGCCGCTCCCGCACGCTACGTGGCGGGCGCTGAGGCGGCTGCAATCCACTTCTTGAACGAGGGCGTGGCGACCCCGACCACCGTTCCGCCCTATCCCTTCGAACGAGGCGTGGGCGGTGCGCCGACGCTCGTCCAGAACGTCGAGACCCTCGCGCACGTGGCCTCGCTCGCCAGGCCAGGCGGCGCCGCGAGCACCTTGCTGCTGACTCTCGCCGGCGGCGTGGCAACGGCCGGGGTGCTCGAAGTCGAGGCAGGCGTGACGATCGGCGAGGCGATGAGGCGGGCCGGCGGTGTGACCGAGTCGCCGCGCGCCGTGCTGGTGGGCGGCTACTTCGGATCGTGGGTCGAACCCGAGCGGGCCTGGCTGCTGGCGATCGACCATGAATCGCTGCGCCGGCACGGGCTTGGGCTGGGATGCGGCGTGATCGGCCTGCTCCCGGCGAGCCGCTGCCCGGTTTGCGAGACGGCCGGGATCATGCGCTACCTGGCGAGCGAGAGCTCCGCGCAATGTGGCCCATGCTTCTTCGGGCTTCGCGCGCTGGCGGACGCGTGCACGCGGATCTCGGAAGGCAGCTCGGACGGCCACGACCTACAACGTCTCCAGCGCTGGGCCGCGGAAGTCGCCGGCCGGGGATCTTGCCGCCACCCTGACGGTGCGGTCATGTTCCTGGCGTCTTCGCTGGACGTTTTTGCTCGAGAGTTCGCGCATCACACCGCGCACAACCTGCGGCGGTCCGCATGAGCACGGAGCTCAAGCTGGTGGTCGATCGCATCAAGTGCGACGGACGCGGTCTCTGCGCCGAGCTGCTGCCGGAGCTGATCCGTCTTGACGACTGGGGCTACCCGATCCTTGCGCCGGGCCCGATCCCCGAACACCTCCGTGCCCTGGCCCAGCGTGCGGTCGAAGACTGTCCGGTGCTCGCGATCGCGCTGCGCCGAGCCGAGCGCAAGCAATGACGGCGACTGTCCTCGGCATCGCCGACGATCGCGCGCTCGGCAGCGCCCTGCGCCTCATCGTCACCCGACCGCACTCACTGGCTGCGGCGAAGGCGGCGGTGGACGACGTCACCGCGGCCATGGACGCGGCGGCCAGCCGTTTTCGCGAGCACAGCGAGCTGAGCCGGCTCAACGCCAGGCCAGACCGAGTCACGATCGTCAGCCCGCTGCTGGCGCAGGCGATCGGGGCCGCTTTGAGGGGCGCCGAGCTGACGCACGGCGCGGTGGATCCAACCGTCGGCCACGCGATCCGGCTGGCCGGCTACGACACCGACTTCGCCTCCGTCCCGCAGCAGGGGGAACCTCTGCAACTGGTCGCTCAACCGGTCCCCGGCTGGAGGGCAATCCGATTCAGCCCCGCGACGCGGACGGTGCTCGTTCCGCGCGGGGTCGAGCTCGATCTCGGCGCGACCGCCAAGGCGTTGGCGGCGGACCTGGCCGCGGCCGCCGCGTGGAGAGCGGCTGGCGGCGGGGTGCTCGTCAGCCTGGCCGGAGATATCTCCGTCGCGGGCGAAGCGCCGGCCGGAGGCTGGTTGATCCAGACCGGCGAGGACAGCGCCGTCCCCCTCGCGGACGGGGAGGAGACCATCAGCATCACGTCGGGCGGCGTCGCCACCTCCGGCACCACGGTCCGCCGCTGGAGCCGCGGGGGCGTCGTCCTGCATCACATCATCGATCCCGCGTCCGGCCTACCCGCCAAAAGCTGCTGGCGGACCGCCACCGTCGCCGCTGCAAGCTGCGTCGACGCGAACATCGCATCGACCGCCGCCATCGTCATGGGCGAGAACGCCGCGGCCTGGCTCGAGATGAACCACCTGGCGGCGCGCCTCGTGCACCGCGCCGGCACCGTTGAGCGTACGGCCGGCTGGCCTCAACCAGAAAAATCGAAGCTGATCCCCACTATTCTCTGAGCAATTCCCCAGGAAATCCGATCAGCATGATCATCGTGAACAAGGATGGCGCCCGGGTGCTCGTGGTCGACGACGAGCCGAACATCACCGAGCTCGTAGCCATGGCCCTCCGCTACGAGGGATTCAACGTCAAGACCGCCGCGACCGGCCGGGGCGCCCTGAGTGCGGTCACCCAGTTCGCCCCGTCGCTCGTGATCCTCGACGTGATGCTCCCGGACATCGACGGCATCGAGGTCCTCAAGCGCATGAACAGCGCGGGCAACAAGGTGCCGATCATTTTCCTGACCGCCAAAGACGCCACCGAGGACAAAGTCCACGGGCTGACGATCGGGGGCGATGACTATGTGACCAAACCTTTCAGCATCGAGGAGCTGATGGCCCGCGTGAGGGTCGTGCTGCGGCGGCACGGCAGCGACTCGGAGACTGGCAAGTTGTCCCTGGCCGACCTCGAGCTCGACGACGAGGCCCACGAGGTGCGCCGTCACGGCCACGTGATCGAGCTCACCAACACCGAGTACCGCCTGCTCCGCTACCTCTTGATCAACGCGGGTCGCGTGCTGACCCGGAGCCAGATCCTCGACCACGTCTGGCACTACGACTTCGGCGGGGATGCGAGCGTGCTGGAGACGTACATCAGCTACCTGCGCCGCAAGGTCGACCGTCATGACCCGCCGCTGGTCCAGACTGTGCGCGGCGTGGGGTACGTGCTCCGAACACCACGAAAATGACCCTGTCGCTCCGCGGGCGGCTCCTGATCGGCGTCATCTCTCTCGTCGTCATCGGACTATTGGTCGCGAACGTCGCCACCTATCTCTCACTGCAGAAGTTCCTGGTGGGCCGCGTCGACGATCAGCTGCGAAGCGGCGTGGCCGAGGTGAGTACCGAGCTCGGAGCGCCCGGACCAAGCAGCAACCGGTCGACCGCCTTCCCTCCTGGCACAGTGGCCGAGCTGCTCGGGACCGACGGCTCGGTGGTCAAAACCAAAGTTGCCGAATCCGGATTTGGCACGACCACATCGGCCGTGACGCCCGTATTGCCAACGGCGCTTCCGAGCAAGGGTCTCGACACGCCGGCCGATCCATTCACGGTCACCGGCTCTGATCACGTGACGCAATTTCGGATGACAGACTGGCCCGAAGGGCGCTTCGGCGGCCAGTACATCGTGCTCGCGATTCCTCTCACCGACGTAGCTTCGACCCTGAGCCAGCTGCTCCAGCTGGAGGCGTTGATCAGCCTTGGCGTGGTTTTGGGCACCGCCCTCCTGGCCTTTGTGATCATCGAGGTCGGATTGCGTCCGCTGCGCAGGATGGGCGTGGTCGCGGGCGATATCGCAGCCGGCGACCTCAGCCGCCGCGTCGAACCGGCGACGCCGAAGACGGAGATCGGACGTCTTGGCCTGGCGCTCAACGCGATGCTCAGCCAGATCGAAGCCGCGTTTGCGCAGCGAACAGCATCTGAAAAGCGGTTGCGGCGCTTCATCGCCGACGCGTCTCACGAGCTTCGCACACCTCTGACCTCGATCCGCGGCTACTCCGAGATGCTCAGGCGCGGCGCAGCCGAATCCACAGTCGACTCCGACCTGGCGCGGCGGCGAATCGAAGAGGAATCGGTCCGCATGTCAGCTCTCGTGGATGACATGCTCCTGATCGCCCGACTTGACCAGGGCCGGCCACTCCAGACGGAGCCGGTCGACCTACAAGTCATCGCTCGCGACGCCGCCGCCGACGCGCGGGTGGTCGCGCCCCAACGCGAGATCACGGTCCACGCGCCGGACCCCATAGTCGTGTCTGGCGACGACACCCGCCTGCGACAGGTGGTTGGTAACCTGGTTCGCAACGCCCTCGTCCACACCCCCGCGACGACGCCGATCGAGATCGGGGTGACGACGCAGAACGGCAGCGCCCGGCTGTCGGTCGTCGACCACGGCCGCGGCCTGCGGGTCGATGACAGGGAACGAATCTTCGAGCCTTTTTATCGCGCCGATCCAAGCCGCAGCCGCGACAGCGGTGGTGCAGGGCTGGGGCTGTCGATCGTCAACGCGGTGGTCGCGGCCCACGGTGGACGGGTAGAGGTCAAGGAGACCAGCGGCGGCGGGGCAACTTTCGAGGTGGCGCTGCCGCTGGTCCCCAGGTCCTCCTAGCGGCCAGCGCCGGCTACGACCTCGGCCGGAAGGCCATCACCTCGCCCGCGTTGTCACCGACGACGACCAGGTCTCCGGCGATCGCCGGCCCGCTGCGCACCGCCGAATGGACGTCACGACTCCACAGGACATGCCCATCGGACGCCGAGACTGCCAACAGCGAACCCACGCCAAGGTCGCCGAAGACCGCCCCCGTGCCAAACAGCACGAGACCCTTTGCCACAGCCGGCGCCGAGTACACCGGCTGACCGGTGTCGCGACGCCACCGCACGCTTCCGTCTGCGGGACTGAGCGCATACATGCCGGTTGGTGGACTTGCCGATCCGGCGTAGAGAGCGCTCCCGTCATAAGCCGGGGAGGCGATCAGGCCATGCACGGCGCTGCCTTTGACGATCTCCCGCGACCAGACGAAGGCGCCGGTCGCGGCGTCGAGGACGGCAAAAAGGCCTTCCACCGCGGCCTGCGCGACCACCTCTCGCCCCTCCAGCTCGAATGTCACCGGCGCGGCTCCAACGTCAAGATCCAGGTCACGGTCCGGATACAGGCTCGCCAGCCACTTGCGGGCGCCCGTCGAAGGATCAAAAGCGAGCACTCCGTCATCGGGGTTGCCGACGCCCACGAATGCGACGCCGTGTCCATCGATGGCGGGCGTCGACCACACGCCGTCGCCTGGAGCGCAGTCGATGCGGACGCACACCGTCCACCGCACGCGGCCGGTCGCGGCGTCGAGACCGAACAGCCGCCCCGGCACCAGTGGGATGTCGCCGTACGGTGACGACACGCCGACGATCACCAGGTCGCGGTATGCGACCGGTGACGCCCACACGGCCGCATTCGGGGGGGCAGACCAGTCCCAGATGGCGTCGCCGCCCGAGATGTGAGATGCGTACACGCGGCCTGTGAGGGTGCCGACGAAAACGCGATCGCCGGCCACAGCCGGAGAGTCCGCGATGGCGCCCAGGCCATGCCGGGCCCACATCGTCGCCCCGGTCCTGGCGTCGAAGGCGGCCAGGGTTCCACCCGCGCTGCCCGCGATCACCAGGCCGGCGATGACCGCAGGCGTCCCATCGACCGCGCCGTCGAGATGCGCTTGCCAGGAAGGGCCGAGGCGCGAGACGGCCTGGACGTCGAGGGTGGCGGCGGGCGGGTGGCCGTCGCGCGCCAGGTCGCCGCGGTACATGGTCCAGCTCTCAGCCTTGTTGCTCGCAGGCGCCGGTGAGCCGCACGAGCACGCGATGAGAAGGACGAGGGCAGCGGCACTCTGAGCAACTTCCAAGATTGGTCTCAGCCGGCTGTGAGGGCGCAACGGCATCTTATGAGGAGCGCCCGATGCCACCTCGGGCCTATCCCCTAAAGCGTAGGGGGCGACCCTAGACGCCCCCTACACCCCCTCCCCCTGCGGGCAGGCTGAGGGACGCCGGATGATCGCCGGCGCCGATGCGGCGGTGAACGATCGCCAGCGGCCGCGGCGCCCACCAGTTGGCACGGCCGAGGACTCGCATCACGGCCGGCACGATCAGGATCCGGACGATCGTGGCGTCGATGGCGATCGCGACCGCCAGGCCGACCCCGATCGACTTGATGATCACGACCTGCGCCAGCCCGAAAGCGATGAAGACGGTGCACATGATGGCGGCCGCCCCGGTGATCAGCCGGCCGCTCTTCTCCAGCCCCATGGCAACGCCGGCCTGGTTGTCTCCGAGCCGCAGGTATTCCTCCTGAATGCGGCTGATGAGCAGGACCTCGTAGTCCATCGACATCCCGAAGACGATGCTGAAGAGGATCACCGGGATGCTGGGATCGATCGACTGTGGGGTGAAGCCAAGCAGCCGGCTGAAGTGGCCCTGTTGAAAGATGAAGACCAGCGCTCCAAACGACGCCGAGATCGAGAAAAGGTTGGTCAGCACCGCCTTCAGCGGCAAGACAACCGATCCGGTCAGCAGGAAGAGGATCACGTACGTGACGGCGATCACCGAGCCGACTGCGAGCGGCGTCTTTTGCAGGATGAAGTTCACGACATCGAGGTCGAAAGCGGTGCCACCCGTGGCCAGGACCTGGCCGTCGGGCACGTGTTCGCCGCGCACCGTCCTGACGAGCGCGCGCGCCTCATCGCTGGGGTATGGCTTGTTGGTCAGGATGTTGAGAAGGACGATGTGCTTGCCGGCGCCGATCGCGAGCGCTTCTTGCATCGGCGGCGGCAGTGCGTCGTGCGGGCCAGAGTAGAGGTTCTGGTAGTCCGGCCGGCTTAGGTTGGGGTCGATGTCGAAGATGCTCTGCACGCGAATGACGTTCGGCTGGGCCGCAAGCCGGCGGCTCAAGTCGTACACAGAGCCGATGTGCTCCGCTGTGAACGGCGACGAGTCCGGGTAATAGACCACCCCTTCGATCGAAGTCTCGTTCCGACCCGGGAACTCGCTGATCAGGATGTCGTAACCCTGGCGGGCCTGGTTCGATGGCGGCAGCGCGTCGACGTCACTGGTGGCCATGCGCAGCTGCAGGAAGGGAGTGCCGGCGACGACCAGCACGATCAACGCCGGCACCAGCACAAACCACGGCCGTCGCATGACCCAGATCGCCATCGCATGCCACGCCCCGGTCCCTGCGGGCCGGCGCGATCCCAACCACGGGATGATCCGCTTCACCCATCCCGGCCACCAATCGACCAGGCTTCCGAGGACAGCGAGCGACGCGGGCAGGAAGGTCAATCCGTAAAGCACGGCGATGGCGACCACGATTGCTCCGGCCGCTCCCATCGAGGCCATGAACGTGCCTTGAAAGAACAGCATCGCGGACAGGCCGATGGCGACCGTGATGCCCGAGAAGGTGATGGCCCGCCCGGCCGTGGACATGGCGATCGCGATCGCTTCCTCGCGACTTGCGCCAGCTGAGAGCTCGTCGCGAAATCGGTTGACGATGAACAGCGAGTAGTCGATCGCGACCGCGAGCCCGATCAGGGTCACGATGTTGGTCGCGTATTGTGAAACGTCGGTGAAGCGGGCCAGGAGCATCGTGGCAGCCAATCCGCCGACGATCGCTAGCAATCCAACCCCGAGTGGAAGCAGGGCAGCGATGACGGCGGCGAAGATAAGGATCAGCATCAGGAGGGTGACGGGCACAGCGACGTACTCGGCGCGTAGCAGGTCCGAGTCGAGGGTGGAGTTGAAGGCGAGGTTGATCGGTACCTGACCTGTGGCGACGGCTGCTAGCGGCCCCGGATTCACCTCGGCCACGATCTCGTTCACGTATCTCTGGGATTTCGATGAAGCGTCCTTGAACTCGACCATGACCAGCGCCCTGCGGCCGTCGCGCGAGATCAAGCCGGCTTGCTGGCTCGCGGGAACGCTGTAAGGCGTTGTCACCCCGGAAACCCGCGAATCTCGTTGCAGCGGCGCGACTGCATCGCCGAGAGCAACCTCAAATGCAGGGTCGGTCACCCTCAGGGTCGAGCTGCTGAAGATCAAGGTCATCCCCGAGCTCACCGCCGCGGGCTCGAAATGGATCTCACGGGCGATGAGGTTTGCCGTGCGACCGGCCTCGAGGTCCGCTCCAAATCCGCCGTTGCCGGCAAGCTCTCTCCCGGTGAGGACGCCGAACACGGACAACCCGAGCAGTAGGGTCGAGCTCGCCAAAGTCGCCCAGCGGAAGCGATAGATGAAGCGGCCCCAGCGGGCAAACACCGCGGCAAACTCTACATTCGCCGGCCCGCCTGCGCGGCAAGCGCCTCTAGCCGGCGAGCAGGCTCAGGAAAGCTTCCAATGGACCCCTTGCAGCACCGATTTTGATTCGTTCTGGTAGGTCTGCAGGTTGTCCTGGCGCGTCAACTCCATGACCACGTAATAGACACTGCCGCTGGCGTTCGCGCCTGCGAAAATGGAGGCGGCGGCGGGGACTGAATTGGCTCCCTGCGTGATCGTGAAGCACATCGTCCACGAGATTCCCTTCGCGGTGTTGAAAGAACCACTGCTCGTCGCAGTGTTGGGACAGCTGCGCGCGTCCGGGTACTTGCTCTTGAAGTAGTCATCGATCGTTGTCTTGTTGTCCTGCGCGGTCTGCGCCGGGCTCGACGCTCCGCTCGCCAGCGTCACCGACCCTTCGCTGTTGGGATCCGTCAGGACGATCGTCTCGTTGTCTTGGTCCGCCACCGACCATCCCATCGGCACCGGCACCGACAGACCGTCATTGGTGGCGGTGGTGGCTCCGAGCTTCGGGCTCGGCGAGGCGATCGGACTCGGCGTAACTCCTGGCGTCGGGCTCGGGACCTCGGTGCCTATGCCTGACCCGCCAAAGTTCGAGTTGCGGTTGCCGAGAATCGCGAGTGCGGTGCCGCATCCCGCCATCAGCAGTGTCAGCGCGACGATGCCGGCGATGATCAGCAGCCATGGCGTGCGGTGGGCCGGCGGCGTCGGCCCGATCGGCGTGTAGAAAGGGCTCTGGTAACCGGTTGAGCCCGCCATGGGCGGCGCGATTCCCGGTGGCGGCCCTGCTGACAGGCCCGGAGGCGCCGCGGTGGCGACCGGGGCCGCCGGCGCCGTGAGCGGGGTCCCGCAGGCCTGGCAGTACAGGTTGCCGTCTGGGTTCTGAGTGCCACACCGGGCGCAGGTGAGCGGCATTTAGTCCCTGACTGACCCCTTCGCGGTCGAGTCGGCGCGGGGCTTGCGAGCGCGCTTGACCGCCATTGGCGCCGCGGTCAGCGCCACGCCGCAGTTGGGGCAGAAGCCGGACGCGACGATGTGCATATGGCAGTTCGGGCACACCGTCTCCGCGAATCCCATGTGCGCCGCTTCCTCCAGCAGCGCGTGATGCAGAAGGTAGCGAACGTAGATCAGCAACCCGCCGACCACCGCCGCCTGCCACACGAGGATGAACAAGGGATTGACGAGCAGATCCTTGAGCAACAGCGTGCCCAGTGCGAAGGCGACATGAGCGACCACCGCCACCGCCACGCCGCCGAGCTCGCGTCTGCCCAGGCGCCCGCGCCGGTAGCGCCAGATCGTGGCCACCACCATGCCGGTCGCGCTTCCCTGGAGCAGCGGTTGGAATACAGCCAGCGTCGCCAGCTCGTAGATCCAGTTGCCCGGGGTCATGTGCGCGGGCAGGCTCGTCAGTGCGCTGGAGAAAGCGACAAGTGACTCGGCCACGCTGAAGCCGAGTCCTGCTGCGATTCCGAAAACGAGACCGTCGACCGTCTCCGGAAAATCGGTGCGATTCGGAAGCAAGAGTGCCGGTAGAGGTTTGAGGGCCTCCTGGACGACCGGCACCACCAACCCCAGAAACAGCACCGTGCCCGCGCTGACGCCGGCATTGCGGAGCGGATTGCCGACGCTCGCATACGGGTTGTTGACGGCGCGCTCGATCAACGTCAGAACGAGTCCGATGGCCGCGCCGCCGCCGATGATGAAGCCGAGCACGGTCGCGGGCTCGTCGCGATAGACCTGTGCCTCGTAAAGGTAGATCAGATAGAGGACCGGAACGAGGAGGGTCGCCGCGAGGATCGCCGCCGTGATGAGACCGGCGACGTACAGGATCAGGATCCCGGCGAGGCCTGCCGCGAAGGCCCAGCGGAACTCGTGGATCTTGCGCTGGCCAAGGTGCGGAAACAAAGTTGTGAAAACCGATGGCTGGACGACGTGCTCGGCCGGATGCGCCGCGTAGCGATGGACGCGCGTCTTGGGATTGGCGCCGAGCTCCGCCTGCGTGCCCTGGTGCGCTCCGCAGCGGGTGCAGAACACCCCGTCGGGCACGTCGTGGGCGCAGTGGTCGCAGCGCACGGCCGGTAAGGATATCGGCCGGCGCCACGTCAGGCGGCGCTAGGCGGGCTTGGCGCCCTCCGTCTCGGCCGGCACCCAACCGCGAACGAAGTGGCAGGAATAGTGCCCCGGATGCTTGTCGAAGTAGCGCTGGTGATAGTCCTCGGCTCGCCAGAAATCGGTCGCCGGCGCAATCTCGGTCACGATCTTGCGGTCGAAGAACTTCTGCGCCTCTTCCTTCGATTTCTTGGCCAGCTCTTCCTGCTCGCTGTTGTGGAAGAAGATGGCTGACCGGTACTGGTGGCCCATGTCCGGCCCCTGGCGGTTCAGCGTGGTCGGATCATGCATGTTCCAGAACTGGTTCAACAGCTGCGCGTAGGACACCTTCGCCGGGTCGTACGTGACCTCAACCGCCTCCGCGTGACCCGTGCGTCCCGAGCACACCTGCTCGTAGGTCGGGTGGTCCAGGGTTCCACCTTCGTAACCCGAGACGGCCTCGATCACCCCAGGCACCTGGTTGAAAAGATGCTCGACACCCCAGAAGCAGCCGCCCGCGAAAGTCGCTTTCTCCATATCTCCCCTCCAGACCCTAGGCCCAACCCGTGGGCAAACTTCCGACACATGATGATTCCCGAAGATCGCAATTCCCTAACGGGATCGCGCCCCCCAAAGGCCCTGGCCGCCTTCCCGGCCCACGGCGCACGCCTGTACCATCTCGCGCCAGATCCACAACCCGGCGACGTCAAGCGAGAGGAGCAATGAACTCAGCCCAAACCGTTGTTCTGTTATCGATTGCGACGGCGGCGTTCGCCCTGTGGGCGGCGTTTTTCGCCACGCGTGCCGACTTCGCGACGCGACGTGCGATCAGGGAGGCCAACACCCGTTGGGAAGCCAGCATGAGGCCGGTGCCGCACATCACCTTCACCGAGTTCGCGGCTCCGGGGCAGTCAATCCAGGTCCAGGTGGAGAACCTGGGCGGCATCCTCGCCGGATGCGGAGTCATCTTGCAGAACGGCGACGAGATCTACGCCACCGAGCTGACCCTGCCTGAAAAGGCGCCGGCGCGCCCGATCTCGCTTCCGTTCATCGTCAAGGCCTGGCAGCGCTCGGCGCAGCCCCGCCCACTCCTCCTCATCGCTCGCGACGTGGCCGGTCGTTGCTTTGACTGCCTCGACGGCGGCAAGCAGATCAAGGATCCACGGAGATGGGTCGCGAGCCGCCTGCGCGAGCTCCGCATGCAAGGCATGGTCGACTTCCCGTCCGTGACCGGACCGGCTAAGGGTTAGTGGACGTGATCGAGCTCCGCGTTGAGCTTTAGCTGGACGTTGCCCTTCAACGCCTGAGACACCGGGCAGCCATCCTTAGCCTCCTCGGCCAGCTTTTGAAACTCACCGGCGCCGATGCCATGGATGTGTCCTCGTACGGTGATCGTGCTCGTCGTGATGCCGGTGCCTGGCACGAACTCGACCTCGGCTGTCGTGGTCAGACGTTCCGGCTTGTGGCCGGCTTTGCTGAGGCCGTTGGAGAGAGCCATCGAATAACAGGCCGCGTGGGCGGCCGCGAGGAGCTCCTCGGGGCTCGTCCCGCCATGCTGGCGCTCAGCGCGCGACGACCACGTGACAGGAAACTCGTCGAAGGTTCCGCTTGCGACCTTCACGCGCCCCTGACCGCTCGTCAGGTCGCCTTCCCAAACCGTGTCTGCCCTGCTGACCGCAGCCATGCCATACCTCCCAACCGCGTGTTGAATTGCAGGATAGTTGTTGCGGTGAAGCGGCAATGAAGGCGTACGAGATTCCCGACATCGACCCCCACCCGCGCGAAGCCGATGGCCACGGATACGTCGACTTTCTCGCTTCGGAAAAGCTCAGCGTCGGCCTCGCGATCTGGCCGGCCGGCTCAATCGACCGCCAGCGTCCACACAAAGAGGACGAGGTCTATTACGTGATCAGCGGCCGCGGCGTGATTCGGGTCGCGGATGAGGACCGGCCGGTCAAGGCAGGCAGCCTGGTCTTCGTCGCCGCCGGAGTGGAACACCGGTATCACGACATTGAAGAAGACGTGCGCGTGCTGGTGTTCTGGGCGCCTCCGCACAACCGACCGCCTGCCTAGAGCTGGCCGCCGCCCGTCCTTTCCGACTCCACGCTTTCGGTCGCGCCCCGGATCTCGGCCATCGTGCCCGCCGTCTTGTTGCGCAGGTGGCGCGTGATCTCCATATGGAGGAAACGATCCCTTTTCGGCTGCTACTCAGGGCTTGAGTCGGGCTGGATTGCCTGCCATGTCGAGGATGATCGCCGGCAGGTAATCGCCCGCCGGCGTGGGTACCCACCACGCGCGGTCCTTGCGCCACTCCTCAAAGGTCGCGTAGCGATATAGGTAGAGACTTGCCCGAACCGCCCCCGGAGGATGGTCGGGGAATGGATTGTGCCGCAAGAGCTTCAACGTCGCGCGGTCGCCCTCGAGGAGCTTGACGACGAAGGCGATGAACCACTGATGGCGGAAGGGCGACTCCATGGCCGCAAACCACATCAGCCAGTCGAGACGCAGGTGATATGGCGCGTACTGGCGCGGCATGCGATGCGGGTCACCCGGCTTGCCCCTGAACTCATATGACTTCCAGCCGGCGTCGCCCTGCGCGGGATCGGCGGTGCCCTCGACGATGATCTCGTAGCGCTTCTTGGTCACCGAGCCGAACGCGCCGTACGTGTTGACGAGGTGAAACGGGTCGAAGCTGAAGTTCATCAGCTGGTGGGGTGAGATGAGGTTCAACACGGGACGGTAGCTCAGGACGATGACGAGAAGGGTCACCACGAGGATCAGCCCCTGCCACCACAGCGGGAGCGCCACGAGATGTGGAACATGGATCGGCAGGACCACTGAAAACGTGCGGTCGTCGAAAGCCGAGAAAGCGAGCGTCATGGTCAGGAAGTTCAGCCATGAGAAATTGCCGCTCAGCACCAGCCAGGCCTGCGTGAGGACGATGATCGCGCCCGCGATCGAAGCCACCGGCTGGGGCGCAAAGAGTAACAACGGCACCACCAGCTGGGCGAAAAAGTTGCCCAACACCTCGACCCGGTGGAGCGGCTTGGGGAGGTGATGAAAGAACCAGCTCAGAGGATTCGGCATCGGCTGCGTCTCGTGGTGGTAATAGAGGCACGTGAGGTCCCGCCAGCAGCGATCGCCGCGCAGCTTGATCAGACCGGCGCCGAACTCGACCCGGAAAACTAGCCAGCGAAAGAGCAGGATCAGCGGCCACGCGGGAACTGTGGGACCGGCGCCGAGGAAGATGGCGAGAAAGCCTGCCTCCAGGAGCAGCGTCTCCCACCCGAACGCGTAGAAGATCTGACCGACATTGACGATCGACTGGTAGAGCGCCCAGAGCGCGAACCAGATCGGAATCGAGATCCACGGCGGCGCAATGTCGGGCAGCCCAACCACGACAGCGAGACTGAGAGCCACACCGGTCCAGGCAACGGCGCTCAGCCGCCGGTCGGAGTAGCCGAGGTGGAAAAGGCTTGGGGCCTGAAGGAAGGAAACGCGGCCCAGAAACGCAGGCACCGGCAGCAGACCCTTCTCGCCCAGCAGGGGCCGGAACTGGTTGACGGCGACCAGAAACGCGACGGTGTAGATGACCCCGAGGGCCCGCTCGATGACAAGCCTGGCCAGCCAGTAATCCGGAGCCTGGAGCCAATCCATATCAGCGCAGTCGAGATTTCAACGCCGCGCGTGCCGCGTTCACGCCGCACATCCCGTGGATGCCGCCGCCTGGCGGAGTTGACGCGGAGCAGATGAAGATCTCGGGATCAGGCGTTGCGTAGGGGTTGAGGCTCAGCACGGGTCGCGCGAGGAGGCCGCGCAGGTCCATGCGGCCGCCCATGAAATCACCGCCGACGCAGTTTGGCTCCTCCGACTCGATCCGCCTGGCCGTCCAGGCGCTTCGCTTGCGAACCACGTCGCGAAAGCCCGGAGCGAAGCGCTCGACCTGGTCCTCGATCGCCCTGGTCATATCCATGTCGGAACCGTTCGGGACGTGGCAGTAGGCCCAGGCGACGTGCCTATCGTCAGGCGCGCGCGCGCGGTCGAAAAGCGTCGGCTGCGTGAGGAGGACGAATGGGCGCGATGGATGGCCGCCGTGCGCGACCTGCAGCTCCGATTCAGCGATCTCGTCCATCGTGCCGCCGAGGTGCACGGTGGCCGCGCGCAGGCACTCGGCCGACTTCCACGGGATGGGCGCATCGAGCGTCCAGTCGAGCTTGAAGGCGCCAGGTCCGTACCGAAAAGCTGCGAGGTCATTGCGGTACCGCTGCGGAAAGCGACTCCCCGCCATCTCCAGCATTCCCTTCGGGGTGAGGTCCAGCAGGACCGCGCGGTGCGGCGGCAGCTCGTCCACAGAGGCCACGCGGTGGTTGGCGCGGACGGAGCCGCCGAGCTCCGTGAGCCGGCGAACCATAGCTTTCGCGACAGAGGCAGATCCGCCCCGGGCGACCGGCCATCCGCCGGCGTGGGCGGAGGCCAGCATCAACAGTCCGATCGCTCCGGTGCCGGCCTCATCGAGCGCGAGCAGGCTGTGAGCGGCCGCGCCCGCCAGCAGGGCACGCGCTTCTCGTTCCCGGAAGAACACGCCGGCCAAAGCCAGCGCTGAGAGCAGGCCCGGCACACCATACCGCGCCAGCAGCAGCGGATGGCGCGGCGGCCGAGGTGGTCCGAGCACCATCGACAGGAGTTCCGGCGCCCGGGCGGCGAGCGGGTGCATGAGGCGCCGGTAGTCGGCAGCATCACCGCGGAGCCTCGACGCTGTGTGCTCGACCGATCGCTCGACGATGACCACCGTGCCGTCGTCGAAGGGATGCGCGATTGGCGCCGGTGGAGTGACGAGCTCGAGCCTCAGCGGCGCGAAGAACGGCAGCAGTGGGGGAAGGGCCATGATCGTCGAGCAGACGTCGTGGCGAAAGCCAGGCTCGAGAAGCTCCTGCGTCCGCAGGCCTCCGCCAGGGATGCCCGCCGCCTCCAGGACGAGGACAGACTTGCCCGCTTCCCCCAGCGTGATGGCGGCCGCCAGGCCGTTGGGCCCGGAGCCGACGACCACGGCGTCGAACTGCTCGGCCATGCCTCTAGGGTGACGTTTCCGTGAGATCGGGATCGGGAATCGTTAACTCAGAAGAACTGGGGCGACGTGAACCTGAAGTCAGCCGCGCACTGACGCGGTAGCAGGCGGTGTGGACAGGACGCGGCGCACCTCCCGGGCGACCTCGATGTCCTCGCGGGACTTGATGACCAGGGTCGGCACGCTTGCGCCCGGGCCGCTGATGTCGTAGTCGCCGCTCAGGCTCGCTTCTAGCGTGGGACCGATCTCGACTCCGAGGAAACGCAGGCCGGCCACGGCCGCCCCACGCACCGGCGACGCATTCTCCCCCACCCCGCCCGTGAACACGAGCACGTCGAGCCCGTTCATCGCCGCGGCCATGCCCGCGATGAGCGCCCGCAGCCGGTGGATGTAGACGTCGAATGCAAGCTCAGCCCTCTCGTCTCCGTCGGCGATGCGTTTGAGGATCTCCCGCATATCGGCGGTGCCGGCGAGCGCCATGAGCCCACCCTTGCGGTCGAGCGCCTCGTTCAGCTCGGATTCGGAAACGGCTGCGTGACGCTGCAGGTAAAGCAGCGCGCCCGGGTCGACGGTGCCCGACCGCGTCGCCATGACGAGGCCTTCGAGCGGGGTGAACCCCATCGTCGTGTCCACCGAGCGACCCCCATGCACCGCGGCCAGTGACGCTCCCGACCCCAAATGACAGGTCACGACTCTGAGATTGCGCGGCGGGCGTTGCATCATCTCCGCCGCGCGGCGCGCGGCGTAGGCATGCGAGAAGCCGTGGAATCCATACCGCCTGATGCCGTGCCGTTCCCGCCACTCGTCGGGGATCGCGTACGTGGAGGCCGGTGCCGGCATGCGCGAGTGGAAAGCGGTGTCCAGACAGGCCACGGCGGGAATCCGCGGTAGGAGCTCGCGCGCGGCGGCGATCCCGGCCAGCGCCGCGGGCAGATGAAGCGGCGCCAGGTCGGTGATGGTTATCAGGTAGCGAATCACATCCGCGTCGATGCGCACCGAAGCGCGGTAGCGGGGTCCCCCATGCACGACGCGATGGCCGATGGCCTCGATCCCTTCCATGTCGCGGATGGCGGTGCCGAGCTGCGTCTCGTCAAGGCGTCCCTCCGCGACCTCGAACTCGCGGTCGGCGAGAACGCGGTCGTCGTCGTCAACGAGGCTCAGCTTGAGTGAGCTTGACCCGGCGTTCAGGACGAGGACACGCAAGCTGCTAGTGCGGCCAGGTCCAGTTGGTGATCTCGGGAGCGTCCTGCCCGTGGTCTCGCGTGTACTGGCGGCTGCGCAGACGCTCGTCGACCATCTCCTGGCGGACATGCGCCGCCCTGGAACCGAGCGACGCCACGCGGTCGATGACATCCATCACGAGGTGATAACGGTCGAGCTCGTTCAGCATGACCATGTCGAAAGGCGTGGTGGTCGTCCCTTCCTCCTTGTATCCGCGGACATGGATGTTGGGGTGATTCGTGCGCCGGTAGGTGAGGCGGTGGATAAGCCACGGGTAGCCGTGGTACGCAAAGATCACCGGCTTGTCGGTCGTGAAGACTTCATCGAACTCGGCGTCTTTCAAACCGTGCGGATGCTCGGTCGGGGGCTGCAGTCGCATCAGGTCGACCACGTTGACCACGCGCACGGCGACCTGTGGGAGATGCCGGCGGATCAGGTCGGCCGCAGCCAGGGTCTCCAGCGTCGGCACATCGCCGGCGCATGCGAGGACGACGTCGGGATCGCGGCCATCGTCCGTGCTCGCCCAGTCCCAGATGCCGAGACCTCGCGTGCAGTGCGCGACGGCGTCCTCCATCGACAGGTAGTTGAGCGCCGGCTGCTTGCCGGCGACGATCACGTTGACGTAATTGCGGCTGCGCAGGCAGTGGTCGGCCACCGAGAGCAGGCAGTTGGCGTCGGGCGCGAGATAGACACGAATGACCTCTGCTTTCTTGTTGACCACGTGGTCGATGAAACCCGGATCCTGGTGCGAAAAACCATTGTGGTCCTGGCGCCACACATGTGACGAGAGCACGTAGTTGAGCGATGCGATCGGCCGCCGCCACGGAATCGAGCGAGTGGTCTTCAACCACTTCGCGTGCTGGTTGAACATCGAGTCGATGATGTGGATGAAGGCCTCGTAGCAGTCGAAGAGGCCGTGGCGCCCGGTGAGAAGGTAGCCCTCGAGCCAGCCTTCGCAGAGGTGCTCGCTCAGGACCTCCATCACGCGACCGTCGGCAGCGAGGTGATCGTCCCCAGGCACCATCTCCGCGTCCCACGCCCGATTCGTGGCCTCGAGCACGGCGCCGAGCCGGTTGGAGACGGTCTCGTCCGGACCCATGATCCGGAAGTTGTCCGGGTTCATCTTCACCACGTCGCGCAGGTAGGTGCCCAGAACGCGGGTCGCCTCACTCGTCGTCGTGCCGGGTTTCGCAATCGAAACGGCGTATTCGCGGAAGTCGGGAAGGCGCAGGTCCTTCAGCAGCTCGCCCCCGTTCGCGTGGGGGTTTGCGCTCATACGCCGGTCGCCGCGCGGAGGCAGCTGCGCCAGCTCGTTCGCGAGCTTGCCGTCGGTGTCGAAGAGCTGCTCGGGCTGGTAACCGAGCATCCAGTCCTCAAGGACTTTGATGTGAGCCGGTTCCGAAGCGAAATCGGTGACCGGGACCTGGTGCGCGCGAAACGTGCCTTCGATATGCTCGCCGTCAAGCGTCTTCGGTCCGGTCCACCCTTTCGGGGTGCGCAGGATGATCATCGGCCACGAGGGCCGGCGGGCCTGGTGATTCGAGCGGGCTCGACGCTGGATGCGCCCGATCTCGTCCAGCGCCCAGTCGAGCGCGGCGGCCATCTGCTGGTGGACCTTCATCGGATCGTCGCCGCTGACCAACACCGGCGTGTGGCCATACCCCTCCATCAGTGCGAAAAGCTCCTTCTCCGGGATCCGCGCGAGCACGGTCGGGTTGGCGATCTTGTAGCCGTTGAGGTGGAGAATCGGCAGCACCGCGCCGTCGCGCGCCGGGTTGAGGAACTTGTTCGAGTGCCAGCTTGCCGCGAGCGGCCCTGACTCCGCCTCGCCGTCGCCGACGATGCAGAAGACGGTGAGGTTTGGGTTGTCAAACGCGGCGCCATACGCGTGGACGAGCGCGTAGCCGAGCTCGCCGCCCTCGTGGATCGACCCTGGAGTCTCGGGCGAGTTATGGCTTGGGATGCCACCCGGGAATGAGAACTGCCGGAACAGCTTGCGCAACCCGGCCTCGTCCATGGTCGCGTCCGGGTATCGCTCCGTGTATGTGCCCTCCAGATAGGCGTTCGCCACGCCGGCCGGCCCTCCGTGGCCCGGGCCCATGATGTAGATCGCGTCGAGGTCGCGGTTCTTGATCACGCGGTTGGCGTGCGCATAGATCAGGTTGAGGCCTGGCGTCGTGCCCCAGTGCCCCAGCAGCCGCGGCTTGATGTCTTCGAGGCTGAGCGGCCGCTTGAGCAGCGGATTGTCGAGGAGGTAAATCTGTCCCACCGAGATGTAGTTGGCCGCCCGCCAGAAGGCATTGATGAGCCGAAGCCCTTCCTTGTCGAGCGGACGAGCAGTGCTGAGGTCAGGGGCGGCAGCAGTCCTGGTCTGGCTCATGGGTGGCCCACCGCTCATCATGAATCAGGTGCCGAAAGAGCATGAGCTGCGCGAGTCGATCCCGTGGATTCGGCCAAACGCAAGGGCGGTCCGCTCGTTTTCACCTGGCCTACCGCCGGCGGTAGGCGGCTGCGCGGCCGTACGTTCTAGGATGCCAATGGCCGTCGGACTGGGTCCGATGCGGCGGCGATTGGGGGAGCCCGCCGTGTCCCATGCCTGAATTGCGGCCGGTCGCGGTGATCGCCGCGCTCCAGGAGGAGGCTCACGCGCTCGTCCGAAGGATGCCGCGGTCGGAGAGTGTCGGACCACGACTCTCGGTCTGGGATAGCGGCGGGTTGGTCGTCATGGTGGCGGGTGTGGGCAAGGTCGCCGCGGCGATGGCGGCCCAGTACGCGTGCGATGTCTTCAAGCCCCGATGCGTGATCGCAATCGGGCTTGCCGGCGGCGTCGAGGACGACGCCCGCCCGGGCCAGGTCATCGTTGCGACAGGCGCGGTGCAGCACGACATGGACGGCAGGCCGTTGACCGCCGCGAAAGGCGTCATCCCCGGGCTTGGGCTTGCGATCATCGCTGCCGATGCAGCGGTGGCCGAAAAGTTGCTGATCGCGGCGCGATTTGAGTCCAAGGACGCGCGTCCGGGTTTGGTGCTCACCGGGGACCGGATCGTCAGCTCACGGTCCGTTCGAGGAGGACTCGTGAAGGATTTTCCCGACGCCGCCTGCATCGACATGGAGACCGCGGCGGTGGCACAGGTTGCACATCTGAACGGCTTGCCGTGGTCAGCCCTCCGAGTGATGTCTGATTCCGCCGATGAGACCTTCGACCTCCGGCGTGTGGTCGGCTTCGGGATCGGCACGGCCGCCAACCTGTTCGAGAGCATCATTCAATCGGTGGTTGACGAGCTGTGATCGAGGCATCGGTGCGCTGGCTCTCGGCCTCGGACGCGTCTCAGAGGGTGGGCGCCGGCAACCTCAAGCCTCAAGAGGTGGTCGATGCACATCTCGACGCGATCGATCGTTTCGATTCACGCGTTCACGCGTACATCCACGTCGACCACGGCGCCCGTTCGTCGTCCGGCGTGACGCTGGCAGTGAAGGACAGCCAGCCGGTGGCGGGCATGCCTTACACGTACGGTACGTCGTCGTGGCGCGACAGGATCGCCAACCAGGACGCGGTGCCCGTCGCACGAGCCAGGGCGGCCGGGATGGCGATCCTCGGCAAGACCAACCTCCCCGAGCTGGCCGCGTCGATCGGGACCACGAACATGATCTTTCCCGCGACCCAGAATCCCTGGCGTGACGGCATCACCCCCGGCGGCTCGAGCGGCGGCAGCGGAGCGGCGGTCGCGGCCGGGATGGCGTCGGTGGCGTTGGGCGGCGACACCGGCGGATCGATACGCATTCCCGCCTCGTGCTGCGGCGTCGTCGGCCTGCGACCGACCCCGGACCGCGTGCCTTCTGAGGAAGTCGACGTCACGGTGCTGCAGTCGAGAGGCCCGATGACGCGCACGGTCGCGGACGCGAGGCTCCTGTTTTCGGTGATGACCGCGACCCGGCCGAACGGAGCTTCGGCGAAGCGGCGATTCCTGGTCGGCACCGCATACGCCGGCGCTGACCCGGGGTGTCAGGAAGCCTGCCGTCGCGCCGCGACGGCTCTCGAAGAGGCTGGGCATGAGATCGAAGAGATCAGGTGGAATCCCGGACCCGTGACTGAGGGATACGGTGTCGTGCGGCGCGCGAGCATGGCGAGCTTCCCCGCCGACCTATCGACGTTCGGACCCGGCATTCGCAAGCTCGCCGAAGAGGGCCGCAGCCTCACCGCGATGGAGTATTTCCGCGCGTTTGAGTCGGCGACGGAGGCGGCGAATCTCGCCGTTGCCGTCCCCCTTCAAACGCGCTACGACTTCCTGCTCACGCCGACCCTGGGCCTTCTCCCCATGGCGATCGAGAGGGTGCCGCCGTTTCTCGGCGACGAGTGGGCGCGCTACGTCCAATTTGTGCTGCCCGTCACATTCGCGCGCACGCCGGCGATCTCCATCCCGGCTGGATTACATGACGGTTTGCCGGTGGGGGTGCAGCTGGTGGGGCGATTTGCTCAGGAGTATGAGCTGCTCGACTTCGCCGAAGACCTGGAGCGGATGCCGGGGTTTGGGTTCCAGCGTCCTCCTGGTCTGGATTGAATGCCTGGAGGTGAGCGGATGAAGGTTCAGCGCGTCGAAATGTTCGTCTGCCCCTCCGCCACCCCGGCGGATACGTCAGGCCTCCAGCAGCTCGCCAACTCAGGAAAGATCAAACCGGACACGCTGGTCGCGCTGGTCGGCAAGACCGAGGGCACAGGAGCGCACGACGACTGGGGCCGCGTGTGGGCCGATGTGGCGCTCCGCGAGTGGACCGCGCGGTTTCTCGGCATCCCGACAGACGAGGTCGCGAAGCATGTCATCTTCGTCCTCTCCGGCGGTTGCCCCGGCGTGATCACGCCGCACATCGCGGCTGTGACGCGCGAATGGGTGGAGGCTCCCGATCGCGGCCGCGACGACGACAAGCGGCTCGTGGTCGGCCGGGCAGGCTCGGACGCGATCGCCCCGGAGGAGGTCGGCCGGATGGGCATGATCCGCAAGGTCGCCGTAGCCACGCAGCGCGCGATGACCGACGCGGCACTGAACGATCCGCAGGATGTCCACCTCGTGATGGTCAAGGTGCCCGGCTTGACCACCGGGAGCATCAAGGACGCCGAATCTCGCGGCAAGACGGTCGTCTCGCACGACCTCACGTTCGGCCCTGAAGGCGCGGGTGCGTACGCGAATGATGCGGCGGCGCTGGGGGTGGCGATGGCGCTGGGCGAGGTCCCTGAGTCATCGCTTTCAGATGACGTGGTCAGGCGCAACTGGGATCTCTATTCAGAGGTTGCGATGACGTCGTCCGGAGGCGAGAAGCGTCACGGCGAGGTGGTTGTCTTCGGCAACTCGAATAATTCGCAAAGCCCGCTCCGCATCGGCCACTCGGTGACGCGCGACTTCATCGACGCGGAGGGCGTGCGGAACGCACTTCGTTCGGCCGGCTTGCGCTTCAAGGAGGGCTTGCCGGACGAGGCCGACCTGCCGCGTCTGGTCCACGTGTTCGCCAAGTCGGTCATCCCCGGCAGCGACCAGGTGCGCGGGCAGCGGATCACGCTGCTCGACGACGCCGACGCCTACCAGATCGGGAAGGCGCTGGGCGGGATGCTGGTCGCGTCGGTGACAGGCCGGACCACCAACTACGTGAGTGGAGGGGAACGCAACTCCCACCAGGGCCCGCCGGGAGGCAACATCGTGGCCGCGGTCGTGAGGGCCGAGGCCTGAACCGCGGTCAGGCTGTGGTGAAGATCACTACGTCGGGTGGGCCCTAGAAAGCTCGTAGAGCTTCAGAGGTGAGAGCGGCATCTCAGTGATCGGCACGCCGAGCGCCTCTTCGATCGCCGACCCGATCACCGCCCCGACCGGGATCACCCCGGCCTCTCCCGCCCCCTTCACGCCTAGCGGATTCAGGGGCGACGGCGTCTCGATGTGGTCGATCTCGATGGCCGGGATCTCAGTTGCGTAAGGCATCAAGAATTCCATGAACGAGGCGTTGCGCAGCTGGCCGTCCTCGTCGTACGCAAGCCGCTCGTAGAAGGCGCCCGCGATCCCCTGCGCGACCCCACCCTCGATCTGGCCCTGGAGAACGAGCGGGTTGATGACGCGGCCACAGTCGTGCACGACCACGTATTTGAGGATCTCGAGGCGGAATGTCTTGGGGTCGACTCGCACGTACGCCGCGTGGCAGCCTGACGCCCACGTCGAGCCGGGAGGGCTGTAGTAGCCGGTCGCCTCGAGGCCGGGCTGCTCTCCATCCTGAAGCGGCGGACCCGGGCGCGGTTTAGCGGCGAACTGGGTCGCCGCCTCGGTGCCCCCGCCGAATGCATAGCGCACCGGGTTGGAGAGGACCGCCACGGCGCCGAGCGGCATGCCGCGATCGGGAGACCCCTTGACGCGAACGCGACCGCCGGCGAGCTCCAGGTCGGCGGGGTCCGCCTCGAGGTGATCGGCCGCGATCTGCCTGGCCTTGTCGGCGACCATGCGCGCCGCGACATGCATCGCGTTGCCCGCCGTGACGGCGCCCCGCGAGGCGAAGGTTCCCACTCCCCACGGGAAGCGCCGCGTGTCGCCGCTGGTGATCTCGACATCCTTCACGTCGACGCCGAGCTCGTCGGCCACGACCTGGGCCCATACCGTGGCGTGGGCCTGGCCCTGATTCGGGATTCCGGTCGCGGCCACCACCTTCCCCGACACCAGGACCTGGACATGCGCGCCTTCATACGGGCCGACGCCGGTGCCCTCGACGTAGATGCCGATGCCCATGCCGACGTGGTCGCCGGCCGGCTTCGGGCCCAGCAGCGCGATCGCCTTGTCGAGCAGCACCGGGTAGTTGCCGCTGTCGTAAACCACCGTGTTGCCGTCCTGCCAGGCGACGCCAACATCGTATGGAAAGTCGCCGGCCTGGATCAGGTTGCGGCGCCGCACCTCGATGCGATCGATGCCGAGGTCCGCCGCGATCGCGTCGAGCGTGCGCTCCATCACGAAGCATGCGTGCGGCCGGCCCGCGCCGCGATAAGGCGAAGTCGGAACGGCGTTCGTGTACAGGTCGCGAAACCGGACACGGTAGTTGGGGATGCGGTACGGCCCGGGCACCTGGGCAGACGTGATGATCGGCAGGATGATTCCGTAAGGCGTGTACGCGCCGCCGTCGTGGAGGAAGTCGTCCTGCAAGGCGAGCAGACGGCCTTCGTCATCAAACCCGACCTCGACCTCGTGCACCTGGCCGCGCTCCTGGTTGACGGCGGTGAAGTGCTCCTGCCGGTCCTCGGTCCACTTCACGGGGCGTCCGAGCTGCATCGCCGCGTAAGGCACGAGGAGCTCGTCAGGGTAGAACAGCATGATCTTGGGTCCGAAACCGCCGCCCACGTCGGGGGCGATGACGTCGACGCTCGACTCGGGCAGGCTGAAAAGCACCGCCAGGCCGCCGCGGATCGAGGTCGGCGACTGGGTCGAGTCGTAGACCGTGAGCCTGTGCTCGTCGGACGACCAGCGCGCCCACACGGCGCGCGCCTCCATCGGGCTTGCAGCCCCGCGTTCGTAGCGAAAGCGCAGCCGCTTACGGCGCGGCGCCGCGGCCATGGCCGCGTCCACGTCGCCAACCTCCTGCAGCATCTCCGCGGCGATGTTGCCGGGCACATCGCTGTGCACCAGATGCTCGGCGCGCGCGGCCACCTCGGGCGTGATCACGACCGGCAGCGGCTCGTACTCGACCTGCACGAGCTCGGCCGCGTCTTCGGCCAGGTACCTGTTTTCCGCGACCACGAATGCGACCGCCTCGCCCGAGTAGCGCACGATGTCCGATGCGAGGCAGCGCTGCGTGCGGCCGTGCGTCAGGTTGGGATGCGGGATCAGGAGCGGGAGGTCCACACCCCCAAACGGGAGATCGGCGGCCGTGTAGACGGCGACCACGCCGGGCATCGCGCGCGCGGCGGCAGCATCGATCGATGTGATTATTCGCGCATGCGCATACGGCGAGCGCACGAAACAGCACTCCAGCGCGTCTTCGCCGATATCGTCGGTGAAGCGGCCATGACCGCGGAGCAGACGGTCATCCTCGACGCGCTGCACGGGGGCGCCGAACCAACGTGTGGTCACTCGGCCCCATCCCGGCGCTTCCCCACAAGTGGGGAAGACAGCGCTGCGGCTCGGAGCACCGAGCGCCGGATCGACGCATAGCCCGTGCAGCGGCACAGGTTGCCCGCGATACCTTCCTCGATCTCCTGCGCTGAAGGACTGGGATGCTGCGCGAGCAGGCCGACGACGGACATCACGAACCCCGGCGTGCAGAACCCGCACTGCAGGCCGTGGCATTCGTGGAACGCCTGCTGCACGGGATGCAGCGGGGCCTGGTCGCGGGCGAGGCCTTCGATGGTCGTCACCTCATGACGCTCGGCCTGGACCGCGAGCATCAGGCACGACCGCACCGGCGCACCGTCCAGCAGAACCGTGCAGCAGCCACATACGCCGTGCTCGCAGCCGACGTGCGTCCCGGTCAGGCCGAGATCGTGGCGGAGATGGTCCGAGAGGAGGCGGCGCGGATCGGTCGGCGCCGGGTGACTGACGCCGTTGACCTTCATGCGGCGAAGGCCTTCTCCGTCAGGACGCGGACGAGGTGCATCCGGAAGTCGGGCGTGGCCTCGAGATCGCCACTTGGCTGGAGGCCATGGGTCGGGTCGCGGCGATCTGCCAGCACTGGCCTCGACGCGACACCGAACAAGGCGAGCGCGTCCCCAGCGCGAACAACGCCCGCGAGAGCAAAGTCGCCGTGGCGGCGTGACTCCTCGAGGATCGCCGAAGGTCCGCTGAAGGCTGGAAACCACGCCTCGGCCAGCAGCTCGTCGGCGGCGAGCGACGTCTCGAAGACGCCTGTGAACAGCTGGTCGGCTGCGATCACTCGCTGCGTGCGCCGAGACACGACGGTCACATTCCCGCCCAGCGCAAGCAGTATCGCCGGCAGCTCCGAGGCCGGGTCCGCGTGGGCGAGGCTGCCGCACACCGTGCCACGGTTGCGGATGACGCGATGAGCGACGAGTCTCATGGCATCCTTCAACAGAGGACAGATGCGCGCGATCAGCTCCGAGTCCTCCACCGCGGCCTGGCGCGCCAGCGCCTGCACCGCGACACCCCCATCTCTCTCATAGATCCGGTCCAGCCCATCGATGCGATTGATGTCGATCAGATGCGCCGGCCGGGCGAGGCGGAAGTTCAACAGCGGCACCAGCGACTGGCCGCCCGCCAGCACCTTCGCTTCCTCCAGCGAGCCCAGCAACGAGCAGGTCTCATCGACGGAGGTTGGCGCGTGATACTCGAACGGCGGCGGCTTCACTCGGACTACTCAAGCATCGCGACGGCGCGGCACAGCGCGGCCTCGCCGCCCTGAAAGCGCCATGGGAAGCACCCGAAAAGCACCTTTCGATCGAGCACCTCGTCCAGCTGCCCGCCGAGATTTTCGATGTGGACCACGTCGTGTGGAAAGAGCAGCGTGTGCATGATCTGGTAGTCGGCCTTCGGAAAGATTTCGTCGAGGCTGCGGCCGAGTTTTTTCTCCGCCTCCTCCGCCTCATCGGCGCGGATGCGACGGATGACAGTGTTCATCGGATGGTCAGCGCTGCCGGCATCGATCGCGATCCACCTCACGCCACGCTTCAGCACCCACTCCGCGAAATCGCGGGTGGGCCCGGGATGGCGGATGAAATATCTGGTCTCATCCACCCGCGAGCGGTCGGTCCAGTTCTCGGGGTAGTAGCGGTGATAGCCGGTGCGGATGACGAGGATGTCGCCGTGCTCGATCTTGAGCCCGGTGTCCCTCTCCCAACGCTCGAAGTGCTCCGGTCCGTAAATGTCGTAATCGCCCACGCCCATGCGCTGGAGGTCGACCACGCAGGCCGTACCGACGAGGAAATCGAGCGGCAGGTCGCCGATGAACTTGCCACCGGTCATGAAATGCGCCGGTGCGTCCAGGTGCGTGCTCACGTGAAGCGTCATCGTGATCTCCTGGCCGCCAGCGCGATCGAAAGCGAGGTGCTTGATCCACTTGATCTCGGGCCCTGGATACCCCGCAAAGGCGGGTGTATGAAGCGAGAAGTCCTGTGTGAGGTCGAGGAATCTCATGACGCCGGCGACGTCAGCTCCGAGCGCTGCACCTTGCCCATCGCGTTGCGGGGCAGCTTGTCCACGATGATCACCCGCTTCGGACATTTGTAGGCCGCGAGCTGCTCATGGGCGAACTCGATGAGCTCGCTCTCGACCAGGGGCTTCGACCCTGACGGCACGACGAAGGCGGTGACCTCCTCGCCCCATTTGTCGCTGGGCACGCCCGCGACCGCGACCTCGAGCACCGCGGGATGCGCCTCCAGCACCAGCTCCACCTCACGGGGATAGACGTTGAAGCCTCCGGTGATGATCAGCTCCTTGATGCGGCCACGGATCGCGAGCGTGCCGTCCTCCCCGATCTCACCAATGTCGCCCGTGCGGAAGAAGCCTTCCGGAGTGAACGCCTCGCTCGTTGCTTGGGGATTGCGCCAGTAACCCCCGAAGACCTGGCCGCCCTTGAGCAGCACCTCGTCAAGCTCGCCAAGCCTCACCTCGACTCCGGGAAATGCGTAACCCACGCGACCTGGCTGACGCGGGCCGTCGTATGGATTGGTGACCACGATGCCACCCTCCGTGATGCCGTAGCGCTCGACCGGCGCCTGGCCGAGAAGGCGTTTGCATCGATCGAAGAGCGCGGGCGGCAGCGGCGCCGATCCACAAACGAAAACTCGTACGCCCGAGAGGTCGGCCGGATGATCCTCGAGCCAGTCGCAAAGCCCCTGGTACATCGACGGGACCCCAAAGAACATCGTCCCGCGCCGATCATCCTCGCGCGTCAGCTCGGCCACCACCGCATGCGGCCCGAACGGCAACAGCGTTGCGCTGGCCCCACTGAGCAGGGTCCCATGCAGGCCCATGCCAAGGCCGTGCAGATGGAAAAGCGGCAAAGCGTGAACGAGGACGTCGCGCGAGCTCCAGCGCCAGACCTCGATCGCACCGCGGCCCTGGGCGAGGAAGTTGCCGTGGTCGAGAAGCGCCCCCTTTGGCCGTCCGGTGGTGCCGGACGTGTAGAGGATGGCGGCCGGGCTTTCGGGTGTGAGCCTGGGCATCGGCGGCGCATCGCCGCGCGGCAGGTCTTCAATCGGGACGACTCTGTATCCGAGCTTCTGCACGGTTTCCGCGCGCGGGCCGTCCGCGATGACAAGCACCGGCTCCGAGTCGTGCAGGATGTGCTCCGCCTCGGCGGAGTGGTAGTCCGGATTCATCATCACCGCGCATCCACCGGCGCGCTGGACGCCGAGGTACGCGATCACCCATTCGAGCGAGTTGGCCGCATAGATTGCAATCCGATCGGCGGCTTTGACGCCTTCGCGTCCCAGCCCACCGGCGACGTGACCTGCCTTGGCGCGTAGCTCGTCTCGAGTCAGCGTACGCTCGCCGAACTGAAGAACCACATCCCTGCCCGGCATGAGGAGGTCCTCGGGCAGGTTGCCGGCGCGGAGCTTGCGGCGGAGCTCGTCCTGCGCCGTCGCGGACCCGGCGCTACCACTGCGCGGGGACCTCACGCGGTTACACGCCACATGCCAAATGACTGATCAGCGCGCGCCGGTAGTCGACGGTCGGACGTTGCGGCGGCGCTCCCAGAGCAACATCGCACCCAGCGCCAGCAGCAGGAGCAAGAACGGAACCAGGATCGGGATCAACGCCGACGCGAACGACAGAACCGCAGACGACGCATCTTCCAGCAGCGAAAGCGGCGGGCCCAGCAGGCCCATGTTGGCCACAGGACGGATAGCAGCCCGGGTCACGTGCACGGTCGCCGCCGTACCTCCGCCCGCGAGCACGCTGACGAGCACGGCCAGGCCCGGGTTCACCGAGCTCACGGCTCCGGTCTGAGAGGCAAACAAGATCGCGCCGGCTGCCGCTGCGACGGGCAGCATCACCGCGTGACCGATCGAGTCGAGCGCCGGCACCTTGTCGACTGTGAACTCGATCACCGCAAGAACCAGCAGCCCGTAGAAGGCGATATCCGAGCCGAGCGCGTCGTACGGCGGAGCCAGGTGGATCAGGCCCAGCCGCGCCAGCAGGCTGACGATCAGCAGCGGCAGGGTGGCATTGAGCCCGGTCGCCCCCGCCAATCCGAAAGCCGCCGGCAGCTGGAGGAGCGCTGGGTTCAACTCACCTCAGTTCTACCACGGCGCTCGGCTACTCTCGCGCCACGACCTCGGCGGGTTCGGCCTCCTGGTCCCGGACGTGACCGGGCCGCAGCAGTTGATAGAGGACGATCGAGCTCAACGCGCCCAGGCCGAGATTGTTGAAGGTCAGGGTGAGTCCTCCAAGGTGGATCGGAATCGCCTGGGTGGCCGGGATGCCCGCCGCGATGACAAGCGGGATCGCGGCCACGGCAAGGTTGGCGCGCTTGGAGAAGTCCACCCGCGCGTCGACCCAGATCTTGCCCCCGATGACCGCGATGAGGCCGAACAGGTACATCTCGATGCCCCCCTGCACGCTGACCGGGATGCTGCGCACGAGCGCGCCAAAGATCGGGATGAAGCCGAGCAGGATCGCAGTCACGGCTGCGACAACGAACACCATGATGGAGAAGACGCGCGTGATGCCCATCACGCCGATGTTCTCCGCGTAGGTCGTCTCCCCGGCGCCGCCCAGCAGGCCACTGATCGTCGTGCCGAGGCCATCCCCGATGAAGGTTCGGCCCAGCATGTGGCTGAGGTCGCGCTTCATGATGCCGCTGATCGCGTAGACGTGGCCGGCGTTCTCGGCCACGAGGATGACCGGGATGAAGAAGAACAGGCTCAGCGTGGTGCCGAACTGGCTGAAGTCGGGAAAGCTGAAGGTTGGCACACCGAGGATCGAGGCCTGGCCGATGGCGTTGAAGTCGATGTGGCAGGCAGACTTGGCTCCGGCGCATGGCGGATAGACGATCGATACGAGATAGCCGACCACGATGCCGATCAGCACCGGCAGCAAGCGCGGAAAGCCGCGCAGGTAGACAGCGGCCGCCACTGCGGCGAGGAGCGTAACCGTGGCCGTGAACGGCTCGCCGGCGTAGTTGCCGGTCGCCGCGCTGGCAAGCGCGAGGCCGATGACCGCAACGACCGTGCCTGTCACCACCGGAGGCAGCAAGAACCGGATCGGGTTCACCCCGACGACGTGCACGATGCCGCCGATGGCGAGGTAGATGATCCCGGCCATCACGATCCCGGCATAAGCCAGTCCGTGATTGGGATTCTGGGCTCCCTGCACCGCCAGCACCGAGCCGATGAACGAGAAGCTCGAACCCAGGTAGCTGGGCACCTTGAAGCCGGTTACGACAAGAAAGATCAAGGTGGCGACGCCGCTGAAAAAGATGACCGTGTTGGGATTGAAGCCGAGGATCAGCGGCACCAATACCGTGGCGCCAAACATCGCCATGACGTGCTGCAGGCCCATGAGGATCGTCTGCGGCCACGGCAGCCGGTCCTCGGGATAAACGACGTCACGCTCGGGCTTCGCAGTTGCAACCGCCATGGCGCCCTCCCACAATGCGCCCCGGCCCCCGACTCAGCGGCCGGGCCCCGCGCTATGGTAGCCCGCCATGTGGGCTTTGCAAGGTGTCCGTCTCGCCAACGGTGACCTGGCCGACATCGTGGTCGAAGGCGACCGCATCGTGGAGGTGCGTCGGGGCGCCGCGGCCGGGGTGCCCGAAGTCCTGACCTGCTCGGAAAAGCTGGTGCTCCCAGCCTTTATCGACGGCCACGTACACCTTGACAAGGCCCTGATTCGCGACGAGCTGAGCGAGCACGACGGCACCCTGCGGGGCGCGATCGACGCGATCCACGAGCGAAAGCGGCGCTATACGTCCGACGACGTGCGAGCCCGGGCGCGAAGCGTGATCGAGGAGTCGGTCCGCCTCGGCACGACCCGGCTGCGCTCGCACGTCGACGTCGACACGATTGGCGGGCTGGTCCCGCTGGAAGGGGTGATGGCGGCAGCAGCCGACAGCGCCGATATCGCGGAGGTGTGCACGATCGCATTCCCGCAGGAGGGCCTGCTCCGTGACCCCGGAGCCTACGACCTGATGGTGGCGGCTCTGGAAGCCGGCGCGGACGTCGTCGGCGGGATGCCCCACTGGGAACATGACGAGGCCTCGCAGCGTGAGCACGTTCGACTATGTTTCGGTCTCGCCGAGCGCTTCGGCCGCGACCTCGACATGCATGTCGACGAGACAGACGATGGCGGCGTGCGCACCCTGGAAATGGTCGCCGACGAGGCATTGCGCCGCGGATACATCGGCCGTGTATGCGCTGGCCATGTGTGCTCGCTGGCCGCCGCCGACCAGCAGTACGCCGATGGCGTGATCGACAAATGCCTGCGCGCTGAGATCACGATCGCCGCCAATGCGGTGACGAATCTCGTCTTACAGGGACGCCAGGACCGGGGCCTGATCCGTCGTGGCACAACGCGCATCGGAGAGCTGCGTGCCGCCGGGGTGAACGTGCTCTTCGGACAGGATTGCGTAAAGGACGGCTTCTATCCCTTCGGCCGTGGCTCGATGCTCGAGGTGGCGATGATCTCGGCACACGCCGCGCACCTGACCACGAACGCAGACCTTGACTTCGCCCTGCGTGCCGTCACCGAGGCGCCGGCGCAGACAATGCGGCTAAGCGATTACGGCCTGCGGCCGGGAGCGCGCGCCGACCTGCAACTGCTCCCGGTGCCGACGTGGTCCGAGGCGCTTCGCCTGCAGCCGCTTCCGGAAAAGGTCTGGTTCCGCGGACGTCTGGTGGCTGAGAACTCAGTACATTCGACGATCCATCGCCTCAGGCCGCCCAGCGCATCCCCGGTCCGCGGACCCGTTTGGGAATCACGCGGTCCGGAGGAATGAACTTCACTCCCTCGCCGGCCCTGACCACCTGCCATCCGCCTTCGTGTACCTGCCGATGGTGGAAGTAACAAAGAGGGAGAAGGTTGGAGAGGTTGCTTTTTCCGCCGCGGGCCCAGAACTCGACGTGATGGGGACTGGTCCAGTTGATCGGCCGGTCACACCCGGGCGCCGCGCAGGTGCGATGCCGAGCCTTGAGGGCTCGCCACTGCGCCGGCGAGACCGCCCGTGTCGCTCGGCCGACGTCGACCACCACCGAGTCCGCCTTGAGGACCCGGCACAGGGTGCCGTCGCAGGCCAGCCGCTGCACGGTCTTGCTCGAGATCGGCGTTCCGTTATCAAGCTCGGACCCCCCCACCAAGCCCGTGCCCAGCTCGCCCTTCAGGGCTTCGATGCTGGTGTTGACGTTGATGTGGGGCCGGACCCCCGTTGCGCCGGGGCAGCGTGCCCCGGTCGAGGGCTTGGTGGACGATCTCGACCAGGGCGTCGGCGCGGCGCTGCTTGGGGGAGCGGACGTCGTCCTCACCCAGGGGTTGGTTGAGGCTGTCGATGGCCGCCCTCAGCGCCGCCGCACCCTGGGGATCCAGAAGGGCGTCCAGCTTGTACATGCGACCCAGCTCGCTCAGGTGCAGGTAGCGCCG
>VBDR01000043.1 GCA_005882135.1 Chloroflexota bacterium
CGCAGGCGATTTTGCTGGAGCGCTGAGGATCATCGAAAGCGGCGACGCCTACGTGAACGTGCACACGGTGAACTTTCCGGGCGGGGAGATTCGTGGTGAGGTGAAGTCCGAGGACTGAAGGAAAGGGGACGAAACTACTCTGTAGGTTCGGTTTCCGCTCGGACCTCGATCCTCTTGCGTGCTTCCTCGAGCCGCTGCACGCAGATTCGGAAATACTTCTGCGCGTCTTCCGCCGCCTTGACCGCCTCGTCCAGGGACAGCTTGTCCGACTCCATCCGCTTCAGCGTTTCCTCCAGCTTGTCCATGGCCTGCTCATACGTGAGCTGCTCGCTCATGCCTTAACCTCCTCGACGCGGCCGCCGAGCGTGCCGGAGCCAAGCTGGATCGTGACTTTTTGCTCGACAGAGGCCTGGGCCGCGGAGCGCAAGATGACGCCCGTCGCGGCATCGCGCGTGATGCTGTAACCGCGAGTCAACACCGATTCCGGGCTCAACGCCACCAGGCGCCGGCGCTGGCCCTCCAGCCTCCGCGCCTCTTCGGTGATCCGGTTGGCGAGCGCTCGCTCGATTCGCTCCTGGCCGCCGGTGGCGGCAAGCCTGCCGCGGCTCACCTGCAGCCTCAAAGTCACCGCCGCACGCAAGCGTCTCTGCTGCTCGCGCAGCCCCAGCTCGCGCCGCTCGATCTGGTGGACCGGGCTGAGCTTGGCGAGGTCGGCCTGGGCGCGGGCCACCCGGTCCGCCGGCCGCTGGATGAGCGTGGTCAGCAACCTCAGTAGCCGCATGCGCAAGGACTTCAGGCCGTCCATCTCGCGGCTGAGCCGGCGGCCCACCTCGCGCTCGAGACGCCGCCGGCGCTCGCGCAGGGATGTCAGCAGGTCCGCTTTCTTCGGCACTACGCGCGCGCCCGCTTCGGTTGGCGTCCGGCATTCGGCGTCGCCGACCATATCGGCCACCGTCCGGTCCGACGTGTGGCCGAGGGCTGTGACAACCGGCAGCCGCGAGTCGAGGATCGCGCGCGCGACCAGCTCAGTGTTGAACGCATACATCTCCTCGAAGCTGCCTCCGCCTCGCGCGAGCACGATCACGTCCGCGACCTTCTCCTGGTTGCAGCGCCGAAGGGCGCGGGTCACGCTCATGGGCGCTCCTGCGCCCTGGACCTGCACCGGGTAGAGGACGATGCCCATGTTCGGGTAGCGGTCCCAGATCGTCTCCTGGAGGTCGTTGATCACAGCGCCTGTCGGCGACGTGAGGAGGGCGACGTTGTGAGGAAGAAAAGGGAGGGATCGCTTTCGTTTGGGATCGAATGCGCCCTCCAGCTCCAGGCGTCGCTTGAGCTCCTCCAGGCGAGCGCGCAGCTTGCCGACGTCGTCGAACTCGACCTGGTCGACGATGAAAGAGAGCCGGCCCGTCTTGCCGAAGAAGTCGACGCGACCTCGAAAGATGAATACCTGGCCGTCCTCAGGCAGCGTGGTGACACGCCGGGAGTCGTCCGCAAAAAGCACCGCATCGAGCCGGCTGAGGCCGTCCTGAATCGAGAAGTTGTAGTGCCCGGCGGTGCCACGCTTCATGCCGCTGACCTCGCCTTTCAAAAGGAGCGCGGTCAGGGGACGGAGCTCGCGGCGGATCTCGTTGGCGAGCTCGGTGACCGTGTACGGTCGCTGAGCTTCCTCGGGTTTCAGCACGGGGATTAGCTTACGGTCGCCCCCACCCGGCGGCTGCGCCGCCGACCTCCCCACAGGGTGGGGAGGTGGAATCTGCCAGGTCAGCCTCCGATTTGGGACATGCTTTTCGCCGGTTTGATGAAGCCTGGCTTGTTGATCAGGTGGCCTTCCTCTTTGCGCCAGATCGCCGACTCGATCACCTCTCCGAGGTGATCGTCTGAGACGCCTGACCGCATCAGGTCGCGCAGCGGCGTCTCCTGCAGCGAGAAGAGGCACGTGCGCAGCCCGCCTTCGGCGGTCAGACGGATCCGGTTGCACGTCGTGCAGAAGGCCTGGCTGACCGAGGAGATGAACCCGATTCCGCCGTGGGCGCCATCGGCGAACCGGTAGCGCGTCGCGGGGCCGGGCCTCGTATCGACGACCGGCTCGAGGGGAAATAGGTCTTCGATCTGCTCCTGGATGCGGCGGCTCGGCACCACCTGCTCGTTGGTCCATATGTTGTCGCCGTCAAGCGGCATGAACTCGATGAAGCGGACCTCGTAGCCCTCGCTGTGAGCGAGGCGCGCGAAGTCGACGACCTCGTCGTCGTTGTGCCCCTTCATCACCACCATGTTCAGCTTGATCGGCCACAGGCCGGCCTCCCGCGCCGCCGTGATGCCGTCCATGACGCGGTCGAACGCGTCGCTGCGCGCCATGTCCTTGAAGGTGTCCATCCGCAGCGTGTCGAGCGAGATGTTGATCCGCTTGAGCCCTGCTTCTTTGAGCGCCTGCGCCTTCTGCCGCAGCAGCACGCCGTTGGTCGTCATCGTGATGTCGAGTGTCGGGTCGATCGCGTTGATCATGCCAATGAGCTCTTCAAGCTTTACGCGCACGAGTGGCTCGCCGCCGGTGATCCGGATCGTGCGCACTCCGTACCGCTCCACGAAGACGCGCGCCAGGCGGACGATCTCCTCAAACCTCAATATGTCCTCGCGCTTCAGCCACTTCAGGCCCTCCGCCGGCATGCAGTAGATGCAGCGGAAGTTGCAGCGGTCGGTGACCGAGATCCTCAGGTCGTCGGCGACGCGGCCGTAGGAGTCGACCAGCTTTGAATTCGGCATTTAGCCGATGATAGCCGCGATGGGATACGAGCACATCCTGGTCGAGATCGAGCCCCCGATCGCGACCGTGACGCTCAACCGGCCCAAGGTTCTGAACGCCCTCAGCCCCGCCGTGATCGCCGAGGTGAGCGCCGCCCTGGCCGAGCTGGACGCCGACGACAGCGTGCGGGCGGTCGTGCTTACAGGCGGCGCCAAGGTTTTCGCCGCCGGGGCGGACATCCAGGACATGGCGGACCAGGGCCCCGTCGACCAGCTGCTGCGTGATCAGACCGGCCGCTGGGCGCCGCTTGCCGGCTTCAAAAAACCTCTGATCGCGGCCGTGAACGGCTACGCGCTGGGCGGCGGCTGCGAGGTGGCGCTGATGTGCGACCTGATCGTCGCCGGCGACACCGCGCGGTTCGGGCAGCCGGAGATAAACCTGGGCATCATCCCCGGCGCCGGCGGCACCCAGCGGTGGCCGCGCTCGGCCGGCAAGTACGTCGCGATGGAGGTCATGCTGACCGGAGCGACGCTTACGGCGCAGCGGGCCTATGAGCTCGGCATCGCCAACAAGGTCGTGCCGACCGAGATGACGATCGGGATCGCGAAGCGCATCGCGCGGGAGCTGGCCGCCAAGCCGCCCCTCGCGGTTCGCCTCGCGAAGGAGGCGGTCCTCAAGGCTTTCGAGGGACCGCTTTCGGAAGGTCTCGCGGTGGAACGCAAGAGCTTCTATTTCTTGTTTGCGACCGAGGACCAGAAGGAAGGCATGCACGCGTTCCTGGAGAAGCGAAAAGGCGTGTTCAAAGGACGGTGACTGGTGGCAACTGAAGTTGAGCAGCACGTAGATCTAAGGACTCATGACGGCATCGCTGTGATTCGTTTCAACAGGCCGGAGAAGATGAACGCGATCGGCGCGGTCACGCGCACCCAACTGGCCGACGCGATCAAGCAGGCCGAGCGCGATGACGCGGTGCGCGTCGTCGTCCTCACGGGATCAGGTCGTGCGTTTTGCTCGGGCGCCGATGTGACCGAGATGGCTCCGGGTGCAGGGATGCGAACGCCCGAAGACGTGGGCAACGTGCTGCGCAACGAATACATGCCGATGCTCATGCGACTCCGCACAATGCCAAAGCCCGTCATCGCGGCGATGAACGGCCCCGCGGTCGGCATCGGCGCGAGCTACGCGCTTGCCTGCGACATCAGGATCGCCACGCCAGAGGCGTACATCCTCGAGGCGTTCATCAACATCGGGCTCGCTCCCGATGGCGGTGTCAGCTGGCTGCTGCCGCGGCTGGCCGGGACCGGGATCGCTTACGAGATGTTCTTCACGGGCAAGCCGCTGCAGGCGGCGGATGCCCACCGGCTTGGGGTGATCAACCGCATCGTTCCCGCCGAACGACTGGAGGATGAGGTGCGCGACCTTGCCAACCAGCTGGCCTCACAGCCACGCCAGGCCGTGGCAGCCGCAAAGCGGGCGGTCATCCACGCGCTCACCTCGACCTACGAGGAGGCGATGGAGTTCGAGTCGTACCTGCAGGAAGCGCAGGCAGCAAGTCCTGAGTTTGCTGAGGGTGTGCAGAACTTTCTCGCGCGTCGCGCCAAGAAATGAGTGCCCCTCCGGCGCAGCCCCTCCGGCGCCTTCGGCGCCACCTCCCCATAAATGGGGAGGAGTCACCTCCAATAAACCCATAAATGGGGAGGACTGAGGCGGTCATCGTCGCCACGGCGCGCACACCTATGGGTCGTTATGGCGGCCAGCTCAAAGACGTGCGGCCGGACGACCTCGCCGCGATCGTCCTCAAGGAGGCCTGCGAGCGCGCGCACGTCAAGCCCGCCGAGGTCGAGGACGTGATCCTCGGCTGCGCCAACCAGGCGGGCGAGGACAACCGCAATGTCGCGCGTATGGCGCTCCTGCTCGCGGGCTTTCCCGTCGAGGTGCCGGGCCAGACGGTCAACCGGCTGTGTGGATCCGGGATGCAGGCGACCATCGCCGCGGCCCGAGAGATCCAGTCGGGCGGCGCCGACATCATGGTCGCGGGCGGCGTGGAGAGCATGACCCGCTCGCCGTGGGTGATGCCCAAGCCCCCCGCAGCTTTTGCGCGCGGACCACAGACTGTTTACGACACCGCACTCGGTTGGCGCCTCGTCAATCCCAAGATGGCCGCGATGTACGGGACTCTGCAAATGGGGGAGACAGCCGAACGAGTCGCGCAGAAATACGAGGTTTCGCGTGAGGACCAGGACGCTTTCGCTCTGCGCAGCCATCAGCGCGCGGTCGTGGCGCAGAGGTCAGGACGTCTTGCCGAAGAAATCGTGCCGGTGCAGGCCATCACGGACGACGAAGGCCCGCGGCCCGATACATCGTTGGAAGCGCTCGCCAAGCTGAAGCCCGCCTTCGCGGAAAACGGTTCAGTGACTGCAGGCAACGCGTCGCCGCTGAACGACGGAGCGACCGCGCTGGTTCTGATGTCGGACTCGAAGGCGAAGGAGCGGGGCTTGCAGCCGCTCGCGCGCCTGGTTTCGGCAGCGCCCGCGGGCGTGCATCCCGACTACATGGGGATCGGGCCTGTGCCCTCGACTCTGAAGGCGCTCGAGAAGGCGGGCCTGCAGCCCGCTGACATGGGCGTGGTCGAGCTGAACGAGGCTTTCGCGTCCCAGTCGCTGGCGTGCATGCGACTGCTGGGCATTGACGAGGAGAAGGTGAACGTCAACGGCGGAGCGATCGCGCTCGGCCATCCGCTTGGGAGCAGCGGCGCGCGACTGGTGAGCACGCTGGTCCGCGAGATGGGCCACCGCGACGCCGAGTACGGCCTGGCCACCATGTGCATCGGGGTGGGCCAGGGCATCGCATCGATCTGGCAGAAGATCTGAGCGAGCGCGACCCGCAGGCGGTGCGGTCGATGTTCGACCGGATCGCACGCCGCTACGACCTGGTCAACACCGTGCTCTCGGCGGGCACTGACACAGGCTGGCGCCGGCGCGCGGCTCGTGAGACGGCCATCGTTGCGGGCGGATCGGCGCTCGACGTGGCCTGTGGCTCAGGCAAGCTGACGGCCGAGCTGGCCAGAATAGTCGGTCCTGATGGCCGCGTCGTCGGTCTGGACTTCAGTCCCAGGATGCTCGACGTCGCGCGGCACGATCATCCTGGCCTCGAATTCATCGAGGGCGACGCGCTGAAGCTTCCGTTTGAGGATGCAAGCTTCGACGCGGCAACGATCGCGTTCGGCCTGCGCAATCTGGCCGACCCAATCCTCGGCTTGCGCGAGATGGTGCGCGTCGCGCGGAGGAGAGCGGTGGTGCTCGAATTCGTGCGCCCGCCGCGAGGTGTCGTCGGTGCCACGTACCGGCTGTATCTGAAGGCTCTCCTCCCTGCGGTCGGCGGCCTGCTTTCGGGGGCGCCGGCCGCGTACCGCTATCTCAGCGACACGGTCGACTCCTACAGGACGCCGGAAGAGCTGACCGCGATGGCCGTGCACGCCGGATGGTCCGGCGTCAGTTTCCACAGCCTCGCGATGGGAACGGTCGGGATTCTTTCCGGCCGGCGCTAAGAGATCCTGTCGACCGCCGAAAGCGCGAGACCGGCCAGCGCCGGCCGGAGCCCATCCAGCTCCACCGCATCGAGTTCGCGCACGGCCGCGTCGATGAGGCCCTTCGCTTCCTGCCGCACGCGCGGGAGCGCTCCACTCGCCGTCACGAGCTCCGCGACGCGGCCCACCTCTGCGTCGCCAAGCGCACCGGCGAGCAGCCGCCGCACCTCGGGACCGACGACCCGATCCTCGGCGGCGTAGATCAGCGGAAGCGAGAGCACGCGCTGGCGGATGTCGAGCCCGACAGGTTTGCCCGAGCTGGGGCTGAAGTCGACCATGTCGTCGGCCATCTGGAAGGCGGTTCCGAGGAGGACGCCGAAGCGGCCCAGCGCGTCGACCACGTCGGGTGCCGCGCCGGACAGCAGCGCGCCGGATTCGCATGCGGCGGCGAACAGCGAAGCCGTCTTGCCGCGGATGACGCGCATGTAGGAATCTCGGTCGCCCGGGTACGAGCCGCGCATGGCCACGTCGTCGATCTGCGAGGCGCAAACCGCCTCGAGCGCCTCTGCGAGCGCCGAGGTCACCCCGCCGTTGCCAATCTGCGCGATCAGCCGCGTGGCCTTTGCAAAGTAGTAGTCGCCGACCGCGATCGCTCGCTCCGGTCCTTCGGCCGCGGCGACAGTCGGCCGGCCCCTGCGATGAGTGCTCTCGTCGACGTAGTCGTCGTGGATGAGCGTGGCGTTGTGCAGCAGCTCCACGGCCGCCGCCAGCTCGGCGGCGCGCAGCGGGTCGCTGCGGGGTCCGATCCCGGCGGTGAGCTGGACGAGCTTCGGCCGCAGCCGCTTGCCACCGGCCCCGACCAGGCGCCGCATCGGCGAGGCGACGGGTTCGGGATCGACCATGAGCTGCCGCGCCAGCTCGAGCTCGACCAGCGCCTCGAGCGAGACTTGCTCATCGCTCCGGGCGAACTCGCCGTCCAGCTGCAGCGCGACCTGCCGCTGACGCGGACCGTCGAGCTCGACCGCGAACATCGACTGCCAGCGACCCAGGACAAGGTCGCCTTCCTCGACCATCAGCGTTGCGAACGCGCTCAGCAGGAGCTGGCGGCAGTGAGCGTGCCCGTTCGCCGGTTCGTCGAGCGGGACCTCGAAGCGCCGCGCGAAGTCGTCATGCTCATAGCCCGCGCCGGCGGGCGCGAGCCGGTCCAGAAGGCTCTCGAAATCGTGCAGCAGGAGCGGTTCGTTCTCGTTGATGGCGAGACCGAGAGTCGTGTGCAGCGACTGCATGTGGACGCGCCCGTTCCGCAGGCCCGCGCGGCGCACCTCGTCACGGATGCGGTCGGTGAGGTCGACGAACTCTGTGGCGTGCGTCGTCACGAAGTCGAGGCGGTGGCTCAACGCGTCGCGCCCAGTGACTGACGCAGCAGCTGACGGAGGGCCGGCGCGGGTTGTCCGGCCGCGGCCGCGGACGATGCCGTCTCGATGGCCCGGGCGAACGCGACCTGGACGGCCAGGGGCGCGTTGTCGGCGAGAAGCCGCGAGCCGCGGGCGAGGCAAAGGTCGCCGATCAGGAGAGTGGTCGGGGGCGCGGCTCGGCCGCCGAGGCCCTGGAGCCGGACGCCGGCCTCGATCAGGGCGGCTGCGAGGGCGAGCTTCGGCTGCATCTCGGGGTCGAAGTGCCCGACCGCGTCGAGGTAGGACCCGTAGGTCTCGGAAAGGCCGTCCGACCACAAGCCTTCCAGACGGTCGAGCTCGCGGTCTAACAGCTGCACGCTCATTCGACGGTCTCGATCACGCTGCCCGCCAGCTGGCGGAAGGCCGAGAGGGCCAGCAGGCACGATTCGTCGTCGCGTGTGACGACGTAGTAGAGCCCGAAGCCGAGCACGGTGTTGAGGACCAGCGGGACCAGGACGTCGCGAGGGACTGTGAGGCGAATCCGCCCGTCGTCCTCCAGCCTGTCGAGCTGCTCCTGGATCACCTCGCGGTAGCGCGTGAACAGCTCGGGGAGGTAAGCCCGCAGCCGCTCTGTTCGCGGCGCCTGGACCAGGAGGTCGAAGGCGGCAAGCTGGACGTCACCGAGCCGGCGGAGCGAGTCCCACAGCGATTCCACGCCGACCTCCAGGACCTCCAGGGGGTCGGTGAGCTGGTTCAGCGTCCGGCGCAGCTCCTCGACCGAGGTCGCGGTCAGGTAGCGCCATGCCTCAACCAGGAGCTCGGACTTGGTGGGGAACCAGTACTGGAGGTTGCCGATCGCCACGCCCGCCTTGGACGCGATGGACCTTACGCTCGTGCCCGAGTAGCCGTTTTCGAGGAGGGAGTCGGCCGCTGCGTGGATGATCTGGTCTCGCGTGCTCTCGGTGGCGGTGGCCCCGGTCATACGTATGTACCAGCATAGAGAGGCTCAGGATCGGGGTGGGGTGGGGGCAAACCTCGCCAGCCAGGCGTTCAGCGTCTCGACCATGTAGGCGCGCGACCGACCGAACAGGGGCAGATGCGCCAGCGCCAACCAGTGCGGCCGCAGCTCGAGGCTCTCGTCCATCGCGGTGGGCGGTAGTTGGTAGGGCACCCTCCTTCGACTAATCTCAAACCTGCCCATGAGGTCCATCGCCGAAGTCTTTCCCAACCGACTATGCGGCGTTCTGCGCACCGAAAACGCCGACGCGGGCTTCCAGGCCTGCCTGACCGCGATGGAGGCGGGCGTACACACGATCGAAATCACGAAGACTGTCCCTTCCTGCTTCGACATGATCAAGGGCCTGATCGCGACGACCATGGGTCGGTATCCGGTCGGGGTGGGCACGGTCTGGGACCCAGGCGCGGTGAGGGAGGCCAAGGACGCGGGCGCTGCGTTCGTCGTCACGCCGGTTCTGCTGCCAGAGGTCGCCGAGGCCTGCCGTGAGGAGGAGATCCTGTGCGTGCTGGGCGCGCTGACCCCGACCGAGATCTATCAAGCCCGGCTAGCGGGCGCAGCCCTCGTCAAGGTCTTCCCGATCACCCCCGTCGGAGGCCCGCGCTACATCCAGTCGCTGAACGGGCCGCTGGGAGGGGTGCCTTTCTGGGTGTCGGGCGGAGTGCCGATCGAAGACGTCGGTGCTTATTTACGCCTGGGGGTCAAAGCGGTCGGGCTGACGAACGCGCTGTTCCCGCCCGAAGCGCTGGCCAAGCGGGACATGGATCAGATCGGGCAGAACGCGGAGCGCGCGGCGAGGGCAGCGGCAGAGGCTATAGGGGACTAGGTTCCTAGGACCGCCGCCCCCGACTCTTCAGCACCCTACGTGGTAGTTGCACATCGTCGCCGTGATGTTCGAGTACAGGTTCAGGAGCTGACCGCCCGTCGCGATCAACGCGATGAGCACGATCAGCGCGACCAGCGCAAGGATGAGCGCGTACTCAACCATTCCCTGGGCGGCTTGCACGTTGAAGGTTCGTATCACTGCAGTTTGTGACCTGAAAGCTTAACCATCGACCCCGCCCCGCTGGTCGTTCAAACGCTCAAAAGCCTGCTCCACGACCACGCGAACCATCCTCTTCCGCCAGAAGTGGCTCAGGTCGGCGTTGTCGAGCGGCTTGGCCGGCTTGGAGGCAAGCTGGGCCGCTTCTCGAACAGTGTCTCCATCCAGCCGCTTTCCTTTCAGGAATTCTTCAGCCGCTTTGGCTTCCAGCGGATAGGAGGCGACAGCCGAGAGCACGATCCGGCAGCTCACGATCACATCGCCGTCGAAGTGGGCGGCGACGGCGGCGCCGGCGATTGGAAAGTCGATCGAGCCGCGTCGCCGCAGCTTCACGTACGCGCTGCGACTGCCGGCTGTGCTGCGGAGGCGCAGGCCGGTCACGACCTCGGCCGGCTGCTTGGCCATGTACTCGATGCCGTCGTCGCGGTAGAGCGCCGCGACTGGAAGCTCGCGCTCGCCGTCCGGCCCGACGAGGATTACCGCTCCCTCCAGGGCCATGGCCATCGGGGCCGTGTCGGTGGACGACACCGCCCAGCACCGGGGGCTGCTCGGCGCGACAAGGCAGATGTCTCCATCCTTCTTCAGGCAGAAACCCGCCGCCTTCCGCCATTCATATGTCATGTCGTAGTAGTTGCAACGCGTGTCGACGCAAAGATTTCCGCCGATCGTTCCCGCGTTTCGCAGCGGTGGCGAAGAGACAACGCCCGCCGCCTCGGCGTAGCCGGTGAATCGTGCGATGAGGTGCTCATCGCGTGCGGCGACGGCGAGGGTGACGCCCGCATCGACCGCGCACTCGTCGGACCCGTTGCGAATCGCGCGGGGCAGAAAGTCGAGACCGATCAGCGTGTCGATCTCGAACTGCCGTCGCTTCAGCTTCGGGAAGAGGTCCGTGCCGCCGGCCACGAACATCGCTCGCGGTCCGAGCTCGGCGGCCATCCGGGCGGCCTCGCGCGCCGTCTTCGGCCGGAGGTACTTAAATCGCGGCAGTCGAAGCATCTTTCTCTGGTGGCTCGACTTTGATGGTTGGCGGATACGGTATCGATGGAAAGTGCGGCGGCCCGTAGCGGGGCGGCTCGCCTTTTTCTCTTCGGCGCAGCGCCTCGATCACCTTCTCGGGCGTGACCGGGATCTCATCGATCCAGACGCCGATCGCGTCGTGCACGGCAGAGCAGACCGCGGGCGGGACCGGCAGCAGGGGGCCCTGTCCGGCCTCCTTCGCGCCGTACGGCCCCTCGGCATCGATGGTCTCGACGATGAACGTCTCCACCTCGGGCATGTCGAGAAATGTCGGCGACTTGTACTCCAGCATCGACGGCCACTTGTGGAGGCCCTTGCGAAACGTCTGCTCTTCCATGAGCGCCTCGCCAAGACCCATGTAGACGCTGCCCTCGACCTGCCCTTCGACCAGCAGCGGATTGATCGCGCGGCCGACGTCATGGGCGATCCAGACCCGGTTCACGTGGATGAGTCCCGTGCGGGTGTCGACGTCGAGGTCGACCACGCACGCCGAGTAGCTGTAGGCCGGGCTCGGCCCGACCCCCGAGCCCTTGTAAGGACCGGCGATCCTCGGCGGCGTGTAGCTGCCCGCGCTGGTGAGCGTGCCGTAGCGCGACTCGGCCAGCACGCAGGCCTCCTCGAAGCTGAAGCCGCCTATCCGGCCGTCGCGAAACTCGACCTCCGATGCGTCGCCGCCTGCTTTTGCCGCCACGGCCCCGGCGAGCATCGCCCGCATCTTGCGTGCGGCCTCGAGCGCTGCGTTGCCTGCCATGAACGTGACCCGCGATGAGTACGAGCCGAGGTCGATCGGAGTCGTGTCCGTGTCGGCGGTGACAAGCCTCACATCCGCCGGCTGCAGGCCGAGCTCCTCGGCGACGATCGTGGCAAGCACCGAATCGGAGCCCTGCCCGATGTCCATCGCGCCGCAGTAGGCGGTGACACCGCCGCGGTCGACTTTGATCTGCACCTCCGAGTGCGGCATATCGTTCCAGTAGATCGCTGTGCCCGCGCCCGACAGGTAGCTCGAGATGGCAAAGCCCATGCCGTGGCCTGGCCGCTTGCCGCGGTCATGGAACCGAGAGGCATTGATGACCGCGTCGGTGCACTGCACGAGGCCGCATGACGTAACGCGGAGCCAGTTGACGGTCCGCGTGTTGGGCTTGACGAAGTTTCGACGCTTCAGCTCGACTGGATCGAGGCCGAGGTCGTCAGCGATCTTCTCGAGATGCAGCTCGAGAGCGAAGCGCGGCTGCGGGGTGCCGTGGCCGCGCTTGGGACCGCATGGCGGTTTGTTCGTGAAGACGCGGCAGCCTTCGAACCGGTAGGCGGGGATATCGTACGTCACGGTCTGGAGCGCGCCGGTGTAGAAGGTGGAGGCGACGCCGTAAGAGCCGTACGCTCCGCCGTCGAGTGCACTCCGAAAATGCATCGCGGTGATGCGGCCGTCGGAGGTGACACCCGTGCGGACCCACATCAGGACCGGATGGCGGCCGCGATGCGCGTAGAAGACCTCCTCGCGGCTCAGCGTGCATTTGACCGGACGGCCGGTGAGCATCGCGAGCTTGCTGACGATGATCTCGTGCGCGAACGGGTCGGTCTTGCCGCCGAACCCGCCGCCATGAGCGGCGCCGATCACGCGGATTCGATTCATCGGCAGCTCGAGCACCTTGGCCAGCGCGCGGTGCACGTAATGCACAACCTGGGTCGACGACCAGAGCGTGACCTTCCCGTCGACATAGGTAGCGATCGCGCTGTGCTGCTCCATGGGTAGGTGCGTGTTGCCCTGGAAGAAGAAGACGTCCTCCCGAATGTGGTCCGCGCGCGCCAGTCCACCATCGACGTCGCCAAACTCGAGCGCGACGAGCTTGTGGATGTTGTTGGGGCCGCCGTAATCCTGGATGCGCTCGTCCTTCGGCGCCGACAGCGCGGCTTCGATAGACATGACCGGCTCGAGGCCCTCGTATGCGACCACGATCGCGTCACACGCGGCGGCCGCGATCTCCTCCTCGGTCGCGGCGACCGCCGCGATCGGGTCGCCGACGTAGCGCACTTTCTCGTGCTCGAGGGCGCGCTCGTCCTGCGTCACCGGCAGGATGCCGAACTTGACCGGCAGGTCCGCGCCGGTGATCACGGCCTGGACGCCGGGGATCCGGCGCGCGGCGGAGGTATCGATCGAGAGGATGCGCGCGTGGGGATGCGGGCTGCGAAGGATCTTGCAGTGGAGCGTACGGGGCAGCAGCATGTCGTCGGCGTAGACGGCGCGACCGGTCACCTTGGCCGCAGCGTCAACCTTGGGCAGCGGCTTCCCAACGACGCGCAAGCTCACCTCCCCACCATGTGGGGAGGTCGGCGGCGAAGCCGCCGGGTGGGGAGGGTCATTCACCGCATCCTCCCGGCAGCAAGTTCAATGGCCTGCAAGATCTTGGTGTAGCCGGTGCACCGGCAGAGATTGCCCGCGAGCGCATCGCGAATCTCGTCGCGGGTGGGTCGTGGATTCGCCTCGAGCAGTGATTTCGCCGAGAGCAGGATGCCCGGCGTGCAGTAACCGCACTGCGCCGCCCCGAGCTCGCCGAACGCGACCTGCAGCGGATGTAGCTCGGGCCCGTGAGACATGCCCTCGACGGTGGTGATCGCGCGGCCCTCGAGCTGGACCGGCAGCAGCAGGCAGCTCAGTTCCGGCTTGCCGTCGATCAGCACCGTGCACGTGCCGCACTCACCGAGCTCGCATCCATGCTTGGTGCCCGTGAGCTGCATGTCCTCGCGCAGCACCTCGAGCAGGGTTTTGTGGACAGGTACGAGGACATCTCTCGTTTCGCCATTGACGTCGAGGGCGAGCACGACCCGCTCCACATCACGCTCCACCTCGTGTCTCATGCGTGGTCGAGCATATCCCTGAGTGCTTTTGCGCATGCCCACAGGTCCGGCGCGACCGCGTGCGCCCGGCTCGCGGCCGGCTTGGGGTCGTCGGGGTAAACAAGGATCGTCCACATGCCGAGGGCGAGCGCCGGATCGATGTCGTTCTCCTCGCGGTTGCCGATGACGACGCAGCTGTCCGCCGGCGCCTCCGCCCAACGCATAGCCATCTCGAAGACCGCGGGATGGGGCTTGAGGTGGCCGGCGTCCACCGACGTGATGATCTCGTCGATGTGAGCGGCCATGCCGAGCAGGCGAAAGTCTTCCCAGTAGCTGTCCGCATCGCGCCAGTACGTGTTGCTGGCGACCACGTTTCGCATGCCGAGGGCGTGGACCTCGGCGAGCAGCTCGACCGCCCCGGGCAGCGGCTTCATCCGGTCGTGCACCGGCAGCGCCATGGCGCGCCGGATGCGCCGCACAGTGCCGGCCCCTGCGGGCAGCCCCTGGCGCGTCAGGCACGCCGTGATCAGCTCGTCGGCCGGCGTGGTGATGGAGACCTGGTTCTCCGTCGACACGCTTCGCGCCTCGTCCCCGGGGCGGCTGCTCGCGATCAGGTCCTCGCCGAGCGACCGGATGGCCGCCGCATCCAGCTCGGGCAGCGCCGCGGCCAGTCTCTGCATCCGGCCTGCTCGGTCGGTCTCGCGGAACGGCCACGAGTTCGGCCACAGGGTTCCACCAACGTCGATCAGCGCCACTTCAAGCCTCCCCACTCGCTGGGGAGGCTGGCCTGGGCCGTTCACGGCCCCGGCCTGGTGCGGACGCTGGTTTGGGCAGCCACTGCTGTCACTCTATGATCGCCTGAGTGCTCAGGTGGCTCACGTCAGGCGAGTCGCACGGACCTCAGCTCACAGTCGTGATCGAGGGCCTGCCCGCGGGCCTGGAGATCTCCGCAGAAGATCTTCGCCGCGATCTCGCCCGCAGGCAAGGCGGCCACGGCCGCGGCGGGCGGCAGCAGATCGAGACCGACGTCGCGCGCATCGTCAGCGGCGTGCGGGGCGGGTTCACGATCGGCAGCCCGGTCACGCTCGTGCTCGAAAACAAGGACCACGTCAACTGGACGGCCCAGATGACGGCGGCCAAGGAAGGCTTCGAGCCCAAGCCGGTGACGCGCTTGCGCCCCGGTCACGCCGACCTTGCCGGCGCTTTGAAATATGGCCACACCGACATCCGCAACGTGCTCGAGCGGTCGTCGGCGAGAGAGACGGCGACGCGAGTGGCAGCGGGTGGCGTCGCCCGCAAGCTGCTCGGACACTTCGGCATCGCCGTTCTGAGCTTCACGCAATCTATCGGCACGATCGACATCGGCTTCGAGGGAATCGATCCTGACATCCTCGACGTCGAAGACATCGAGGCGTCACCTGTCCGCTGCCCGGACCCGGACGCTTCAAAGCGCATGGTTGCCGCAATCGACGAGGTGGCGGAGCAAGGCGACACTCTCGGCGGGACCTTTCGAATCGTCGCGCGCGGTGTCCCGCCAGGACTCGGCAGCTACGTGCACTGGGACCGCAAACTCGATGGCAAGCTGGCCCAGGCGGTGATGTCCATCAATGCAATCAAAGGTGTGGAGTTCGGTGCTGGCTTTCAGGGCGCGGCGCGACGGGGCTCTGACTTTCACGACCAGATCGATTACGAGGAGGGTCGATTTCGTCACCTGACCAACCGCGCCGGTGGCATCACGGGGGGCGTGACCAACGGCGAGCCGATCGACCTGCGGGTCGCCATCAAGCCCATCTCGACGATGAAGAAGCCGATGCAATCAATCGACCTCAAGACCAAAGAGAAGACCGAGGCCCATTACGAGCGAAGCGACGTGTGCGTCGTGCCGGCGGCGGGTGTCATCGGCGAAGCCGTCGTCGCACTGACGCTCGCGGAGGCGTTCATGGAGAAGTTCGGCGGCGATTCGATGACCGAGCTGGAACGCAACTACCGCTCTTACATGGAATCGATCGCCCAGTAACTGGTGACGAAAGTCATTTCGATGGCACAGGCCATCGAGCGCTTCGTCCCCGACGGCGCCACGATCGCGATGGGCGTCGCGCTGGAGGCGGTGATCCCTTTCGCCGCGGGACACGAGATGATCAGGCAGCGGCGCCGGAACCTCGAGCTGGTCGGCCCGATCTCCGACGCGCTGTTCGATCAGCTGATCGGCGCGGGATGTGTGCGACGTGTGACCGCGGCCTGGATCGGCAATGTCTCCGAGGGGCTGGCCCATTGCTACCGGCGCGCTTGCGAGCACCGCGTTCCCGGACCGCTCGAGGTGCGCGACCACTCCAACTTTTCGATCTCGCTTGCGCTGTGGGCGGCGGCGTGGAACGTGCCCAGCCTGCCCACGCGCACTCTCCTCGGCAGCGACATCCTGCGCACGAATCCCGACCTGTCCCTCGGCGCGGGTCTGGTCCACGTGAAGGCCGTGCGGCCGGACGTCGCCATCGTCCACGCGCAGCGGGCGGACGAGCAAGGTCGAGCGCACGCATGGGGTCCGCTTGGGATCACCGAGGAAGCGGGCCTGGCCGCGGAACGCGTGATCGTCAGCTGCGAGGAGCTCGTCGACCCGAGCGTGATCCTGAGCGACCCCAACCGGATCCTTTTTCCCGAGACCAGGGTGGCCGCGGTCGTGCACGAGCCCGGCGGGGCTCATCCATCGCCGGTTCAGGGGTTCTTCAAGCGCGACCATGCCTTCTACCGGGAGTACGGGGAACGGTCGCGTACCGAGGAGGGATTCGAGCCCTGGCTGCGAGAGTGGGTTGTCGACGTGCCTGACCGCGCGGCGTACATGCGCCGCATCGATGCCGGCGCTCTGCGGATCAAGCACCACCGATTGTCGGCCCCGGCTGATTTCGGCGATGACTGACAGCTACACGCCGCAGGAGCTGATGGTCGCGGTGGCGTCGCGCGAGATCCGCGACGGAGACCTCGTCTTCGTCGGCATGCGGCTGCCGGTTCTCGCCTACGCGGTGGCGCGGAATGCCCACGCGCCGACCGCCCGCGGTCTGTTCGAGGTCGGCTTGATGCGCGACCAGCCTGCGGCGGCGTTTCTGGGCACGATGGGAGACCCTCCCAATGTCGTGGGCGCCCTGTGGGCGACGCGGATGTCGAACGTGATGGCGTTGATGGCGCAGGGACACGTCGACCTGGGATTCATCGGCGGCGCGGAGGTCGATCGATTCGGCAACCTCAACACCTCCTACGTGGGCGAGCCTCGCAGCCCGAAGGTCAAGCTGCCGGGGAGTGGGGGAGGCGCGGACATCGCGATTCTCAGCCGGCGGTGGGTGACGTTGATGAGCCACGAGCGCCGCCGCCTCGTCGACCGCGTCTCTTTCATCACGTCGCCGGGCCATGGCGACGGGACGCCGGGTTGGCGGAAGCGCAATGGTCTGCTCGGAGGAGGACCGGCGGCGATCATCACGACACTCGGGGTCCTTCGGTTTCCCGAAGGTGGCGGCGAGGCATACCTCGCGTCGGTGCATCCGGGGTGCACCGTGGAGGACGTCCGTCGAGGGACCGGATGGGAGCTGAAGGTCGCGGACGATGTAAGCGAAACCTCAGCGCCGACGGAATCGGAGCTTGCCGCGATTCGCAGGTTTGACCCAGATGGATTCTGGACAAGCCCCTCCGCCCGCTCCGCGGGCGCCTCCCCATGAATGGGGAGGCTGATTCACCGCAGGCGAACTACTCGCCTTTGAATTCCGGTTTGCGTTTCTCGCCGAAGGCCTTGATGCCTTCGTTGGCATCCTGGGACACGAAAACGCGGCTGATCGCCTCGCGCTCGATGGCCAGGCCCAGGTCCAGCGGAGCGTTGTAGCCCTGCGTGACCGCGAGCTTGGCGTGGCCGAGCGCGACGCTTGGCCCGGCCGCAAGCTTGGTCGCGTACTCGAGGGCTCCGTCGCGACATGCCGCTGCGTCTGGAAACAGGCGGTCGACCAAACCGGCTTCCTTCGCATGCGTCGGGGCCAGCGTCGTCGCATTGACGATCATGTCGAGCCCCCTCGCAAGGCCAACCAATCGTGGAAGCCGCTGCGTGCCACCGCTACCCGGGAAGAGGCCGAGATTCAGCTCGGGAAGGCCGATCTGGTACGAACCTTCGGAGGCGAAGCGCAGGTCGCATGCAAGGGCGAGCTCGAAACCGCCCCCGAGGCAGTGCCCAGAGATGGCGGCGATGAAGATGATCGGCGTGTTCTCCATCTTGCGAAACGATTCGTGCGCGAGCAGCGCGGTCATGACGCGCGAACGTGTCGTGCCGGACGCAAAGGCGCTCACGTCGGCGCCGGCGGAGAAGAACTTCTCGGAGGCGCTGGTGACAACCACGGCGTGGATGTCCTCATCGGCGCGCACGTCGTCGACCGCGCTCGCGAACGAGCGCAAAAAGGCGTAGTCGTAGCTGTTCGCGGGCGGCCGGTCGAGGACCATGATCCCAACACCGCCCTGCTTCTCCAATCTGACCGGCATATCACGCCCTCCCGAGTCCAATTGCCGCGGCCCCGATAATTAATTATCGAAGCAGCGATAGAAACGAACTGACGGGGGGTGCCAAATGGCAACCATGATCATCGAGGGTGACCGGACCAAGGCCGCGTCCGGCAAGTCGTACGAGGTTCGCAACCCGGCCACCGGCGAGGTCGTCGACGAGGTTCCGGCCGGCGGGCCCGCCGACGTCGACAAGGCCGCCCAGGCCGCAGCGAAAGCGTTCGGGTCCTGGTCGAAATTGCCCGCCAACCAGCGTCGCGAGATCCTGCACAAGGCCGCGCAGCACATGCTGTCGAAGGTCGAGGAGATCGCACCCATCCTCACCAAGGAGCAGGGCAAGACACTGCTCGAGTCGCGACTGGAAGCGCGACGTTTCGGTGAGAACATCGGCTGGTTCGCGGACCTGGCCGACAAGATTCACGGCCAATACGTCCGCCTCCCCGACCTCACGACGTACGGCCTCGTCGTGCGCAAGCCGATCGGCGTGTGCGGTGCGATCGTGCCGTGGAACTTTCCTCTGACGCTGGCGGCGAACAAGGTCGCGCCGGCGATCGCGGCGGGCAACACCGTGGTCCTCAAGCCCGCGAGCACCACACCCCTGGCGACCCTGGCGTGCATCGAGGCGCTCATCGATGGCGGTCTGCCCGAGGGAGTCGTCAACGTCGTCCTCGGCCAGGCGACCGGTGAGGCGATCGTCGGGCACCCCCTGATCCGGAAGATCGCGCTCACCGGGTCGACGCCGACCGGCAAGCGCGTGATGGCGAAAGCATCCGAAACCTTGAAGAAGGTCACGCTCGAGCTCGGCGGCAGCGACCCTTGCATCGTGCTCGACGACGCCGACCTGGAGGGCGCCGCCCGGGCGATCTCGGTCGGGCGGTTCTTCAACTGCGGCCAGCAGTGCCTTTCGACCAAGCGCCTGTATGTGCAGGAAGGCGCGTACGACGCGCTGATGGAGAAGCTGGTCGCGCGTGCCGCCAAGCTCAAGCCGGGCAATGGGCTGGACAAGGACAGCCGCATGGGGCCGATGCACACGGAGACTCAGCGCGCGGAGGTCGAGGCCCAGGTCAAGGAGGCCGTCGACCGCGGTGCGAAGGTGGTTTATGGAGGCGGCCGGCCCAAGGGCTCCGAGTACGAGCACGGTTGGTTCATCGAGCCGACGATCATCGAAAACGTGCCCGACGGCGCCCGCATGTGGACCGAAGAGGTTTTCGGGCCGGCGCTGCCGGTGCGCAGGATCAAAGACCTCGACGAAGGCCTGCGCCTGGCCAACGACACGCAGTACGGCCTCGGCTCCTCGATCTGGACCGCGAACATGGCGGCCGCGCACCGCGCCGTGCAGGAACTGGAGGCGGGCTACACGTGGGTGAACTCGATCGTCATCGCCCACGACGAGCTTCCGTTCGGAGGCACCAAGCAGTCCGGCTTCGGGAAGGAGCATGGGGTGGAGGCCTTCATGCAGTACACCGAGGAGAAGTCGGTCGTTTACGGCGGGGTCTGAGTTACCGCGGGTAGTACTGAGTCGGGATGAGGGTCGGGCTGGTCGTGGTTGGCGGCCTTGTCCTGCTCGTGGGCGCGGTTTTCGCCGGTCAGGGGCTCGGCTACATCCCGGGCAGCTTCATGACTGGGGACACGCGCTGGTTCTGGATCGGGTCGGGGATGGTCGTGGGCGGGCTTGTGCTGGGTGGGATCGCGCTCCTGCTGCGACCCGCGCGGCAGGGTTGATCATCCCCACCCGGCGGCTGCCCCATCCCCCGCCTCCGGCGGGTACTTCCCCATAAATGGGGAAGAGCCGACCTCCCCACTGGGTGGGGAGGTGAAGTTCCTAGCTACAAGACTTAGGCGGTGCGGCCGTTGAGTCTGTCCCAGTGGGCTTGGCATTCGACGCAGCGCGTGGCGGCCGGCTGGTACTTCAGCCGGGCTTCAGGGATGCGGCGGCCGCAGCCCTCGCAGATCCCGTAGGCGCCCTCGCGCAGGCGCTCGAGCGCGCGCTCGACCTGCTCGCGGTTCTGGTCCAGGAGGTGGACGAGGAGGTCTGTCGTCTCCCGGTCCGACAAGGCCTGGGCCAGGTCGGTGTCCTCAGGGATCCCCGTGATCACGCCGCCCGTGACATCGTTCAGCGGCCGGTGGAGGCCGGCTTCCTCACCGCACTGCGCGGCCAGGAGCTCCAGCCGCTTCCTGTCAGCCTCGAGTCTCTCCGCCGGAGCGTTTCCTGTCTTCTTCCGAATCGCCATTGCAACAACCCCCCTCCAAACTCATTACCGCATCCGGCGTCGTTTGGATTCCGAGAGTCAGAACGCCTGCACCGACATGCGTACCCGCTCCCGCACAATTAGTCGCCGAATGCCAACCCCGCTGCCAATCCCCCGGAGGATTCCCGCCGTGATCGTCCTGGTGCTCGCCCTGGCCGGTTGCCAGGTCGGCTCGGGCTCACACGCGGTGCCGAGCGTACCTCAGATGGGCGGCGATCTCAAGTGCCCAAAGAGTGACCACCCTTATGAGGATCCCCAGGCGGGATGGGGTTTCTGCTACCCGGGAAGCTGGAAGTACACCGAGCGTGCGCAGGCGAGCCAGAACCCACCAGGCCTTGACCTGACCTTCGACATCACCTACGCGCCGGCGATCAGGACTGCGTGCAGCCCGGCCGCCCCGAGCACCGCTTCGCCGCGCGTGGCTGCCAGCCCGTGCCCGGGCGACTTCGCTTTCATGATCCTTTCCACCTATGAACGCGGTAGCTCAGCCGACCTCGCGAGCTGGGTGGGGGCCAACTTCAAGCCGGGGACCAATCTGGAAAGGATCTCCTGGGGGAACTCGGTCGAGGCGTCTCGCCTGCCAGACGGCCGCCGAATTGCGCTCACGCCGCATCACGTCGTGATCATGGACCTGCATTCGGGCCTGCTCGACCTCGAGTCCGAGATGTCGACCAGGCTCGGTACGTGGAAGTTCAGCTTCTAGGCGCTTTAGCTCGGCCTCCGGAACATCGACTGCATCTTGATCGCCAGCCCCATGTCGCCTTTGATCTTCAGCTTGCCCTGCATGAAGGCGGCGGTGGCGTCCATCTGACCGGTCATGATCTTGACCCAGTCGTGGGCGTCCGCCAGCAGGGTCAGGTTGGCGGGCTCGCCCGGGTCACCCTTGCCAGACTCGGCCTTGCCGTCGTGGATGCGGACCCACCACTTGCCGCCCCCGTCACCGCTGAGGTCGAACTGGATGGTGGCTTTGGTCGTCGCGGACTTCTCTGGGATCAGGTATTCGGGCATGGCCTCGACGATCTGGTCGGGGGTCATCTGGACTTCAGACATCGGCTCCTCCAATGAAGCAAGGGGTTTCATTTTTAGTACGTTCGAGTACAGTCCGCTACCCATCTTAGCCCGCTCAAGGACAATGCCGGGGTGGCCATCGAGCTCTCTCTGAGCGAGGTTGCGGCGGGCGTCTTCGAGCTCCGTCTGCCGATTCCATTCGAAGACGGGCTCGTCAACGTTTTTCTCTTCACGGACGGGGCTGAAGCCGACCTGCTCGACTGCGGCATGAATTCCGAGGAGTCGCTCGACGCCATCCACCGCGCGCTCGAGCAGCTAGGCTCGCGAAAGCTGCGCCGCCTCATGGTCACGCACATCCACCCCGACCACTACGGCGCGGCCGGCATGCTCGCAGGCGATGGTCTCGCGGACCTGTACATCCATCGCCTCGAGGTCCCCCTGGTGCATCCGCGATACGTCGAGCTCGAGCACCTGGTCGCGGAGGTCCGGCATTACCTGTTGGTCAACGGAGTGCCTCCGGACGAGGCAGAGGTGTTGAGCAACTCGCAGCGCTCGCTCAGCCAGGTCGTGAAGACAGCGGAGCCGTCGGTGCAGCTCGACGGCGCCGAATCCGTCCAGATGGGGAGCCGCCAGCTCCGCGTTGAATGGACGCCGGGCCATTCGCCAGGACACATCTGCCTGTACGAGCCGGCCGAGGGGCTGCTGTTTGCCGGCGACCACATCCTGCCGGAGCTGTCTCCGAACATCGGCCTGCATCCGCAGAGCACGCCAGACCCGTTGCATGAATACCTTCTTGGACTCGCGCGCATGAGCGCGTACACGCCCAAGCTCGTCCTGCCCGCGCACGGCCGTCCCTTCACTGAGGTGACTGCCCGCGTCGACGCGCTCGTCTCACATCATCGGCGGCGCCTGGATCAGATCCTCGAGATTCTCGGCCGGGAAGAAAAATCCGGCTGGCAGGTGGCGCTGGACCTGTGGGGCCCGCGTGACAATCTTTACGAGAAGCGGCTGGCCCTGCAGGAGGGACTCGCGCATCTGCAGGCGCTGGCCGTGGAAGCCCGCGTCGGCAAGTCGGTTACGCCCGGCTCCGTGCGCTGGCGGCGGGCCTGATTCCAAGGGGCAGCAGGCCGGCCGGATAGCAACCGACCCCGACCACTCCCGGCCCGGCGTGCGCGCCCACGACCGGCCCAAGCGGCTGGATCATCAGCGTCTCCGCAATCGGTTCCAGCTCGCGCGCGACGCGCTCGGCGTCACCTTCGGCGTCGGCGTGTCCGACGATCACGCACAGGCCCTGGCCCTGGTCCACCTCGCGCGTCAGCTCGACGATGCGGTTCAGCGCGCGCTCGAAAGTGCGGACGCGTTCCAGCGGGGTGACGAGGCCATCGCGGATGCACAGCACCGGTTTCACCTGCAGCACTGAACCGAGCATCGCGCTCGCGCGACCGATGCGCCCGCCTCGTCTCAAGAACTCGAGCGTGGCGACCGAGAAGTACGTCTGCACCTGGTCGCGCATCGCGCTCATCTTCTTCACCACCGCCTCGGCATCAGCGCCTTTGGCCACCATCTCGGTGGCGGCGAGGGTCAGCAACCCCAATGACATCGACACCAGCTGTGAGTCGACGACGTGCACTCTGGTCGGGTCTGTCATCTCAGCGCCCTGCATGGCCGATGCATACGTGCCGCTCAACTTTTGCGAGATGTGAATCGAGACCACCTGCGAGTGGCTGCTCAGGAGCTGCGTATAGGCCTCGGCGAATCTGCCTGGCGAAGGCTGTGACGTGGTGGGATGCGTGGTCGCGTTGGGGAGCTTGCGATAGAACTCGGTTGGCTTGATGTCGACGCCGTCGAGAAGCTCGCGGCCTTCGAAGTTCAGCGTCAGGGGAACGATCGTGATGCCTCGGGCTTTGACGAGCTGCGCTGGAAGGTCGGCCGTCGAGTCGGTCACGATTGCGACCTTGTTTTCGGTCACTCTGCCGGCCTGTCTGCTTTCGGGTCATCACGTCGCCGGTTCCTCCGCAACGGAAAAACACGGTCCTCCATCGGTTTGAGGGCGACCAGGACGATGACCACAACAAGCGTCGTGAAAATCGCCACGCCGTAGTACGCGAATCCAACGGCCATCCCGATCGAGGCGGCGACCCAGATCGACGCGGCCGTGGTGAGGCCTTTTACCTCTTCGCCCTGGCGGAGGATGCTGCCGGCACCCAGAAACCCGACGCCGGTCACGATCTGTGCAGCGATTCGAGTGGGGTCTACCGGCGCACCGAACTGAGGTATCAAACCCAGGCCGGTGAACATGCACGAACCCGCGCTGATCAGCGCGATCGTGCGCAGGCCGGCGGGATGGCCGCGGAATTCGCGCTCGGCGCCGAGGATGAGTCCGAGAGCGAGGGCGATCATCACGCGTATGGCGAGGTCGACCTCGCCGGTAAGGTGCGTGTTGTCAGCCCCGGCCGGGGCGACCTCCGGGCCTGTCCTGTGCGCCGGGCTCGTCCTTGGCACCCGGCTCGTCAGGAAGCTCGGGGAGGTCCAGGCTGTTCACGAAGTCGCGAAAGACGGCAAGCCGCTCTTCGTCGACCACCGTCTCCATCTTGTCCTTGTCGCCCTCGGCCTCGTCGGCCTCCGGGATGATGCCGGCCGAGTCCATCACCTCCGAGGCGACGAAGATCGGGCACTCGACGCGGACGGCGAGCGCGATGGCGTCCGACGGCCGGGCGTCGAAGTCGAGGTCGCGGCCGTTCTGCTTGACGTACAGGCGCGCGTAGAACACCTGGTCGGCCAGCCGCGTGACGACGATGCGCTTGATGCTGATGCCCAGATCCCCGAAGGCGGTCGCCATCAGGTCATGGGTGAGCGGCCGGCCAAGCGTGTTGCCTGAGATCTTGGTCGCGATCGCCTGGGCCTCGAACGAGCCGATCCAGATCGGGAGGTAGCGATCGGCTTCCTTCTCTTTGAGGATGACCAGGTGCTGGGCGGTCGGCATGTGGATGCGGATGCTGTCCACGGACACCTCGATGAGGTTTTTCATCCTCGGACCCATTCTACCCTTCGGTCCTTCACGTCCCTCCTATTTGAACGCGCGCGCCCCCTCAAGGTGACGTTCGGCGCCTACGTAGAATCCGAACGTGGCGAAGGGACGACGCGGGCGCCTCATCCTGATCGACGCCCACAGCCTGATCTATCGGGCATTTTTTGCCCTGCCGCCGATGAGCACCTCGGACGGCCGGGTCACCAATGCCGTCTACGGCTTCACCTCGATGCTGGCGATCGTGCTGGCGTCGCGACCCGAGTACGCCATCGCCGCCTTCGATCTTGGCAAACCCACATTTCGCTCCCAGGAATATGAGCAGTACAAAGCCGGAAGGCGCGCCATGCCCGACGACCTGCGACCGCAGATGGACATGGTGCGCGAGGTGCTCGAGGCGTTCTCGATCCCCATCCATGGCGTCGAAGGCTTCGAAGCCGACGACGTCATCGGCACGCTTGCCCGCATCGGCGAAGAGCGAGGCCACTCGGTCACGATCGTCTCCGGCGACCTCGACTGCTTGCAGCTCGTCACCGAGTCGGTGGAGGCTCTTGTGCCTCGCCGAGGCATCACCGACACCTTCGTCTACGGCCCCGACCAGGTGCGGCAGCGTTACGGCTTCGAGCCGCCGCAGCTCGTCGATTTCAAAGCGCTGCGCGGCGACACCTCGGACAACATCCCGGGCGTGCCGGGCGTCGGCGACAAGACGGCCGCCAAGCTGATCCAGGACTACGTCAGCGTCGAAGCCCTGCTCGAGCGTGTCGACGAGCTGCCCGAGGGCCGGCTGAAAACCGCACTCAAGGCGAACGTCGACAAGGTCCGGCTGGGCAAGCGGATGGTGACCATCGTCCGCGACGTGCCGATCGAGCTCGACCTCGAGAAGGCGCGCTGGACGCGCTACGACTATGAGCGGGCCCGGCGGGTCTTTGACCAGCTCGAGTTCCGGCAGCTGCTCACCCGATTCCCACCCCCTGACCAGGTCCCGGTTCAGCCCAGCCTTACCTTCGAACCGGCGCCGCAGGCGGCGGGATTGAAAATCGTCGACGATCCGGCGGAGGCGGCCAGCTTGCTCGACGGCTCGCAGGATGTCGGAGTATTCACGTTCACCGAAGGCAGCGGTCGGGGCTGCCGGATTCTCGGCCTTGGCGTCTCGATGGCCGGCCGTACCTTTTATGTCGCCAAGCCGGAGGCGATGGACGCGGTGGCGAGCACGCTCTCGGGCCGGCCAATCTCCGGCCACGACGCCAAGGAGACCGAGCTGGCGCTGCGCTCGCTCGGCGGAGGCAGGCGCGAGTGGGCCTTCAGCACGTTCCTCGCCGCCTACCTGCTGGGCGCCGGCTCGCGCGATCCGCGGCTCGAAGACCTTGCCCGGGAGTTCCTCGGCATGGAGCTGGTCAGCCCCGAGCAGCTGCTCGGCACCGGGCGGGCCGCGCGCAAGCCATCAGCCGTCGCCGATCCGGAGGCGGCCGAGTTTGCAGCCCGGCGAGCCGAAGCCATCCTCAATCTCAGACCGCGGCTCGAGGCCGAGATGCGCAATCTCGGGGTTGACTACCTCTTCCATGAGATCGAGCTGCCGCTGGCCGGGGTGCTCGCCGATATGGAGTCGGAGGGCGTCGCCATCGACGTGCCTTACCTCAAAGCGATGCAGGATGAGCTTGGCGCCCAGCTCGCCGCCATCGAGTCCGAAGTGGAGCAGGTCGCCGGCCAGAAGTTCAACCTGAACGCGCCGCAGCAGCTGGCGAAAGTCCTCTTTGAAGACCTTCGCCTCAAGGTGGGCAAGCGGACCAAGACGGGGTACTCGACCGATGCCGACACGCTGGAGGCGCTGCGCGACGAGCACCCGATCATCGGCCTGATCCTCGAATATCGGCAGCTCTCGAAGCTGAAGTCGACCTATGTCGACGCGCTGCCGCAGCTGGTCGACCCGCTGAGCGGTCGCGTGCACACATCGTTCGGCCAGGCCAGCACCGCGACCGGGCGCCTCGCCTCGTCAAACCCGAACCTGATGAACATCCCGATCCGGACCGAGCTCGGGCAGCGGATACGGCGAGCGTTCAAGGCTGGACGGCCGGACCACGTCATGGTGTCTGCCGACTACTCGCAGATCGAGCTCCGGATCGCCGCCCATCTGAGCGGCGATCCGAAATTGCTGGAGGCGTTTGCCGCCGGCCAGGACATCCACACCGCGACCGCGGCCGCCGTGTTCAAGATCCCGATCGAGTCGGTCAGCGCGGACCAGCGACGGCTCGCCAAGGTGGCGAACTTCGGCTCGATCTACGGCCAGGGCGAGTACGGCCTCTCCCAGCAGCTCGGCATCACCGGCGATGTCGCGCGGGAGTTTCTCGGTCAGTACTGGTCGACTTACGCGCGGCTGAGGGAGTACCTCGACGACGTGCGCCGCAAGGCGCGTGAGGAAGGTCTCGTGGTCAGCGCGACCGGTCGCCGGAGAGCGATCCCAGACCTGCGCTCGCCGAACTTCCAGCTGCGCGGCGCGGCCGAGCGCATGGCGATCAACTTTCCGATGCAGTCGCTGGCGGCGGACATCATCAAGATCGCGATGGTGCGGCTGCATCGGGAAATAGAGGCCGATCAGATCGAAGGCCGCATGCTGCTGCAGGTCCACGACGAGCTGTTGTTCGAGGTGCCGCGCTCGGAGCTCGACCAGTTTGCGGAGAAGGTGCCCCGGATCATGACGGGCGCCTACGAGCTCGAGACCGGGATCGAGGTCGAGACCAGAGTCGGCCCGAACTGGGCCGATATGAAAAAGCTCGCGGTCGTGCGTGCCTGAACTACCCGAGGTCGAGACCATCGTCGCCGACCTGCGACCGCACCTCCTTGGCCGCACCATCGTCCGCTGCGAGCTGAGCTTTCCGACCATCGTCCGGCACCCCGAGCCGGAAGAGTTCGTCGATGAGGTGGTGGGGATGCGCATCAAGGCCGTGGGGCGGCGAGGCAAATACATCCTCATCGCGCTTGGAACGTCGAATACTGGCCCCTCCGGCGGAGCCCCTCCGGCGGCTTCGCCGCCACCTCCCCATGAATGGGGAGGAGCTGACCTGATGCTGGTGGTGCATCTTGGGATGACTGGGCAGCTGCGGCTGGTTGACGCTGTCGCGCCGCTCGCCAATCACACGCACGCGGTCTTCTTCCTCGACGACGGCCGCCAGCTTCGCTACCGCGACCCACGCCGTTTCGGTCGCCTGCTGCTGGGCGCGGAAGAGGCGTTGCTCTCATCGAAGAAGATGCCAGTGCTTGGGCCGGAGCCGATCGACCCCGGGTTTGCGGCCGAAGAGCTTTACCGCCGGCTCCGCAAGAGGCGGGCGCCGCTCAAGGCGGTGCTGCTCGACCAGGGCGCCGTTGCGGGCGTCGGCAACATCTACGCCGACGAGTCGCTGCACCGTGCGCGCCTGCGACCAGATCGCATCGCCGGCACGGTGAGCAGGAAATCGGCGCGGCGCCTCCACGAGTCGCTGCGCGAGTCTCTTCAGATCGCGATCGCAAACCGCGGCAGCTCCGTCGACACCTACCGAGACGCCTGGGGCGAGGTCGGCGGCCAGCAGGAAAAGCTGCTCGTCTACGGACGCGCGGGCGAGCCCTGCTTCACGTGCGGCCGACCGCTGAGCGCGATCCGCATCGCCGGCCGCACGACCGTCTTCTGCCGCCGTTGCCAGCACTAGAGGCCCGGGCGGAGCCCCTCGACCCGTGCCTCTAGTCCCCCGCCTCGTTGCGATCGGCGTGCTGAGCGTTGGTTTCGTCACCCTGACAATCGCCATTACAGCCGGCGCATTCACCGGCCTGGACCTGCAGGTCGCGCAGGCCATGCACGACGCATGGGCGCCGCCGCTGCATCCGCTCTTCCAGCTGGTCGCCGAGCTCGGCAGCATCGAGCTGACGACGATCCTGATGCTCGCCCTCACGGTGTATCTGTGGCGCGCCGGTTTCGGATCGGACGCGCTGGTGTTCATCGTGTTCATCGCGGGCTTGGCGTTCGAGCTCTTCTACAGGCTCAACCTGCACCATCCGGGTCCACCGCGATCTCTTTCCGAAGCCGACGGCCCCAGCATCAGCCAGCTGTTCCCGGCAGCCAGCACGGGGAACAGCTTTCCCAGCGGCCACATGCTGCGCACCGTGATCGTGTACGGGCTGCTCGCTTTTGTGATTCGACGGCTGTCGACATCGCCGCGCATCCGCACGCTCGCCGCCGCCGGCGCGATCATCGTCATCGTCCTGATGGCGGTCGATCGGCTTTATCTCGATGTCCATTGGGAATCGGATGTGATCGGCGGGCTGATCCTCGGCTCGATTGCGCTTCTCGCCGGGACCGTCTGGCTCGACCGCCCGCGAAAAGCTGACAATTAGTCAGGCATGGGGGAAAAGGCGGTCTTGATCATGGTCACCACCGGCGGGCGGGACGATGCGGAGCGACTCGGCGAAGCGTTGGTGGTCGAGCACCTGGCCGCGTGCTGTTCCGTGGTGCCGACCGTCCATTCCTTTTATTACTGGGACGATCAGCTCCAGCGTGAGCACGAGGCGCTGCTCCTGGTCAAGACGCTGGAATCTCGCGCTTCCGCCGTGCTCGAGTACGTGCGCAGCCACCACAGCTACGAGCTGCCGGAGATCCTTCAGGTGCCGATCGAAGGCGGCTCGTCCGCGTATCTGAACTGGCTCGAAAAGCAAGTCGCCCAACCCAGCGGGTAACCCTCAAGCAACCACTTAGACTGCGGGAAAAAGGAGGGCGGGTGGCGACTGCTGTCACAGATCCAAGCGATCCCAGCGGCTCCAAGCGCCGCCGCCGCCGTGGGCGCCGCGATGCCCGCACCCCCGTGACCTCGAACGGAGAGAACGGCGCGCCGAAGGCAGCAGACGAGACGGCCGTAGCCGTGATCGAAGTCACGGCGCCCGTGGCCGCGCCGGCGCCGGCGCCACCCGAGGTCGATGAGTTCCGGGACCTGCTCGGTCAGGCTGTGGGCCTTCGTCTCGACGCGGTGTCACGCGAGTTCGGGGGCAGGGACGAGATGCACGTGACGGCCCTGCGCAACGTCACGCTGGACGTCGGCCCCTGTGAGTACGTGGCCATCATCGGGCCTTCGGGCTGCGGCAAGAGCACGCTGCTCTCGCTCATGGGCGGGCTCGACCGGCCGACCTCGGGTCACGTCTACGGAGCGGGTCTGCCGCTGGGCGAGCTGCCGGACCGCCACCTCTCGGACTACCGCCTCCAGCGCGTCAGCACCATCTTTCAGACGTTCAACCTCATCCCGTCGATGACTGTCGAGGACAACGTCGCGCTGCCTCTGACGCTCGCGGGCGTGGAGGTGGAGGAGAGGCGTAAGCGCGCGCGGCATCTGCTCGACCTCGTCGGCCTCGAAAACCGAGCGACGACTCGCGCCGGCCGCCTCTCCGGAGGCGAGCAGCAGAAGGTCGCGGTGGCACGGGCGCTGGCCAACCGGCCGGGCCTGATCCTGGCCGACGAACCGACCGGCAGCCTGGACTCGACCGCCGGCGAGGGTGTGCTCAGCCTGCTCGACGACTTGAACCGCCGCGGGGCGACGGTGGTGCTCGTCACGCACGACCCGGAGGTTGCGCGCCACGCGCGGCGCGTGATCCGGATGATCGATGGCCGCGCGGTCGAGCTGGATGCCGGCAAGCCGACGGTGCGAACCCAGGAGCCGGTCGACCCGCCGGCACGGATGCACTGGCGGGACACGGTGAAGGTGGGTCTTGGCAGCGCCGGGAGGCGCCCGCTGCGCGCGACGCTGACCACGACCGGCGTCGCGATCGGCATCGCCGCGCTGAGCCTGATCGTCGCCCTTGCCGGTGGCCTGCAGCAGGCGCTCGACGCGCCGGCGCTGGCGACGAGCCAGGTCCACCAGGTCGCGGTCTTTCCGTTCGCCGACGCGCCGGTGCCGGCCTTCGACAGTCCAACTCTGGCCACGCTGGCGCAGCTGCCGCATGTGCGGGCGGCCTGGGGCCAGATCGGGATGACCGGCACGTTCAGCGCCGGCCCGTCGCTTGGCGCCGGCAACGCCTCCGGGGCAACACCCGCGGGAGCGTTGGTCTCGCTGCCGCCGCTCCGGTCATCGAGCGCGCTGCCCTCGCTCGCGGCGGGCCGCCTGCCGAGCTCGGACGCGGCGTCTGAGGTCCTGCTGACCGATAGCGAGGCGGTGGCCCTCGGCTACAGGTCGCCGCCCGGGGCGGTCGGCACCCACGTGAAGTTCAGCGCCACGTACGGCGATCTCGTGCCGTCGCTTGCGCGCAACAAAGTGTCGCAGCCCGTGCCACTGAATGTCCTGGTGGTCGGGATCGTGTCCAACAACTACATCCCCGCCGGCGCGCCAGGCGCGCTGGCGCCGTATGGATTGATGCGCGGCTACTGGTCCGCCCTGGCCCAGTCGAGCTCCTGGAAGGGTGGGGAGTACACGGGCATCACACTGCTCGCGGACTCGGGCCTCTCCGTGGAAACTCTTCGCCGGCGCGTCGAAGCCCTGGGCTTCCAGTCGCAGACCTTCGGCGACCAGTTCCGAAACTTCGAGGACCTCCTGGGCAAGCTCCGCGTGGCGTTGCTCGGGCTGGCGCTGGTCGCCCTGCTGCTTTCCTGTCTGGGGATCGCCAACACGATGTACACCGCGGTGCTCGAGCGGACGAAGGAGATCGGCGTTCTCAAAGCGCTGGGCGCGCGATCGCGCGACGTGCTGCTGCTCTTCATCGCCGAGGCGGCGGGCATCGGCTTCGCGGGCGGTCTCGTGGGTGTGCTGATCGCGGTCGGCCTCGGCCGGCTCGGGAACGCCGCGGTCGACCGCCTGACGCAATCGGTCAGCGCCACCGCCTTTGACGTCTTCCGCACCGACGTGCCTGTCCTGCTGGTGGCCGTGATGCTCGCTGTCGTGCTGAGCACCATCAGCGGCCTGCTGCCTGCCTTGCGGGCCGCGCGTCAGGACCCATCCCGTGCTCTGCGTTACGAATGAGTCAGGCCTTCGCCCCCACCCGCCCGGCTTCGCCGGGCGACCTCCTCGCATGGTGGGGAGGTGAAGTGAGCGCCACCCGCCCCCACCCGCCCGGCTTCGCCGGGCGACCTCCCCGCAGGGTGGGGAGGTGAAGTGAGAGCTTCGACCTATCCCCTGATCGACGCTGGTGAGGCGGCGGCGTTCGTCCTCGAGCACACGCCCGTCCTCAGCGTCGAGCGTCTCGCCCTGGCCGAGTGCGCGGGGCGCGCGCTGGCCGAGGACCTGGTCGCAGACGCCCCCCTGCCGGCGTTTCCTTCCAGCGCGGTCGACGGCTTCGCCGTGCGTGCCGCGGACGCGGGCAGGACACTCCGCGTGGTCGGCGAGTCCGCCGCCGGCCGCCCCTTTGACGGCGCGATCCCGCCCGGCGCGGCGGCCCGCATCCTGACCGGCGGAGCCTTGCCGGACGGCGCGGACTGCGTGGTCATGGTCGAGGATGTGCAGCTCGCCGAGGACCAGGTCACGGTGCCGCCGTCACTTCGGCCGGGCGCCAACTATCACAAGGTCGGCGACGACGTCCGCGCGGGCGATCGGATCCTGACCGCCGGCACGCAGCTGGGCGCGGCCGAAATCGGCATCGCGGCCGCAACAGGTCTGGCCCAGCTGCCGGTGCGCCGCAGGCCGCGCGTGGCGCTGATGTCGACCGGGGACGAGCTGGTGGAGGTGGGGAAGAGGCTGGGCCGCGGGCAGATCCCCGACTCCAATCGCTGGGCGCTGCTCGCTGCCCTTCGCGAGGCCGGCGCCGAAGTGCACGTGCTGGGCATCGCGCCCGACGAGCCCGAGCCGCTGCGCCGATTGGTCGTCGACGCGCTCGAGGACGCGGACGCGCTGGTGACGTCAGGCGGCGTGTCGGTGGGTACGCATGACCTGGTCAAGCCGCTGCTCGAATCGCTGGGCACGGTGCATATCGGCCGGGTCAAGCTCAAGCCGGGGAAGCCCTTCACATTCGCCACCATCGGCATCCACGCCCCTCTCCCTGACCCTCTCCCCTGGGGGGAGAGGGAAAGAAAAGTTGCTTTCGGGTTGCCCGGCTTTCCCGTTTCGTCTCTCGTCACCTTTGAGGTCTTCGTGCGGCCCGCGCTGCGCAAGATGCAGGGCTTTGCCCAGGTGCAGAGGCCGACACTGCCGGTTCGCCTCGCGTACGAAGCGAAACCGACCGCCGACCGGACGGAGTATCAGCGAGTCACGCTGCGGCGCGAGGGACGCGAGCTGGTCGCGGAAACGACCGGCTCGCAGTCCTCCTCACGGTTGATGTCGCTGGCGGGCGCGCATGCCCTGGTCCGAGTCCCCGCGGGGGAGCAGGGCCTCAAGGCGGGTTCGATCGTGGAGGCGATGATCCTGGGTCTTCCCTAGCCCCTCCGGCCCGGCCGGCGCTGCGCGCCACCTCCCCATGAATGGGGAGGACAGCTACCAGGGTTTGGGTTCCCGGACGGATTCCGCCTCGCGCTCGCGGGCTTCCTTGTCCCGCTCTTCGTCGGTCTTCTCGCGGACGTCCTCCCGGATGTCCCGGCCGGCCCGCCGCACCTTGTCGGCGGCCTGCTCGGCCTTCCCCTTCATCTCTTCCGATCTGTCTCCTGTCAGCTTGCCCTTCAGCTCGTCGGCTTTGCCTTTGATCTCGTCCTTCATCCGAACCTCCTGGCGTGAGATGTTCCTAACTCGGTAACGCCTTCACGCGCAGACCGACCGTTCCCGAACGTTTGTGCGCCTTAGAATTAGGCTTCACCGATGCCCAGCCGCTTTCGCGTCGACGCACCTTTCAAACCGGCCGGGGACCAGCCGCAGGCGATCAGCCAATTGGTCGAAGGCGTCCGCTCAGGCCTGAGCCAGCAGGTCCTGCTCGGCGTGACCGGCAGCGGCAAGACCAACGTCATGTCCTGGGTCGTCGAGGAGCTGCAGCGCCCCGTGCTGGTGCTGAGCCCGAACAAGACGCTCGCGGCACAGCTGTGCGCGGAGTTTCGGCGGCTGCTGCCCAACAATGCCGTCGAGTATTTCGTGAGCTACTACGACTACTACCAGCCCGAGGCCTACATCGCGCGCACCGACACCTATATCGAGAAGGACTCGAGCCGCAACGACGACATCGACCGCATGCGGCACTCGACAACCCAGAACCTGCTGACCAGGCGCGACGTGCTGGTGGTGGCGAGCGTCAGCTGCATCTACGGCATCGGCTCGGTCGAGGACTACATGGGCGAGTCGCTGCACATCGAGAAAGGCGAGTCGATCCGGCGCGAGGTGTTTCTCCGCAAGCTGACCGAGATGCTGTACGAGCGCAACGACTACGACCTCGCCCGCCTGCGTTTTCGCGTGCGCGGCGATGTCGTGGACCTGGTCCCCGCCAATGAAGAGAAGGTGTACCGCGTCGAATTTTTTGGCGACGAGGTGGAGCGGATCCAGGAGCTCGACGCCGTCACGGGCGAGATCCTCGGCGTCAAGGACGAGTTCACCGTCTTCCCCGCCTCGCACTACGTAACCCCCGCAGACAAGCTGCGGCTGGCGATGGCCGACATCGAGGCCGAGCTCGAGGAGCGGTGCAGGTGGTTCGACGAGCACGGCCGCCTGCTCGAGGCCCAGCGCCTCCGCCAGCGCACGAACTTCGACCTAGAGATGCTGCGCGAGACCGGTACGTGCGCCGGGATCGAGAACTATTCGTTGCACCTGACCCGGCGCAAGCCCGGCGAGGCGCCGTACACGCTGATGGATTTCCTGCCCGACGACACGGTCATCTTCGTCGACGAGTCCCACGTCGCCGTGCCGCAGATCGGCGGCATGCTCGGCGGCGACCGCTCGCGCAAGGCCGCCCTGGTCGAGTACGGCTTCCGCCTGCCCAGCGCGTTCGACAACCGGCCGCTGAGCTTTGAGGAGTGGGAGGAGCGCGCGCGCAACGTGATCTATGTCTCCGCCACCCCCGGGCCGTATGAGATGCGGCGCACGCAGCGCACGGCGGAGATGCTCGTGCGGCCGACCGGGCTGGTCGATCCGACGGTGGAGGTGCGTCCCACCGAAGGACAGATCGACGACCTGCTGGCCGAGGTCAAGAAGCGCACGGAGCTGGGCCAGCGCTCCCTCGTCACCACGCTGACCAAGCGCTTCGCGGAGGACCTCGCCGACTACCTCCGGGAATACGGAGTCAAGGTTCGGTACCTGCACTCCGAGCTCGACGCGATGCAGCGCATCGAAGTCCTGACCGCGTTGCGCACCGGCGAGGTTGACGTCGTGGTCGGCATCAACCTGCTGCGGGAGGGTCTCGACCTGCCTGAGGTCGCGTTCATCGGCATCCTGGATGCGGACAAAGAGGGCTACCTGCGCGCCTACCGGTCGTTCATCCAGATCATCGGCCGGGCAGCGCGCAACATCGAGGGCCACGTCGTCATGTATGCCGACTCGATCACCGAGTCGATGCGACAGGCGCTGGACGAGACGGAGCGCCGGCGCAACAAGCAGATTGCCTACAACGCTGAGCACGGCATCACGCCCGAGAGCGTGAAGAAGGCGATCTACGCGCTCGAGATCAACGAGAACGACCTTCAGGCCGACGCGATCGAGATCATGGCGGGAGCGGGTGTGCCGCGCGAGGACCTGCTCGCGATCGTGCGCGACCTGGAGAAGGAGATGCGACGGCTGTCCAAGGAGCTGCAGTTCGAGGACGCGGCCCGGGTCCGCGATCGGATCATCCTGCTGCGCAGGCGGCTGTCTGGCGAAGACGTGACCAAGGAGGATGACGGCGAGGTCGCTTTGGCGATCGCGGCCGCGCCCAAGCAGAAAACGACCATCCGCAACTGGAGAAAGTCGCGACGCGGGCCTTAGCTCTCGACGATGTCTTTGATGAGACCGAGGATTCGCTTGCGCGAGCCGCGCAGCACTGGCAGGTTCGCCAGGCTGATCAGCCGCACGATGAGGTCCGTCGTCTCGTCGATCACCTCCAATGTGCGCAGCCGTCCTGGGGAACTGTCGAAGATCCAGAAGTAGAGGATTCCCATCTGATAAAGCCAGAGCACGAGCGGAAGGAACTCCGCGATGTCCCGCGGAATCCGCGCGTCAGAGCCCGAGACGACGTCCGCGTAAAGCTGAAGGACCTCATCGCGCAGAGGCCTCGCCGTGCCGCCGAAAGGGTTCAGGGGGCTCGACGGATTCGCGACCGTGCTGAAGATGGAGCCGGCGACGGCGTGGAACGGCTCGCAGGTGATGACGACGGCACGGACTGTTCCCCGCAGCCGAGTCGCGAGGTCTCTTTCCCGGCTGAGCAGGGGGGCGATGGCCACCGCGTGCAGCTCATGCGTGTGACGGTAGAACTCGAGCACGAGGTGCTCCTTGGAGGGGAAGTAGTGGTAGGAGCTCCCCAACGAGACGCCTGCGCGGTCCGCGATCGCGCGCATGGTCGTCGCCTCGTACCCGTGCTCCTGGAAGAGGTCGAGGGCGGCCTTCAGGATGACCGCCCTCGAGGCTTCACCGCGCCTGGTCTTCGGGACTTCGATCGCCAATCGAGCCCGCTACGCTCCAGGGACCGGCTGGTAGGGGTTGTAGTTGATAGGTGGCATGGGCCGATCGCGGCGGCGAATCGTGCGCAGGATCAGAAGGTTGTTGAAGTGCATGAAGCCCAAAACCAGGAGCACGACGCCGATTCGCGTCACGGTCTGCTTGAGCATGTCGGCGATGGTCGAAGGCGAGCCGCCGGTGTTGATCAGGATTGCGGCAGCGCCGAAGTTGACGAGGTAGAAGCCGACCACCAGGAGCCGGTTCACGGAGTCGGCCAGGCCGTCCTCCTTGAAAACGGACACCAGGAACGGCCGGCCGTTACGAAAGAGAGTGTTGCCGACCCAGACGGTAAGGAAGATGCTGACGGCGATGTAGACGGGGTAGTCGATCAGTCGCAGGTCCATGTTTATCACCCCAGTTCAGATGTGAATTTGAACACGTTCAACTCTCAGCCTAGATGAATCTTGCGAATAGGTCAAGAGAAAACGAACGTGTTCAAAACTTTGACCGCGCCAAAGCTCTCCTCGCCGCCGAGCCCGCGGGGTGGATGGAGACCCTTGGAGCCCGGATCGTCGAGGCGGAGCCTGGACGGGTCGTGCTGGAGCTGATCGCGGGCCCGCAGCACCGGCACGGGGGTGGGGTCGTCCAGGGAGGCGTGATCACGCAGATCGCCGACGCCGCGATGGGCATGTCCCTGGCCACGCTGCAGGAAAACGGCATGTGGAACACCACCATCGAGCTGAAGATCAACTTCCTGCGGCCTGCGATCGAGGGCCGCCTCCGGGCGGCCGGCCGGGTGATCGAGATGCGCCAGAGCCTGCTCTTCAGCGAGGCGGACGTGGTGGACGAGCAGGGGCGGCTCGTAGCGCGCGCTTCGTCCACCTGCATGCCGGTGCCGGAGGGCCAGGGCCGTGAGTAATCCCTCCCGGCTCGCCGGGGAGGGTGGCCCGAAGGGCCGGCTGGTGGGATCTGAACCCTCTCCCGCGTGGCGATGGCTCGGGATCAGCCAGGTCGAGCTCGGAGACGACAGCGCGACCGTCGAGATGACGCCTTTCGAAGACATGGCCAACCACGCCGGATTCGTCCACGGTGGCATCATCAGTACCCTGGCGGACTCGGCCATGGGCCGGAGCCTGCGCACCCTCAAGCCGGGTGTCGCGCGCGCGATGAGCTTCGACCTGAAGCTGAGCTTCATCTCGGCCGCCAAGGTCGGCGAGAAGCTGCAGGCGGCGGGCCGCGTGGTTCACGCCGGGCGGCGGACGGCTGTCACCGAGTGCAGGGTCGAAGGACCGGGCGGGCGCCTGGTCGCGACCGCCAGCGCAACGTTTGCGATCACGAGAGAAAAGGAATAACCGAAGGTCCGGATGCCGACAGACGAGATCACGATCCGCGGGGCGCGCGAGCACAACCTCAAAAACGTCACCCTGACCATCCCGAGGGACAAGCTCGTCGTCTTCACCGGCCTTTCGGGGTCCGGCAAGTCCTCGCTTGCCTTCGACACGATCTACGCCGAAGGGCAGCGCCGGTACGTCGAGTCGCTCTCGGCCTACGCGCGCCAGTTCCTGGGCCAGATGGAAAAGCCGGACGTCGACATCATCGAGGGCCTGTCGCCGGCGATTTCGATCGACCAGAAGGGCACGTCGAAAAACCCGAGGTCGACGGTCGGCACGGTGACGGAGGTCTATGACTACCTGAGGCTGCTGTACGCGCGGGTCGGGCGCCCGCACTGCCCGGCGTGCGGACGCGAGGTGCGCCGGCAGACGGTGGAGCAGATGGCGGACCACGTGGAGAAGCTGCCGAAGGGAACGCGGATCATGGTGCTGGGTCCGGTCGTCAAGGGACGCAAGGGCGAGTACCGGTCGCTGATCGACGACGTCCGCAAGTCGGGTTTCGTGCGCGTGCGGGTGGACGGCAGCCTGTACGAGATCGGCGAGCAGATCCCGATGGACAAGAACAAGAAGCACGACATCCAGGTCGTGGTCGACCGGATCGTCGTCGGGCCTGAGCAGCGGACTCGACTCGTCGATTCGATCGAGACCGCGGCGAGACTGGGCGGGGGATCCGTGATCATCGCCCCGCAGGGGGGTGCGCCGGAAGAAGGGCTTCGCCCGACCGGCGCAAAGGGGGGACGTTCCCCCCAGTCAATCGAGGGTGAGGACATCCAGATGTCCCAGGACTACGCGTGTCCTTATGACGGGACGAACGTGCCCGAGCCGGAGCCGCGCAACTTCTCGTTCAACAACCCACACGGGGCGTGCCCGGTGTGCACCGGTATCGGCTCGCAGCTGGTGGTCGACGGGGACCTGATCGTGCCCGACCCGTCGCTGTCATTGCGGGAGGGCGCGATCGCGGCCTGGAGCAAGTCGCAGTTCTTCTATCCCGAGCTGCTCGAGTCGGTCAGCAAGTACTTCGGCATCGACATGGACAAGCCGTGGTCAAAGGTGCCCAAGCAGCACCGCGACGTGCTGCTCAACGGCACCGGCGACAAGAAGATTCGGTTTGGCTACAAGAATCAGTACGGGCACTCTCGCTGGTATGAGGCGCCGTTCGAAGGCGTGGTCGCCAACCTGCAGCGGCGCTACGAAGAAACTCAGTCCGAGTATCTGAAGGCTGAGCTGGAGCGGTACATGTCAGACAAGCCGTGCCCGACGTGCAAAGGCCGCCGGCTGAAGCCGGAATCGCTCGCCGTGACCGTATCGAGTCGCAATATTTCGGAAGTCGCAGAGCTGTCGGTCGGCGCGTCGATCGACTTTTTCACCACCCTGGATCTGACCGAGCGCGAGCAGCTGATCGCGCGGCAGATTCTGAAAGAGATCCGCGAGCGCCTGCAGTTCATGATCGACGTGGGTCTCGAGTACCTGACGATCTCACGCTCGGCCAACACGCTGAGCGGCGGCGAGTCGCAGCGGATCCGGCTGGCGACGCAGATCGGCTCCAAGCTGATGGGCGTCCTCTACATCCTGGATGAGCCGTCGATCGGTCTCCATCAGCGCGACAATCGGCGGCTGATCAACACATTGCTGAGCCTTCGCGACCTTGGCAACACGCTGATCGTGGTCGAGCACGACGAGGAGACCATCCGGTCGGCGGACTACATGGTCGACATCGGGCCGGCGGCCGGCGAGCACGGAGGCGAGATCATCGCCGCAGGGACTGTCGAGCAGGTGCTGCGCGACCCGAATTCGATCACGGCCGCGTATCTGCGCGGGGACAAGATGATCCCGGTCCCGCCGCACCGACGCAAAGGCAACGGGAAGAAGCTCACGGTGCGCGGCGCGCAGGCGAACAACCTGAAGGACATCGACGTGAGCCTTCCGCTGGGCACCTTTATCGCGGTGTCCGGGGTCAGCGGTTCAGGCAAATCGTCGCTGGTGACGGACACCCTCAGCCGCAAGGTGGCGCAGTACTTCTATCGCGCCAAGGACAGGCCCGGTCCGCACCGAGCGGTGGAAGGGCTCGAGAACCTGGACAAAGCCATCGACATCGACCAGTCGCCGATCGGACGTACACCGCGCAGCAACCCGGCCACGTACACCGGCATGTTCACGCACATCCGCGACCTGTTCGCCAGCCTGCCGGAGGCGAAGATGCGCGGCTACAAGGCAGGGCGGTTCAGCTTCAACGTCAAGGGCGGGCGGTGTGAGAACTGCCAGGGCGACGGGATCATCCAGATCGAGATGCAGTTCCTGCCCGACGTGTACGTGCCATGCGAGGTGTGTCACGGGACGCGGTATTCGCGTGAGGTCCAAGAGGTCAAGTTCCGCGGCCACTCGATCTCGGACGTGTTGGAGATGACGGTCGACGAGGCTCTTGACGTTTTCGAGAACGTGCCGGCGATCAAGACCAAGCTGCGGACGCTGCACGACGTCGGCCTGGGCTACATCCGCCTCGGGCAGCCGGCGACGCAGCTGTCCGGCGGAGAGGCGCAGAGGGTCAAGCTGTCAGCGGAGCTTTCGCGGCGCGACACGGGCCGGACGCTCTACCTGCTCGACGAGCCGACCACCGGTCTGCATTACGCCGACGTCGAGAGGCTGCTCGCGGTGCTGCATCGGCTTGTGGATCACGGCAACACGGTGGTCGTGATCGAGCACAACCTGGACGTGCTGAAGACGGCGGACTGGCTGATCGACCTGGGTCCGGAGGGCGGCGAGAAAGGCGGCTACGTGATCGCGGAAGGCACGCCGGAGCAGCTCGCGGCCAATCGCGAATCGGCAACAGGTCAGTACTTGCGCGTGCCGCTGGCCAAAGCCAAGGCGCGCAAGGCCTCGGCGTCAGCCAACGGCGCCGGGCGCTCGCGTCGCTCCCGCGTCGCGGTCGGCTGAGACGACTGCCGAGCTAGAGACCCGGCGGCCAACCGGGTACCGGGCGCTGCTGCGGGTGCCCGGATTCGGCTACCTGCTGGCAAGCATGCTGTTCGGGCGGGTCAGCGGCCAGATGGTCGCCATCACGCTGGTGTTGTTCGTCCTGGCCCGATATCACTCTCCCCAGCTGGCCGGCCTGACGGTGCTCCTCGCCGTCACGCCCGGACTCGTGCTCTCGCCGATCGCGGGGGCGCTGCTCGACCGCTACGGCCGCGCTCGCCTCGTCATGCTCGACTACCTGATTGCAGCGGCGACCGGCCTTTTGGTTGCGGGTCTGTCGTGGCGACATGAGCTTCCGGCGCCGTTGCTGCTCGCGATCGTCTTCGTCTCCTCGCTGACGGCGCCGTTGAGCAACAGCGGCGCGCGATCGCTGTTTCCAGTCCTTGCGCCGCGCCATCTCTGGGAGCGTGCAAACGCCCTCGACAGCGGCGGCCACGTCATCGCGACATTGCTCGGCGCGCCGCTTGCAGGGGTGGTGGTCGGTGTGGCAGGGCCGGAGTGGGCGCTCGTGACAACGGCGGCTGGGTACACGCTGGCCGCAGGGCTGATGAGCCGCGTCCACGACCCGATCGTCACCGAGGCCGGCCGGCCGTCGGTCTTCGTGGACGCCTGGCACGGTCTCCAGTACGTGGTTCACAACCCGTCGCTGCGCGGCCTTGCCTTGACGCTGAGCACGTTCAACCTGAGCTGGGGCGTGCTGAACATTGCTGTGCCGGTGCTGGTGCTTGGGAGGCTCCACCAGGGGCCGGCAACGGTCGGTTTGATCTGGGGCGCGATGGGCGCGGCAGGGCTGGTCTCCGCGCTGCTGACGGGACGGATCAGCACCCACGGACGCGAGAGGCAGCTCATGGTCGCCGCGATAGTGGTCAGCGCTGCAGCGATGGCGCTGCTGCCTTTCGCGGGCGCTGTATCGATAGTGATTGCGGCGCTGGTGATCGTGGGCATGGCCAACGGGCCCTTTGACGTGGTGCTGTTCACGCTCCGCCAGCGCCGAACCGAGCCGGCGTGGTTTGGACGCGCATTCGCGATCTCGATGTCAGTCAACTGGATCGGCTCGCCGATCGGGTCGGCCCTGGCCGGTCCGGTGATTGCGTGGTCTCTAGACGCCGCGCTGTGGGCGGCGGTGGCCATCGCCCTTTTTTCCGCGCTGTTCCCGATCGTCGCCGTGCCGGCGCGGGATGAGACCGCCGCCCAGCCCTAACCGAACAGGCCGATGAGGGTGATGATCCCGCCGATGACGCTCAGGACGATGCCGATGATGCCCCCGATCATCTGGCCGCGGCGGATCGCGCGGACACCGAGGATCAAACCGATGATGGGAAGGAAGAAGAACACGCGGTTGAACACGAACGGCACCACCACCGTGACGGCGCCGACGAGGATCGCCCACCCTGCCGTGCCCAGGAACTGCGACATGATGCCCGCGGTCGCGCCCGCACCCGTGCTCGTCCCCGCCATCGGCGGCGGCTGGTACGCACCCGGAGGCGGCGGCGGAGGCGGCGGGTAGGCGCCAGGAGGCGGCGAGGCGTAGCCCGGCTGCTCCGGGGCTGGAGGTGGCGGCATCGGACCCGAGGGTTGATCTGACATGGGCGCAAATCCTAAGGGCTGGTTCACCAAAACGATCCGCTGCAGATAAGGTTCGGATTCGATGGTCCGGCTGGTCACGGGCGGAACAGGATTCATAGGCCGTCATCTCCTTCGCCAGCTGGCGCGTCGCGAGGGTGCCACCTACGTCCTCGTGCGGCCGGCCTCCCACGAGCGGCTCGAGACGTACATCGAGTCGATCGGCGCGGGGGACCGGCTCCACCCGGTGCGTGGCGATATCACCGCGCCCGCACTGGGACTCAGCGCCGGCGACCAGGAGAAGTTGGGGGGCGCCGACATCTACCACCTGGCGGCGGTCTACGACCTCGAGGCGTCAGAGGAAGACAACCAGCATGCGAACGTCGACGGAACGCGCCACCTTGTCGAGCTGGCGGAACGAATCGGAGCGCGCATCCACCACATGAGCTCGATCGCGGTGGCCGGCAGTCGCTGGAAGGGCAAGTTCAGCGAGCAAATGTTCGCCGAGGGGCAGGTCCTGGACCATGCCTACTACCGAACCAAGTACGACGCCGAAAAGATTGTCCGCGAGTCGCCGGCGCGCTTTCGGATCTACCGCCCCGGCCTGGTGATCGGCTCTTCGGAGACCGGGGAGGCCGACCGCATAGATGGTCCCTATTACGCCTTCAAATTCATCCAGCGATTGCGCAACGCGATCCCGCCTTGGGTGCCGCTGGTCGGCCTCGAAGGCGGCGAGGTCAACGTCGTGCCGGTCGACTTCGTGGCGCGAGCCCTGGATGCGATCGGCCATCGCGAGGGTCTCGACGGTATGACCTTCCACCTGACCGACCCGGCCGTGCGCCGCCTGGGTGAGGTCACCAACGAGTTCTGCCGGGCGGCCCACGCGCCGCAGTTCACACTTCGCATCGACAGCCGGGCCGGGGCGATGCTGCCCCAAGAGGCGACCTCGATGCTGGAGCACTGGAAGGTCGCGCAGACCTTGAAGCGCCGCCTGCTCGACGGCGTCCGCGTGCCGGAGGAAGCGCTTCGTTTTGCCGCGAGCAGGGCGCGCTTCACGTGCGAAAAAGCACAGTCCGCGCTTGAAGGGACAGGCGTTTCATGTCCGCCATTGCATACATATGCATGGAAGGTCTGGGATTACTGGGAGCGCCACATGGATCCCGAGGCGCTCACCGAAACAAACCTGCGCATGGCGCTGCAGGATCGGGTTGTCGTGGTCACCGGCGCGTCGAGCGGAATCGGACGCGCGACCGCGCAGCTGCTGGCGGGTCATGGCGCACGGGTCATGCTCGTCTCACGCACGACCGAAAAGCTCGAGGCGCTGAAGCAGCAGATCGAAAGCCAGGGCGGCAGCGCTTTTGTATACCCCGCCGACCTGTCCGACCTTGACGCTTGCGAAGCGATGATCAACCGGGTCCTCCAGGACCATGGTCACGTCGACATCCTGATCAACAACGCCGGCCGCTCGATCAGGCGGTCGATCGAAGCGTCGTACGACCGCTTCCACGACTTCCAGCGCACGATGCAGCTGAACTATTTCGGCGCGGTCAAGCTCCTCCTCGCCGTGCTGCCCGGAATGCGCAGCAGGCGGCGCGGGCACATCATCAACATCTCGAGCATCGGGGTCCAGGCCTTTCCGCCCCGTTTCGGCGCCTACGTGGCGTCGAAATCGGCGCTCGCCGCGCTCAGCCGGTGCATCGCGCCCGAGGTCGTCGACGACGGCGTCGCGATCACCAACATTCACATGCCCCTGGTGCGGACACCGATGATCGCGCCCACGGGGATGTACAAGAACTTCCCGACAAGCTCGCCGGAGGAGGCCGCGGAGATGGTCGCTTCGGCGATCCTGACCAGGCAGCCCGAGGTTTCGACTCGACTGGGTAAGGTCGGAGAGAGCGTCAACACCGTCGCCCCGGGCCTGCTTCAGTTCGTCATGACCGGCGCTTACCACCTGTTCCCCGACACCGCACCGAAAGATGGAGAGCGTGGAGCGCGGCCGGCGGAGGAGGAGATCTCAGTCGAGGCGGCCACCATGGCCTACCTGATGAGAGGCATCCACTTCTAGGCGGCGCTTCAGCCCGTCGGTTGAGGGGACGGTGTCGCACCGCCGTGCGCCGCGATGCCGAAAAGCGCGACGCCCAGCACGAAAACAAAGATCAGCAGGATCACGATCCCCACGAACACCAGCGCGAGGTGGACGAAGCCGATGACGATGCCGAGGTTGGCCATCCACATGCCCTGCTCACCGGACTGCTTGATCTGACCCCGCGCCATGAAACCCGTGACGATCGCGATCAACGCGACGGTGACGCCGCCGATGACCGGTATCACATGGGCGACAAATGAGCCGACGCTCGCGACCAGGCTGACTACGGCAAGGGTGTTTGTCGGCGCGGCGGGCGCCGAGTAGCCGCCGAGCTGGGCGGGCGATGCGCCCGGAGGCGGTGGAGGCACCTGTCCAGGTGTGGAGCTCATAGGCGAGGAGTTTAAGGGTTCCTAGAATCGCTACAGACGTGGCGGTATCCCTCGAAGACACGATCAAGCGACGGCTGCGAGCCGTTCCCGACAGCCCTGGCATCTACATGTTCCGGGACAATCGGAGCCAGGTCATCTATGTCGGCAAGGCGCTGCGCCTCCGTGACCGCCTGCGCTCGTACTTCACGCCTGGCTACGCGGAGACCGCGCGCGTCTCGGAGCTGATCCGGCGGGCGACCGACTTCGAGTTCGTCACCACCGCGAACGAGGTCGAGGCGCTCGTCCTCGAGAACAACCTCATCAAGAATTACCGGCCGCGCTTCAACATCCGGCTCAAGGACGACAAGAACTACCTCTACCTGAAGCTGCCGGTCACCGAGGAGTTTCCGCGCGTCCACTACTCGCGCCGGGTGCAGAACGACGGCGCGCTTTATTTCGGGCCGTACACGTCGGCGCAGTCGCTCCGCTCGACGGTGAAATCAATTAGGCAGCTGCTCCCGTTCCGGACATGCTCGGACGAGATCTTCAAGCAGGGCAAGGTGTGCCTTGACTTTCACATCAAGCGATGTCCCGGGCCGTGCGAGCGACGCATCAGCTCGGACGACTACAAGGCCCGCATCAACGAGGTGGCGCTGTTCATGGAGGGGCGCTCGGACATCCTCGTCCGCGAGCTGCACGATCGAATGGAGTCGGCTGCGGGCCGTCTCGATTTCGAGAACGCGGCGCGCTACCGCGACCAGCTGCATTCCATCGAGCGGATCGCGGACCGGCAGAAGGTGCTGACCCGCGGGAGAGACGACCAGGACATCATCGCCTACGCGCGCAGCGGCAACGATGTGTACGTCGAGGTCGCCTATGTGCGTCAGAGCAAGATGGTCGGCCACGATGGCCACGCCCTTGACGGCGCCGCCGACGCCACGGAGGCGGAGCTGCTGCGCGGGTTCATGCTGCAGTACTACTCGAGCGCCACCCACGTGCCGCGCTCGGTGATCCTGCCGGGCGAGGTCGAAGAACCCGAATTGATCACCGGCTGGCTGAGCGAGAAGCGAGGCCGTCCGGTGACGATCGAGGTGCCCCGTCGCGGCCGTAAGCGCGCCCTGGTGACCCAGCTGGCCGAGACCGCCACCCAGGAGCTCGAGCAGCTCAAGATCCAGGCCGACTACGACCGCAGCCGCACCGAGCCGATGCTCGCGGCCCTGGCCGAGGTTCTGGACCTCGAGAGCCTGCCCAGGCGCATCGAGTGCTACGACATCTCCAACATCCAGGGCGATTCGGCGGTCGGCTCGATGGTCGTGTTCGAGGACGGGCGGCCGCGCAACGACCACTATCGCCACTTCCGGATCCGGTACGTGCCCGGGCCGAACGACTTCGCGATGCTGCAGGAGGTGCTGAGCCGGCGGCTCGAGCGGCTCGAGTCGGCGCAGCGGCGTGAGGAGGCCGATATCGTCGGCGACCGCTCGTTCACGAGCAGGCCGGACCTGATCCTGATCGACGGCGGGAAAGGCCAGCTGAGCGCGGCGCTCGAGGTGATGGAGACCGCGGGCTACGCCGACATACCGACCTTCGCCCTCGCCAAGGAGCGCGAAGAGATCTTTGCGCCCGGGCGCGCTGAACCGATCGTGCAGGAGAGGAATTCACCAGGGATGTTCCTGGTCCAGCGCATCCGGGACGAAGCGCACCGCTTCGCGATCACGCATCACCGCAAGGTGCGCGCGCGCAAGGCGCTGACATCGCCGCTCGACTCGGTGGAAGGCATCGGTCCCGCGCGCAAGCGGGCGCTGCTGCGACACTTCGGTTCGGTGCAGGCGATCCGAGACGCACCGGTCGGCGAGATCGTGAAGCTCGGCATCCCCGAACGCCTGGCCGCCCGCCTGAAAGAAACGCTCTGATGACGCTGGTTATCGTTGGCGCCTCGAATCGTGAGCGGATGGGAGAGGCGGTGGGCTCTTTCGAAAGGGCGGGATTCACGCGCATCGAAGAGCTCGACGGCGCAGGCGAGGGCGACTTCGTGCTCGGTGTCAGCGACGGCGGTGCGGAGCTGCTGCGGGAAGCCGACCGGCGCGCGATCAAGTACGTACTGGTGCACGACGGCGAGGACGATCACCGCCCGGGCGGGACTTTCGAACGCGCTCATCACCGGATCGAGGCAGGCCAGCGTGACGAGCTGGCCCAGCACCTGCGGAGCCGGGAGCGGCCCCTGATCACGTGCCTGGCGTTCGGCTACAAGAACGGGGCGCCCGCCGACGCGGCCCTGCTGATCGACGCCAGGTTCCTGGACAACCCGTACTGGGTGCCGGAGCTGCGCGACCTGTCCGGCCGCGATCCGGCGGTCGCCGAGTTCGTGATGAAGCAGCCCGCGGCGGGTCACCTGCTCGAGGACGTGCAGAGAATCGTGCGCGACCTGCTGCCTCTCTATCAGGAGAAAGGACGGATGCACATCGTGGTCGCGTTCGGATGCACGGGCGGCCGGCACCGCTCCGTGGTCCTGGCCGGCGAGCTCGCGGAGCGGCTGCGCGAGATCGAGGGCGTCGACGTCGACTTCGTCACCCGCGACATCGATTGACTCGAGCGTTGGTCCTCGGAGGTGCAGGGTTCATCGGCGTGGCCGCCTGCAAGGAGCTGATGCGCCGCGGAGTCGAGACCATCGCCGCGGGTCGAAAGGAGCGGCCCTACGGCACCTTCACGAGCTACGTCGCCTTCGACCGCGGCGACGAGGATCAGCTGGCGCGGGCGCTGGCCCAGACCGAGCCCGATGTTGTCCTCGACCTCGCGTGCTTTCAGCCTCGCGATGTGGATGCGGTCGCTCGCTGCTTCAAAGGTCAGAGGTACGTGTTCGTCTCCACCGGCGTGTATCCGGACCTGCACGGAAAGCCGGCGCGCGAGGACGATTTCGTGCCGTTGGAGGGCGATCCGCCCGAGGCGCTCGACTATCTCGAAGGCAAGCGCTGGTGCGAGACGCTGCTCGCCCGGAATCGCGACCTGCCGTGGACGGTGGTGCGGCCTCCAGCGGTGTTTGGTCCGGGCGACCACACGCTCCGCATCGCCGCCTACATCCAACGCGTCGCCGACGGTGGCCCGCTTCTGGTTCCGAGTGAGACGTACGAGCGTCGCGCCAACGTCGCATGGGTGAAGGACATCGGCTTCGCGTGCGCGCTCGCCTGCGACCCCCGTAAGGAGACAGTGCATCGTGCGTACAACGCCGCGCTTGAAGACGTGACGCTCCACGAGCTGATCGAAGGCATCGCGCGCGCGCTCGGGGTGCCGGCGCGGATGCACCCGATTCCTTTCGCCGAGCTGCCCGAAGGCGCGAGCCCGTATGGACCCGATCCGCGGCGCCACGCCGGCTACGTGATCGACCGCGCGCGTCACGACCTCGGCTTTGAGCCCTCGGCTCTGGAAGACGCGCTGGCCGAGACGCTGGCCTGGTACCGCGTCGCGCATCCTTCCCACCCCGGCTACGCCAACCGTGAGAAGGAGCTCGCCATTGCCGGAGCCGATTGAAACTCTGGCCAGGCGCCTTAGGCGCCAGGCCGCATGGTGCGCCGAGCTCGGCTCCCCGCTCTACTCCTCGCTTCTGGAATCGGCCGCCGACGACCTGCAGCTCGAGGGACCTGTCTGGGGCGTGCTTGCGGGCTTTGAGGAGGAGCAGGGTGGCGCCGCGCTGGCGCTGCGCCTCATGGGCGCCGTGCACCGGCTCGTGCTCGACGACACCCTGCCCGAGCTGGCCAGGCACTACCCCTCGACAGGCGGCGGGGGCGACGCGGGCGCCGCATGGGCGGTGTTCAGGCAGGCGCTGGTCGATCACAGAACGAGGATCCGCGAGCTGCTCGCAAGCAGCTGCCAGACCAACGAGGTGGGGCGCAGCGCGGCGCTGCTGGGCGGATTCCTCGAGGTGGCGCATCGCACCGGCCTTCCCCTCCGCATCCTCGAGATCGGCGCGAGCGCCGGGCTGAACCTGCGCTGGGATCGCTACCGATACGAGTCGTCGGAAGGCGCCTGGGGGGATGCGACCTCTCCGGTCCGCTTTACGCACTCGTTCGACGTGCCACCACCTATGAATCGGTCGGCCGACGTGGTCGCGCGAATGGGATGCGACCTGGAGCCGATCGATCCGACCTCGACCGAAGGGGCGCTCATCCTGCGCTCGTTCATCTGGGCCGATCAGCTGGCGCGGATGGCTTTGCTCGACGGTGCGATCGAGATCGCGGCCGGGATGCCCTTCGAAATCGAGCGGGTCGACGCCGGGGCGTTCCTAGAGCGGGAGCTGGCGCGCCCTGTCCGCGGCACGGCGACCGTCGTCTACCACTCGGTGTTCATTCAGTACGTCCCTGCGATAGGCAGGCAGCGGATCCAGGCGGCAATCGAAGGCGCGCAGAGAACGGCGCCGCACGGGGCGCCGGTGCATTACCTGCGCATGGAGCCCGGTCAGAGCGCCGAGGCCCGCTTCGAGATCCGGCTCGACGACGAGCTGGTCGGCACCAGCCTCGCCCACGGGACCAGCGTGCGCTGGCTGCCATGAGCGACGGCGCCTGCTACTCCTCTGAATGGCTCCGGTTCAACACGTACGCGGCCAGGAACGCGACGATCACCAGTCCCGGTGACCAGCCGAGGCCCGGCCCGAAAGGGTCAAATGCCGAAAGGTCGATGAAAACCGCAAATCCGCTGACCGCCGCAAAGACGAGCACGATCAAGACGCCGCGGATCGCGCCGTGGCGCGCAAAGAACAGCTCGAGCTCCAGCTGCCAGGCGGGCCGGTGCCGCTCGTGAACATGACGCGCCCTAGCCGCGTGAGCGGTTATCCGCTCGCGCCGTCCCATTCGGTAGCGGGCGCTCCTCGGCTGGCTCTCGAAGGGGACGCGGTCGACCTCGCGCTCGCGAGCGGGCGGGACCTCGAGCGGCTCCCAGAGCGGCTGGTGACGATATCGCCTGTAGAGCAAGTAGGTGAGAACGCCCAGAGCAAGCCAGCCCATGAATATGAAGGTTGAGCTCGAGATGTTCTGGAAGATCAGCTGGGTGAAGACGGTGCCGATGAAAAGTGCCCCCACAAGAGAAAGAATCGGGATGCTGTCCCGCCCGAACTTGATGTTCCACGGCATGCGGTAGGGGCGATGCAGCGCCGGTTCGATGAAGCGCAGTCGCATGACCGACAGGTGCGCCGAGCAGAACGCGAAGGTCGCCGCCAGCGAGTAGACGGCGCTCATGAACTCGATTTCTTTGCCGCCCGGAATGATTCCCGGCAGCACGAGCAGCGCGGCCACCAGGCCGAACACGATGATCGACACGTAAGGCGTCTTGAACTTCGGGTGCAGTCGAGCCAGTCGGTGGGGTAGGAGATCGGCGCCCGCCATCGAGTAGCTCAGGCGGGAGATGCCGATCAATCCGGCGTTCGTCGCTATGACGAGGATGGTGAATGCGAGGATGCCGACCCAGATCTGGGCCCAGTACCGCAGCGCCTCCTGGGGGAAGCCCGTGACGATGCCGGCCACCGGATCGGCCTTCCATGTGGTCGCGAGCTGGGTCGTGTAGGCGTGCGTGTGCGGGTCGTAGGAGACAGGGAACACGCTGACGCCGATCGTGGGAAGGAAAGCGGACACGAACAGGACCGCGACGATGACCCACCACGTTGCCAGGGGCACGTTCCGGCCTGGATCCTTGGCTTCTTCAGACAGGTTGGAAATGGTTTCGATTCCGGTGTAGGTCACCATCGCAATCGAGATTCCCGCAAGGAAGTTGCCCCACGTCGGCGCGATTCCCCAGTGGATGCTCTGGATCACCCTCTGGATGTCGAGCAGGATGATGATGCCCAGGATCACCAGCACGAGCTGCGTGATGAGGTCTGTGAACGCGAGCACCAGGTTGAGGATGCTGGACTCTTGGATCCCGATGACGTTCACGACGATGAGGAACGTTATGAGAGCCATGGTGGCGACCACGTGCGTGGTCGCGTCGCTCTTGAGAGGGTCCAACAAGCCGACGTACTTGCCCAGGAAACCCAAGTAGCTGATGGCGAAGTAGGCCGATATCGAAACCGTCGCGGTGTAGTTGAGCAGCTGAACCCAACCCACTATGTAGCCGATGGGCGCGTTGAACGCGCGACGCGCAAAGCTCGAGCTTCCACCCGCATGAGGCAACGCGGCCGTTCCCTCCGCATAGTTCAGCGCCGTGGTGACGAAGATGAAGCCGGCCAGTATCAAGGCCAGCGGTGTCAGTCCGAGCGCAAACGCCGCCGTGACGCCGAGCGCGTAATAGATGCTGGAGCCGACGTTGCCGTAGCACGCTGCGAATAGAGAGGGGGCCCCAAGCGTGCGAGGGAGCTTGGCCGGACGGCGGACCACGACCCGCAGGTCGCCAAGCCGGCGGCCCCGCCTGGCGAATGCGTCAGAGCCCATCGAAGGCGAGGTTAATCGATCACGAGCAGCGGCCTAACGCGACACGATCAGGTCTTTCAGCTCGCGCGGATAGTCGGTCATCACCCGCCGGCCGTCCTCGGTGATGACGACCGTGTCCGAGTGGCGGAAGCCGCCCAGCTCTTGGAGGTAGACACCCGGCTCGACGGTGAAGACCATGCCCGGCTCGAGCACCGCCTCATCGCCGCGATCCAGGAACGGCGCCTCGTGTCCCTCAAGTCCGATCGAGTGCCCGGCGTGATGGCGCAGGTTGGCCTCGACCCCGAGCTCCTGGGCCAGCCTGACCGTGGCCAGCTCGACCTCGCCGGCTGGAACTCCGGGCGCCATGACCTCGATCGCGCGCGTCTGCAGGGCAAGCATGGCCTCGAAGGCACGGACCTGTTCCGGCGTCGGCTCGCCGACGATCATCGTCCGCTCCAGCTCACTGCGGTAGCCGTCGATGTTGGCGCCTGCGCCGCTGACCAGCACGTCGCCGGGCTGGATGCCGTGGCCCTTCACGAAACCATGAGGCATCGCCGTCGACCGGCCGGCCACGAACATCGCGATGATCCCGCTGTCGTCGGCGCCGCGCGGCCGCCAGCCTGGCATCTCGTGCACCATCTCGAACAGAGTCTCTTCGGCTGCGGGCGTGTAGCACTCCATCTCGGTCTTGCCGGTCGTGATCGCCGCCTGCATGCGGCGGTGCGCGCGCACCGCCCAGTCGCAGCTGAGCTGGATGCACTCGAGCTCGGCTGTTGATTTCACGCGCCGCAGCGACTCGATGATCAGCTCCGAGTCGAAAGGCTCGACACCCGTGAGGTCGCTGAGGCGCGGGCCGCGATAGCCCCAGTAGGGGATGTAGCCGTCGTGGTCGGCGCCGGTGCGATGCGGCCGCGCGTTCATCTCCGTCAGGACCTCGACCACCGACTCCATCGGGTGCTCGGCGCCCGGGTACTCGAAGTAGATCCGGACCTGGTCGACCGAGGTCGCTGACTCCGCGTGCTCCTTCTCGACCGCCGGCACGACGAGCGAGGATTGGCCGCTGGACCCGATGATGAGCGCGATCGGGCGCTCGGTCGGAACGTGGTGGAAGCCGGTCAGGTAGGCGACTCGCGCTGGATAGAAGACACACATCGCGTCGAGACCGGACGCTTGCATCCCGGCCGAGACACACTCCCGCCGGAATGCGTACTCCTCCATGGAGATGGTCGGAATGTGTCGCCTCCCCACCATGTGGGGAGGGCCGGCCGCCGGGCGGCCGGGGAGGGGAGATGGGACTGGCTTTGTGGCTGGAGAGGGCTTCCTAGTACGCGGCAAGCTTCCGCATGGCCTCCGCAATCTTTTTCGGGCTCGGCATGAAGAGCTCCTCCCCGGCATTGTTGAAGGGCATCGCCGGGATGTCCGGTGCGGCCACCCGCACCACCGGACCGTCCAGGCTGTCGAAGGCGTGCTCGGAGATGATCGCCGCCACCTCGGCGCCGAATCCGCCCGTGAGGTTGTCCTCGTGCACGACCATCGCTTTTCCGGTCTTCCGCACCGAGGCGAGGATCGTCTCACGGTCGAGCGGCGCGAGCGTGCGCAGGTCGACCACCTCCACGCTCACGCCTTCGGACAGCAGCTGCTGGGCCGCCTCGAGGCAGTAATGCGTCATCAACCCCCAGGCAAAACAGCTGATGTTCGTGCCGTCCACCCTCACCGCCGCCGGCCCGATCGGCACGAGGTGATCGCCGTCGGGCACCTCTTCGGTGACGAGGCGGTACACCCGCTTGTGCTCGAGAAACAGCACCGGGTCGGGGTCGCGGACGGCCGACTTCAGCAATCCGTGCGCGTCGGCGGGCATGCTCGGCACCACGACCTTGACGCCGGGGACATGCGCGTAGAAGGCCTCGATCGATTGCGAGTGGTACAGCCCCCCGTGCACCCCTCCGCCAAAGGGTGCGCGGATGACGATCGGCACCGACCAATCCCCGTTGGTGCGGTAGCGCGTACGCGCCGCCTCGCTCACGATCTGGTCGAAGGCGGGATGGATGAAGTCGGCGAACTGGATCTCGGCGATCGGGATCAGCCCGTTCAGAGCCGCTCCGATCGCGACCCCGACGATCGCCGACTCGGCCAGCGGTGTGTCGAGCACCCGCGCCTCGCCAAAGCGTTCGTACAGGCCATCGGTCGCTCCAAAGACGCCGCCCTTGCGCCCGACGTCTTCGCCGAGCACGAGGACTCGCTCGTCGCGCTCCATCTCCTCGGTGATGGCCGCACGCACCGCCTCGATCATCCGCATACCGGGCACCACAACAGATTGTCGCGCGGTCTGGAGATATGTGGTTCGATGGCGACCGGCGCGTTGCACATCGCGCGTTAGACTGCAGGGAGAAGAGGGGAAGGTCAAAATCACCTTCCTGGAGGTACGCGATTTCGTTCTCGGCGGAGGTCAAGAACGAGATGGCGGGGCTTCTGCCAGCAAGGCCCTGCTGTCAGCTGAGCGAGCTGCTCGGCGTCTACTTCGGGTCACGCGGCCGCCTGCTTGGCAGCGCGCGTGGTCGTTCGGCGTATTTCTCTTTGCTCCGAAACGTGGTGGCGCGCAAGGTGGTGCGGCTCGGCAGGGCGGTCGGACCCATGGAAGCCAAATACCAGGCCGTGAAAACGCGCAAGCGGATGTCCTTTTTCATCGAGCTCGCGCTGCCCAACGATCTGGTCGGTGCTTTCACGCAGCCGCCGGTGCAGGTAGTGCCCGACGCCGCGTGCGATCGCAAGGCGCTGCTGCGCGGATTGTTCCTCGGTTGCGGGTCGGTCAACGCGCCCAACACGCGCTACCACCTCGAATTCGTCGCGCCCACGAAGTCCTGGGCCTCGGCGATCTCGGGCCTGATCGAGAGCTCCGGCGCGAAGGCCGGCATCGTCGAGCGCGGCGGCCAGTCGGTGGTCTATGTCAAAGACGGCGATGGCATCGTCCGCCTGCTCTCGACGATGGGGGCCAGCCGCGCGGTGATGGAGTTCGAGAACGTCCGCGTTGTCAGGGAGGTCAGCGGAGAGGTGAACCGGCGCTTGAACTTCGAGACCGCGAACATCGGCAAGACCATCGGTTCGGGCCTGCGCCAGGCGGCGGCGATCGAGCGGCTCGAAGCCGACGGCAAGCTGGAGCGCCTTCCGCCGGCGCTGCGCGAGATGGCGAGGTGGCGGAGCGAGAACCCGGAGCTGAACCTCGGCGAGCTGGCGGGGCGCATGAAGCTGTCCAAGTCAGCAGTGAATCACCGCCTCCGCCGGCTCCAGCAGGTGGCGGGCTCGAACGGCGGCTCGCGAAGCACGAACGCCGCTCCGCCTAACATTTAGCTCGACCTCTCTCTTCTCAGCCCCTAATCACTCACCAGGAGCTCGCCCCTATGGGACTCAAAGTTGGCATCAACGGTTTCGGACGCATCGGCCGCAACATCTACCGCGCGGCCTCGGACCTGAAGCCTGACTTCGAGATCGTTGCCGTCAACGATATCGGCGACGCCAAGACCTTCGCCCACCTGCTCAAGCACGACACGGCGCTCGGCACTTTCGGTCCCGCGGTCAAGGCGGAAGGCGATTCGATCCACGTCGATGGGCACACGGTCAAGTTCCTCAGCCAGAAAGATCCAGGCGAGCTCCCGTGGAAGGACCTGGGCGTCGACCTGGTCGTCGAGTCGACGGGCCTTTTCACCGATGCGAACAAGGCCCGCGTCCACATCGACAAGGGCGGCGCCACGAAGGTGATCATCTCCGCGCCGGCGACCAACCAGGACTACACGGTCGTGATGGGCGTCAACCACAAGGGCTACGACGCGGGTAAGCACAACGTGATTTCCAACGCGAGCTGCACGACGAACTGCTTCGTGCCTCTGGCCAAGGTCCTGCATGACTCGTTCGGGATCGAGCGCGGGATGATGACCACGATCCACGCCTACACCGCCGACCAGAAGCTGCAGGACCTGCCCCACAAGGATCTGCGCCGGGCACGAGCCGCGGCGGACAACATCATTCCTACGTCGACGGGCGCAAACCGGGCAGTCGCCGAGGTCCTGCCCGAGCTGGCCGGCAAGTTCGCCGGGATGGCCTTTCGCGTGCCGATCCTCGACGTGTCCGTGGTCGACCTCACCGTGCAGCTCGGCAGGACGACCACCGCGGAGGACATCAACGCCGCGTTCGACGAGGCGGCAAGCGGCGAGCTGCGCGGAATCCTCGCGGTGAGCCATGAGGAACTGGTGTCGTCGGACTTCAAGAGCGACCCGCACTCCTCGATCGTCGATGCGCCGCTGACGTTGATGCTTGCGAGCGATTGGGCGAAGGTCGTGAGCTGGTACGACAACGAGTGGGGCTTCAGCTGCCGGATGGTGGACCTGATCTCGTACATGGCAGAGCGGCTCTGAAGGCTTCGATCACATCCGTCGCCGTGGCGGGCAAGCGAGTCCTCGTCCGCGAAGACCTCAACGTCCCGATGTCGAAGGGTGCCGTCGCCGACGACGCGCGCGTGCGGGCGGCGGCGCCAACCCTGCAGCACCTGGCGCAGCGTGGCGCCAGGGTGATCGTGATGTCGCACCTCGGCCGTCCCCAAGACCGCGAGCCGGACCTCTCCTTGAAGCCCATCGCCGCCGACCTCGCACGGCGCGTCGGTCGCGAGGTCCAGTTCGCAGACGACTGCGTCGGCGAGCCGGCCACGTCGGCCGCCGACAGGCTGCAGTCCGGACAGGTGCTCCTGCTCGAAAACGTGCGCTATCACAAAGAGGACGAGGCGAACGATGCCGGGTTCGCCCGCCGGCTCGCCTCGCTCGGCGACGTCTACGTCAATGACGCGTTCGCCGCCTCGCACCGCGCGCATGCTTCGGTCGTGGGCGTGGCCGCATATCTGCCGGCTTACGCGGGCGAGCTGATGGAGACGGAGCTGAAGGCGCTCCGCCAGGCGCTCGACAATCCGAGGCGACCGATGGTGGCCGTGGTCGGCGGCGCCAAGGTGTCGACCAAGGTGGGCGTGCTGCGGAACCTGCTGCGGAAGGTCGACTCGCTGCTCATCGGCGGCGCGATGGCCAACACGTTCTTCAAAGCTCGAGGGTGGCCGACCGGGAGCGGCCTGGTCGAGGACATCGCGCTCGAGGAAGCCAACGAGGTCACCGCCGAGGCGGGGGAGAAGCTCGTGCTTCCCGTCGACCTGGTGTGTGCGCGAAAGATGGAGTCGGGCGAGGCCCTGCGCCTGCTCGATGCGGACAAGGTCGAGCCTGGGTGGATGGCTCTCGACATCGGGCCGAGGTCGGTGACGCTCTTCACGGAGAAGCTTCGCGGCGCGGGGACCGTGATCTGGAACGGCCCGGTCGGCGTGGCCGAGATCAAGGATTTCAGCGATGGGACCAGGGAGGTCGGCGAGGCGATCGCCAGGTCCGGCGCGTACACGCTGGTCGGCGGTGGCGACACCGTCGCGGCCATCGAATCCCTCGGGCTGAACGGGCGCTTCTCCCATGTGTCGACCGGCGGAGGGGCGACCCTCGAGTACCTCGAAGGCAAAGAGCTGCCTGGCATCGCGATCCTGAAGGAAGCCTGAGTGTCGAGCCGATCGTCGAGTCGCCCTCCGGGCATGCCTTTGGTCGCGGCCAACTGGAAGATGAACCCGAGCAACATCGACGACGCGCTCGACCTGGTGCGAGGCGTCCTCTCGGTGGCGAGGGGCCACGCCGATCGGGTGGAGGTCTCGATCTTTCCTCCTTTTCCCTGGTTGCTCGCGGTGTCCGAGGTGCTCGTCGAGTCGGGGGTCAAGCTCGGCGCCCAGGACTGCTTCTGGGAGATGTCGGGCGCATTTACGGGCGAGGTGTCACCGGCGATGTTGAGGGCGCTGTGCCAGTGGGTGATAGTCGGTCACTCTGAGCGGCGCGTGTACCTCGGGGAGACCGACGAGATGGTCGCCAAGAAGGCGGCGGCCGCGCTGTCGTGCGAGCTCAGCGTGATCATGTGCGTGGGCGAGCTGGCCGATCACTACGACGCCGGCACGTCGGATCAGGTCGTCTCGGCGCAGGTCCGGGCCGGATTGGCCAACTGCACCGCGGACGACTCAGCTCGGCTCGTCATCGCCTACGAGCCCGTCTGGGCCATCGGCACCGGCAAGAACGCCGACCCTGAGCACGCCTACAAGACGATGCGGTTGATCCGCAAGATCGTGGGCGAGATGATCGGCGCCGGCGCCGCACGCAAGGTCCGCATCCTTTATGGAGGGAGTGTCAACTCCGGCAACGTCCAGGCGTACGTGGAGCTGCCGTACTGTGACGGCTGCCTCGTCGGCGGGGCGAGTCTCGATGCTTCGGAGTTCGCTCACATCGTGAGGGTCACGGCTGAGGTCTATGGCCATCGCTAGTCGGGCCCTGGGGCCCAGCCCCTCCGGCGCAGCCCCTCCGGCGCAGCCCCTCCGGCGCAGCCCCTCCGGGGCTACGCGCCACCTCCCCACAAGTGGGGAGGAGGTGAAAGCCATCGCTAAACCAAATCCCGGGATCCTGGTTTTGCTGCGGCACGGCGAGAGCACGTGGAATCTCGAGAATCTCTTCACGGGCTGGACGGACGTGCCGCTGAGCGACCGCGGCGTCCAGGAAGCGGTCGATGCCGGACGACTGATGAAGGAGGCCCGGCTGCGGCCGGGTGTCGTCCATGAGTCGCTGCTGCTGCGCGCGATCCAGACCACGCAGCTCGCGCTCGCGAAGATGGAGATGTCGTGGGTTCCGGTCAAGCGCAGCTGGCGGTTGAACGAGCGGCACTATGGCGCGCTCCAGGGCTTGAACAAGAAGCAGACCGCCGACCAGTACGGCGAGGACAAAGTCAAGCTCTGGCGTCGCAGCTACGACGTCCGGCCCCCTGGCCTCGAGCCGTCCGATGAGCGGCATCCCTTACACGACCCTCGCTACTCGACGCTGCCGCCGGAGCTGCTTCCGAGCACCGAGTGTCTGAAGGACGTCGTCGAGCGAATGCTTCCTTACTGGTACGACGCGATCGTCCCCGACCTTCACCTCAACGCCTGCGTGCTGGTCTCGGCGCACGGAAACAGCCTTCGCGCGCTGGTCAAGCACCTCGACGGCCTGGACGACCAGGAGGTGGTGGAGCTGAACATCCCGACCGGCGTGCCGAGGATGTACGAGCTGGACGGCGACCTGCGGCCGCGGTCATGGCGCTACCTGGGCGATCCGGACGAGGTCGCCAGGCGTGCGGCGGCGGTCAAGGCCCAGGCCTCGGGCTCGAAATCTTCTTCGACTTAGACTGGTTCCCGTATCCAGAGCGAATTCAAGAAAGGGGGGTCCCTGAAAAATGCCCTTTGAGCTGCCCAAGCTGCCCTACGCGTTCGATGCCCTCGAGCCGCACATCGACGCCAAGACGATGGAGATCCATCACGACAAGCACCACGCGACGTACGTGACCAACGCCAACGCCGCGCTCGAAAAGCATCCCGAGCTGGGCAAGAAGACGGTGGAAGACCTTCTCTGGGGGATCAGCACCGTGCCCGAGGACATCCGCACCGCGATCCGCAACAACGCCGGCGGTCACGCCAACCACTCGATCTTCTGGACGATCATGGGCCCGGGTGGTGGCGGTAACCCGAACGGCCGCATCGCCGACGCTTTGAAGAACACATTCGGCGGCTACGACCAGTTCAAGGAGCAGCTGCAGAAGACGGCGGTGGGGCAGTTCGGAAGCGGATGGGCCTGGCTCGTCGCGGACCGCCAGGGCAAGCTGTCGGTCAAGGGCTATCCGAACCAGGACAGCCCATTCATGGACGAGCTGACCCCGATCCTCGGCGTCGACGTGTGGGAGCACGCCTACTACCTCAAATATCAGAACCGCCGAGCCGACTACGTGACAGCCTGGTTCAACACCCTGAACTGGGACGCGGTCAACTCCCGGTTCGGATCCGTCTGGGCCTAGGTCCGCCTGGGTAAAATCTCCGGGATCGATGGCTAAGTTCCAGAACGCTCTCGTCATCGCCGAGGCTGTGCTCGCCGTGCTGCTGATGGCCGGCGTGCTCATCCAGACGCCGAAGGCATCGGGCCTCGGCGGCACCATCGGCGGCGGCGGCGACGGCCTCGGCGGTGGCTACCGCACGCGGCGCGGCCTGGAGCGCCAGATCTACTGGACCAGCTGGGTCCTGGTGGCTGCGTTTCTTGTCTGCTCGATCGCCAACGTCTGGGTGGTAACGCATTTTCCGCAGTAGGCTCTTGCCCGCCGCGTTTGCGGCGGTGCTGGCAGTCTGTGGATGCCAGCCGGTCGCGACCGTGCCGAAGCCGGCCCGGGGCGGCACCGCGGTGGAGGCGCTGGTCGGGCAGCCGACCGTGCTCAACCCGCTTTTCGAGGCCAACGACAGCACCCGTGACGTCGACAGCCTGATCTACCAGGGACTGACGTCAGTCGATTCGCAGCAACAGGTGATCGGCGTCCTGGCCTCCGATTGGAGCGTGTCCGCCGATCACCTCACCTACACCTTCAACATCCGCGACGGAGTCAAGTGGGCCGACGGCCAGGCCTTCGGGGTCGATGACGTGCTGTTCACGTTCCACATCCTCCAGGACCTCGAGTACCAGCAACCGGGCGCCGACGTCTGGCGCCAGGTCGGCGTGGCCGCCGGTGGGCCGGGCCAGGTGGTCTTCGCTCTGCGCGCGCCCGAGGCCTCGTTCCCGCTGACGCTTCGGGTCGGCATCATCCCCAAGCACATCTTCGCGGGCATGGCGCCGGCCCAGATCGCATCGAGCCCGTACAGCGGCCTACGTGCATTCGGCACCGGCCCGTTCAAAGTGGGCTCGATCAACCAGCTCGCCATCACCCTCGACCGCAATCCATACGCGGCTCCGCAGCCGTACCTCGACCACTTCGTCCTGCGAACGTATCCAGCCACCGATCCCCAGCTGGCGATCCGCGCTGTTCTGTCCGGCGCCGCCGACCTCGTGGGTGGGATCCAGCCGCAGGAGGTCGACACACTGCAAGGTCGGACCGACCTGACGGTCCAGGAGACGCGGCTGTTCACCAACTCGTTCGTCAGCTTCAACCCGGACGGCGATGGCAAGGCCTTCTTCAGCGACCCGCATGTGCGTCAGGCGCTCGTGCAGGCGGTCGATCGCCAGCGCCTGGTCAGCGAGGTGCTCGCCGGCCGCGCCGACGCCGACCCCAACCCGATCCCCACCGCCAACTGGGCCTATTCCGCGGCGGCCGGCACCCTCCATCCATATGACGCCATCGCCGCGGCCAGAGCCCTCGACGCCGCGGGCTGGGTAGCCGATCCGTCGTCGAAGATCCGGGCCAAGAAAGGCGCGCCGTTCAAGGTCTCGATGGTCGCTGCCGATTCCTACCCCAACCAACAGGTGGCCGACGGGATCGCACGCCAGCTCAGGGACATCGGCGTCCAGGTCGACGTCAAAGCGCTGCCCGCCTCCAAGCTGTTGCAGGAGAACCTGCTCACGCACAAGTACCAGATGGCGCTGATCTCGGTTGACGTCGGTCCTGACCCCGACCAGTACTGGCTCTGGCACTCCGGCATGGACGCGGGTTCGCTGAACTTTGCCTACGGGCGAGGCTGGGGGCTGATCGACAAGGACCTCGAAGACGGCCGGGCCGCCGTCGACCCGCCGGCGCGGCTGGCGGTCTACATCGATTTCCAGATGATCATGGCCGACACCGCGCCGGCGATCTTCCTCTACGCCGGCCGCTACGAGTACGCCGTCTCGCAGCGCGTGCACGGTGTCCACATGAACAAGGCGATCGAGCCCGCCGAGCGTTTTCAGTACGTCACCGACTGGTACGTCAACACGACTGGGTGATCTGCGCGTCGGCGCCGAGCCACTACGATTCAAGTCGATGAGCACCGCCGTCCGCTTTGCTGAGCGCATGTCGCGGCTGGGCACCGAGGGAGCCTTTGAGGTTCTCGCCAAAGCACGCAAGCTCGAGGCCGAAGGCAAGCACATCGTGCACCTGGAAATCGGCGAGCCCGATTTCGCGACGCCAGACAACATCGTCGAGGCTGCGATCGGGGCGATGCAGAACGGCTACACGCACTACACACCAGCGAGCGGGATCTTCGAGGCGCGCGAGGCGGTGGCCGGCTTCGTCAGCCGGATGCTGGGCGCCCAGGTCGATCCCGCGGAGGTGGTGCTCGTCCCGGGGTCGAAGAACGTGCTCCTGTTCACGCTGCTCGCGTGCATCGAACCGGGCGACGAGGTGATCCTCCCCGACCCCGGCTACCCGGCCTACGCGTCGCAGGTCAACTTCATCGGCGCGGTGCCGAAGCCGGTGACCTTGCGCGAGGAGAGCGGATTCCGCATGGACCTCGACGAGCTCGCGTCATTGATCACGCCGAAGACTCGCATGCTCATCATCAACACTCCGCAGAACCCCACCGGCGGCGTGCTCACGGAAGAGGACGTCGATTTCGTCTGTGACCTGGCGCACAAGCACGACCTGCTCGTGGTTTCGGACGAGATCTACAGCCAGCTGGTTTACGGCTTTCACCACGTCTCGCCGCTTTCGCGGCCCGGCATGCGGGAGCGCACCGTTTTGATGGATGGCCTCTCCAAGTCCTATGCGATGACCGGATGGAGGCTTGGTTATGCGGTCGCGCCGCGCGAGCTCGCGGCCAAGCTGGACACCCTGATGATCAACTCGTCTTCGTGCGCCGCCGCCTTCACGCAGATCGCCGCGATCGAGGCCCTCGGCTCGCCGGAATCCGAGCACGCCGTGCGCCGGATGGTGAAGGTCTTCGAGCATCGTCGCGACCTGGTCGTCGACGGCATCAACGAGATCCCGGGCATGCGCTGCGCGCGGCCGCAGGGGGCCTTCTACGCGTTTCCAAATATCGCGGCGACGGGTTTCGACGAGCATGACCTCGCGGCGCGACTGCTGACCGAGGCCGGCGTCGCGGTCTTGCCGGGCACGGCATTCGGCGACGCAGGCAAGGGTTTCATCCGCCTCGCCTATACACAGTCGGAGGATGAGCTGAAGCTGGGCCTGCGCCGGATCAAGGAGTTCGTCGCCGCCCACCGGCACTAGGCGCGCCTATAGTCTTTTGCTCATGCAAGACGGGCTTGTCCGTCTGACCGAACCGCTGGTCAGGGAGGGCGGAAGTCTCCGTCCCGCCTCCTGGGAAGAGGCGCTGACAATGGCGGCCGCCGGTTTCGAGGCGGCGCGGCGGAACGGGCCGCAAGCGTTCGGCATGTTCAGCTGCTCGAAGACCACCAACGAGATGAACTTCATGGCCCAGAAGTTCACGCGCGCGGTGATGCACAGCAACAACGTCGACAGCTGCAACCGAACTTGACACGCCCCGAGCGTCGCCGGTCTGGCGACAGTGTTCGGAGCCGGAGGCGGGACCTCCTCCTACCGCGAGGCTGAGGAGACAAACCTGATCATCCTGTGGGGCTCGAACGCGCGCGAGACCCATCCGATCTTCTTCCATCACGTCCTACGCGGCGTCCGCAATGGCGCCCGCCTGGTCGCGGTCGACCCGCGCCGCACCAGCTCCGCGGAATGGGCCGATGTGTGGCTCGGCATCGACGTGGGCAGCGACATCGCCCTGGCCAACGCCATGGCACGCGAGATCATCCACGCCGGTCTCGCCGACAAGGAGTTCATCGCGCGCGCCACCACCGGTTACGAGGAATTCGAGCGCTGCGTCGAGGCCTACACGCTCGAGCGCGCAGAGGCTGAGACCGGGGTGCCGGCGGCGGCGATCAGCGAGGTGGCCCTCGACTACGCGCGAGCGGAGCGAGGCATGATCTGCTGGACCCTGGGCATCACGGAGCATCACAACGCCGTCGACAACGTGCTTGCGCTCATCAACCTGGCTCTGCTCACGGGCAAGGTGGGCCGGTACGGCTGCGGCCTGAACCCGCTGCGCGGCCAGAACAACGTCCAGGGTGGTGGCGACATGGGCGCCATCCCGGCCCGGCTGCCTGGTTTCCAGGACCTCGAGGATCCGGCGATCCACGAAAAGTTCGCGCGCGCGTGGAGCGGCGCCGACTTCCCGAGCAAGAAAGGCTGGCACCTGAGCGAGATGTTCGAGGCGATGGACCGTGGTGACCTGCGCTCGGTCTACATCGTCGGCGAGAATCCGGCACGCAGCGAGGCTGACCAGACGCGCGCGGTGCGCTTGCTCAGCGGCCTCGACCACCTCGTCGTCCAGGACATCTTTCTCACCCAGACCGCGGAGCTGGCGCACGTCGTCCTGCCCGCGGCCGCAGGTTGGGCTGAATCCGAGGGCACGGTGACCAACAGCGAACGCCGCGTGCAGAGGGTTCGCCGCGCCCTTGAACCGCCGCCTGGCGCGCGGGATGACATCGACATCATCGGCGAACTGGCACAGCGGCTGGGCTGCGGTTGGGGCCGGCCGACCGCGGAGCAGGTCTGGGATGAATGCCGGAGGCTCTCGCCGATGCACGCGGGCATGGCGTACCGGCGGCTCGATGAGCTCGGCGGGCTCCAGTGGCCTTGCCCCGACGAGTCCCATCCGGGCACGCAGTTCCTCCACGCGAGATTGTGGAAGGAGCCGGCCGAGGGCGCACCAGCGCCTTTCCACGCGGTCGAGCACGACCCTCCTGTGGATCGCCTCACAGAAGAGTTTCCGATCCGCCTGACGACCGGGCGCAGGCTCGACTCCTTCAACACCGGCGTGCAGTCCGGCGGGTACACCTCTCCGCTGCGCAAGGGCGAGGCCCTGCTCATCTCGCCCGAGGACGGCAAGAGGATCGACGTCGAGGACGGCGAGGCCGTGCGCGCCAGCTCGCGACGGGGCTCGGTCGAGGTGAGGGTGCGGTACGAGCGGTCCCTGCGACCGGGGCTCGCCTTCATGACATTGCACTTTCCAGACCAGGTCTCGACCAACGTGCTGACCATCGACGCGACCGATCCCAAGTCCGGGACGGCCGAGTTCAAGGCGAGCGCGATCCGCATCGACAAGCTCACCAGGGTGCCCGCGACCTAGTTGGACATCAGAACCACCGGAGATCCAGCCACCGAGGAGGAGATCGCCGCGATCGATGGCCTTCTCGGTGAGCCCGAGTCGCTGTGGCAGGGAGGCGAGCGGCATCCGGCCGACGATCACGTCGCCCACGGCGGCCGCGCCGTCCGGTCGCGCCGCCACCTCCTGCTGCCGGTGCTGCACGCGATCCAGGACCGCACCGGATGGGTGAGCCGCGGCGGGCTCGAGTACGCGTGCAGGCGGCTGTCGATCCCCCCGGCCGAGGCCTACGGCGTGGTCAGCTTCTACGCGCGATTCGCTCTGCAGCCGAGGGGCGCGCTCGCGCTTCATGTCTGCGACGACATCGCGTGCAAGTGCGCGGGCGCGGACGAGCTTTGCGCGGCGCTGGAAAAGGATTTCGGAGCGCCGGGCGGGGCGTGGCATCGCAGCCCGTGCCTCGGCCTGTGCGATCGCGCGCCGGCGGCCCTTGTCGAGGGCGCCGGAGCCGACTACGAGGCAAGGCAGATCGCGCCGGTCACCTTCGCCGAGGCGGATGGCGTCCTGCGCGGGGGCGCGTGGCCGCATAACCATTCCACGCCCCTCTCCCCGACCCTCTCCCCTGGGGGGAGAGGGGGACTGCTGCGGCGCGTCGGCGTCGTCGATCCCCGCAGCGTCGACAGCTATCTCGACCACGGTGGCTTTGCCGCGCTGCGGCGCGCTCGCGAGATGGGCGCGGAGGCGGTGATCCACGAGGTCACCGATGCGCGCCTCCTTGGGCGCGGCGGCGCGGCGTTTCCGACCGGCCGCAAGTGGGAGTCGGTGAGGAAGGCCGACGCGCGCCCGCACTACCTGGTCTGCAACGCAGACGAATCAGAGCCCGGCACGTTCAAAGACCGGGTGCTGATGGAGAACGATCCCTTTGCGGTCGTCGAGGGGATGGCCCTCGCCGCGTTCGCGACCGGATGCGAGAAGGGCTATCTCTACGTTCGGACCGAATATCCGCTCGCCAGGCAGCGGATCGAGAACGCGATCGCGCGGTCACGCGAGCGAGGCCTGCTCGAGATTGACATCGAGGTCCGCCGCGGGGCAGGGGCCTACATCTGCGGCGAGGAGACGGCGCTGTTCAACTCCATCGAAGGCAAGAGGGGAGAGCCGCGCAACAAGCCGCCGTTCCCGGTCGAGGTCGGCCTCTTCGGCAAGCCCACGGTCGAGAACAACGTGGAGACGCTGATCAACGTGCTCGACATCGTCATCGACGGCGGCGCGGCATACGCCACGACCGGGACCAGGGACTCGACCGGAATGCGACTCTTCTGCGTGTCAGGTCACGTGCTGAAGCCTGGCCTGTATGAGGTGCCGATGGGGACTTCGCTGCGCGCCCTGATCGAGCTCGCGGAGGGGCTTGGGCCCGGGCGAACGCTCCAGGCGGTGCTGCTCGGCGGTGCGGCAGGCTCGTTCGTCACTCCTGCGCAGCTCGATGTGCCGCTGAGCTTCGAAGGCACGCGCGCCATCGGCGCGACGCTGGGGTCGGGCGCCGTGATCGTGTTCGACGACACCGCCGACATGAAACAGATGCTGCTGCGCATCGCGCGCTTTTTCCGCGACGAGTCATGCGGCCAGTGCGTGCCCTGCCGCGTCGGCACGAAACGCCAGGAGGAAATTCTGGAAAGACTGCTGGCCGCGCCACATGGCGATAGGCGAGCGGACGTCATGCTGCTGACTGATATCGCCCAGGCGATGCGCGACGCGTCCATCTGCGGCCTCGGACAGACGGCGGCCAACGCCATCGGCTCGGGCCTGACACAGCTGAGGGTCCTCAATGGCTGAGCCGGTGTTCGTCGGCCTGCCCAGGAAGCTGGTCGGCGTGACGATCGACGGCCGCGACATCGAGATGACCGAAGGCTCGACGATCCTTGACGCGTGCAGGCAACTGGAGGTCGACACGCCGACCCTGTGCCAGCTCGACACCCTGACGCCGATCAATGTGTGCCGCGTTTGCGTGGTTGAGCTCGAGGGTTCCCGCGTCCTGGTTCCGGCGTGCTCCCGGAAGGTCGAGGCGGGCATGAAGATCGCGACGGATTCGGATCGCGTGCGGCACAGCCGCCGCCTCGTGCTGGAGCTGCTTGCGTCGTCAGTCGACATGTCGCTGTGCTCGCCGCGGGTGCATGGGTGGATGGCTCGCTACGGCGCGACGCCCGCGCGCTTCGGCAGCGAGGTCGCCACCGTCGCGCAGCCGGTCAAGGTCGACAACGACCTCTACGTGCGCGATTACTCGCGATGCATCCTCTGCTACAAGTGCGTCGAGGCCTGCGGCGTCGACGCGCAGAACACATTTGCGATCGGCGTCGCGGGTCGCGGCTTCGACGCCCACATCTCGACCGAGTTCGACGTCGGACTGCCGGACTCCGCATGCGTTTACTGCGGCAACTGCATCGGGGTTTGCCCGACCGGTGCGCTCATGTTCAAGAGCGAGCACGACATGCGGGCCGCGGGCACGTGGGATGAGTCGCGGCAGTCGGTCACCGAAACGGTGTGCCCCTACTGCGGTGTCGGCTGCATGCTCGAGCTGCACGTGCAGGACAACACGATCGTCAAGGTCACCTCACCGCTCGACAACAGCGTCACCGCGGGACACCTTTGCGTCAAGGGCCGGTTCGGGTTCGAGTTCGTCCAGCGCCGACGCTCTTAGTGGCCGTGGCCCTTGGGCTTGCGTTGGACTCCTGCTGACACCGTGGTTGAGGTGACCGGCGGCGGCGAGGGCGCGAGGGCCGGAGACGGTGAGGGGGACGGCGATGGTGACACCGCGGGCGAGGGCGAGGCTTCGGCCGGCGCGGCCACGGCATTTCCACCGGCGCCGGCTGCGCCGCCGGTGAGGCGGGGCAGCTGGATCGTGCCCGTTTGCGCGGCGACGCCGGTCGCGATCAGCGCGGTGGCGATTGAGCCCAGGACGAGGTTGGGCAGCCTGCCCATACCACTACAACGCGCGCGGGCCTAGTCGTCCCCCCCGCCGCCGTTGTCGTCGCCCGTCTCGTGATCACCTGACTGCTGGTTGGTCGCGGCAGGCGCGCCGGCGTCGTCATCTGTCTCCGCTTCGTTGTCTGCGGCTTCGTTGTCGTCGGCGTCGTTGTCCTGGGTCTGGGCCGGCTGGGCGGTCGGCGGCGCCTCCGGTGTGTCGGTGGGCTCGGGCAGATCCGGCGTCTCGGCAGGCTCGGTTCGTGGGCCGCTGGCCTCGTCACCGAAGAGGACCGACTGCACGCCGACGAGCTTGGGCAGCGAGAGACCCGAGTGCGCGGACGCGCCAATCCCCGCGATCAGCAGGGCTCCCGCAGCCGCACCGACGATGAGCATGACTGGTCTTTTCATGCGACTAGAAACGCCCCGCCCGGCCGAAGTCGGAAGTCCCCTCAGGAGTCTGTGGGCGCTGGCGACGGCTGGGATGAATAAGAGGAATCACCAGAGTCTGAGTGCTCACCCGAGGTCCCGGACGACTCGCCAGGCTCGGGCGATCGGATCGGTTCCGGCGATTCACTCGGCTCGGGTCGGTTCGAAGCTGCAGGTGATGCCTCGTGCCCGGGTGCGCGGGCGGGTGCGGCCGGAGGCGCCGCCTTCCGCACTTCGGGGGTGGCCGACGTCGCGGGCGGGGTCGGGCTGGAATGGCTTATGGTCACCACGCGTTCGGTCCACACCGCAGGGTTCGGGCTCCCGGTCGCCGCGTACGCGCTGATCGCGGCGATGCCGATCAGGGCGAGGCCGAGCGCTACCGGCGCCGGACGCCAGGCGAGCGCAGGGCGGCGCGTTGGCGACAGGTAGCGCGGCGCTGGGAAAGACGGCTGGATCCGATCGAGCTCGCCGCGCAGGCGGCGCTCGAATCCGGGGCCGAGCGGGTCGCCCTCAATCTTCGGCATAGGACTCACGTGTGTCTGAAGGAAACGCCGGAGGCGCACCAAGTGGGAAGGACGGTTCGAGCACGGCGCGCAATCTCTCGCCGGCCTGGCGAAGCCGCGTGCCGACGGTGCGCTCAGAAACGCCGAACGCGGCGGCGATCTCCCTGTTGTTGTAGCCGTGATAGTGCCGGAGCACGATCGCCGCGGCAAGCTTGGGAGGTATCGAGCGCAACGCGGACAGCAGGTCAGGCCGCGTCGCCTCGTCTGAGGGATCGGTGCTGTGGACCGGCCGGCCGAGCCGGCGCAGGATCTCGCCGACGCCGCGCAGCCTCGCGGTTCGCCGGTAGGAGATGGCCCGGTTGACCGCGATCCGATGCACCCACGCCTCGGCGGGGGCATCCGGGCGCCAGCGCTTCCAGGCCCCAAACGCCTGCACGAAAGCGTCCTGGGCGCAGTCTTCCGCGGCTCCGGGGTCGGCGAGGATGGCCGTCAGCGTCCGGTACACGCGTGGATAGGCGGTCCGGTACAGGCGGTCGAAGTCTTCTGCCGAACCGGGCTGGTACGTCTCGGCTGTCAGCTCGCCTCGAGCCGGCACGTCAGGTATAACGGGCAAAGCAACACCTCCCTCGCCGTCAGCCGTGGCCTAGAGTTTGGGCGTGCCCATCGCCTGGACCGAGGACCCGGCCGCCAACAAGCTACTGGAGACGGACCCGCTCGCGCTCCTCATCGGGATGGTCCTCGATCAGCAGGTCAAGATGGAGAAGGCCTTCGCCGGCCCGTACGAGCTGAAGCGCAGGCTGGGCGACCTCGACGCCCGCAAGATCGCCGCCATGGATCCGCACGAGCTCGACCGGGTGTTCCGGGAGCGGCCGGCGCTGCACCGGTTTCCGGGCAACATGGCCCGGCGGGTGCAGGCCATGACCGCTGCGATCGTCAACGACTACGGCGGCGATGCCGCATCGGTGTGGCGGGATGCGAGGGACGGGGACGACCTGGCCGAGCGGATCCAAGGCCTGCCCGGCTTTGGCGAGATGAAGACGAAGATCCTGGTCGCGATCCTGGCCAAGAAGTTCGGCGTCAAGCCCACGGGATGGGAAAAGCACGCCGCGACCTGGCACTCCGTCGCCGACGTCGACTCGGCCGAGTCGATGGCCCACGCGCGCGACGTGAAGCGGGATATGAAGGCCAAAGCGCGGCCCTGATCTCTCGTCCACGCCCCTCTCCCTGACCCTCTCCCCTAAGGGGAGAGGGGAGTCTGATAAGGTTTTGCCTCCGGCCCCGCCGCAGAGAGCGGGGCGAAAAGACGAGTTGAGAGGGGACTAGATGAGAGAGTGCACTCCCAGCCGAGAGGCAGCTCGGGGCCTGGCCAGCGAATTTGCCCTGATCCCGGTCTACCGGGAGGTTCTGGCCGACATGCTCACCCCAGTTCGCGCGTACACATTGCTGTGCCCGCCCGGCGAGCCCGGCTTCCTGCTGGAGAGCGTGGAAGGCGGCGAGAGGCTCGCGCGCTACTCGTTCATCGGAGCCCAGGCCCGCGCACTCGAGCTGGGGGAGGGAAATCCACTCGATGCCCTGGCGTCGGTGGCGGGCGAGCAGACGGCGCCTGTCCGCGGCATCCCGCGCTTCCACGGCGGCGCGGTCGGGTACCTCGGCTACGAGACAGCGCGGCATTTCGAGCGCCTTCCGGTGGCCCAAGGGGCTGCACCGCCGATGCCCGAGAGCGCCTTTCTGCGCGCCGAGGACCTCGCCGTCTTCGACCACGTCACGCGCCGGCTCCAGCTGCTCACGATCCATCGCCCGGACCGGGAGGACTACGACTCGGCGGTGGCCCGCATCGATGCGATGGAAAAGCGGCTGGCAGGGGACCCGCCGCCGCCCCCGGCGCGTGGCGTCGATGGAGCGCGGTGGGAGCCGAACGTCACCAAGGGCCAGTTCCACGCCATGGTGGACGCCGCGCGCGAATACATCATGAGCGGCGACGCGTTTCAGATCGTCACTTCACAGCGCTTTCGGAAGCCGCTCGCAGCGACTCCATTTGATGTCTATCGGTGTCTGCGTGCGATCAACCCCTCTCCCTACATGTACTTCCTCGCACTCGGCGGCGACCGGCATGTCGTCGGCACGTCGCCCGAGAAGCTGGTCCAGGTCGAGGATCGCCGGGTCGAGACCAGGCCGCTGGCCGGGACGCGCCGGCGTGGCGCCGACCCGGCTGAGGACCAGCGGCTCGAGAAGGAGCTGCTCAGTGACCTGAAGGAACGCGCCGAACACGTGATGCTCGTCGACCTCGGCCGCAACGACGTCGGTCGCGTGGCCAGTCCTGGCACCGTCGCGGTGGACCGCCTGATGGAGGTCGAGCGGTATTCGCACGTGATGCACATCTCATCGACGGTCAGCGGCGAGCTGCGTGACGGCAAGACATCGCTCGACGCGCTGCGCGCGGCATTCCCCGCGGGCACTGTCTCCGGCGCCCCCAAGATCCGCGCCATGGAAGTCATCGCCGAGCTCGAGCCCGACCAACGAGGGGTGTACGCGGGCTCGTTGGGCTACGTCAGCTTCGGCGGCAACCTCGACATGGCGATCACGCTGCGCACGGTGGTCGCGGCCGAGGGAATGGCGTACGTGCAGGCGGGGTGCGGGGTGGTGGCCGACTCGAAGCCCGAGCGTGAGTACGAGGAGACGCTCGAGAAGGCAGGCGCGATGTTCAAAGCCATCGAGATGGCCGAGGCCATGTGATGAGCATCGCGATGATCGACAACTACGACTCGTTCACCTACAACCTCGTCCAGTACATGGCGGAGCTCGGCGCCGAGCCGGCCGTGTTCCGCAACGACGAGGTCACGGTCGACGAGCTGGCGGGGTTCGACGGCGTCGTGGTCTCGCCCGGGCCTGGAACTCCAGATGATGCCGGCATCTCCAACGATGCGATCCGCGCCCTCAGCGGCAAGGTCGCGATCCTGGGCGTCTGCCTCGGTCACCAGTGCATCGGGCAGGTGTTCGGCGGCGAGGTCGTGCGCAACGCGCCCGCGCACGGCAAGACGGCCTGGATTCACCACGACAACTCAGGTGTGCTGGCCGGCGTGAGCGAACCCTTCGAGGCGACCCGCTACCACTCGCTGATCGTGCAGCGCTCCAGCGTTCCGGCCGAACTGGTCGTCACCGCGTGGACGCATGACGGCATCGTGATGGGGCTGCGTCACGTCAAGCACCCGACCTACGGGGTGCAGTTTCACCCGGAATCGATCCTGACCAAGGAAGGCAAGAAGATCCTCGCCAACTTCGTCCGCAGGGCATCCTCCCCATTCATGGGGAGGTGGCCCGAAGGGCCGGAGGGGCCGAGACTGCCTTCATGATCGAATCGATCGCCAAGGTCGTCAAGTGCGAAAACCTCACCGAGGAGGAGGCCGCGTCCGCGTTCGAGGTCATCATGCGCGGCGACGCCACGCCCTCCCAAATCGCCGGCTTCGTCGTTGCGCTGCGCATGAAAGGCGAGACCGCAGAGGAGATCACCGGCTTCGCCCGCAAGGCGCGGGCGATGGCGACGCCGATCCAGGTCACCGGAGCTCTGCTCGACACCTGCGGCACCGGTGGCGACGGTCTCGCCACCTTCAACATCTCCACCCTGGCCGCCATCGTCGCCGCCGCGGCGGGCGCTCGCGTCGCCAAGCACGGCAACCGTGCGGCGTCGTCGCTGTGCGGGTCGGCCGATGTGCTCGAGCAGCTGGGCGTGAAGATCGACCTTGCGCCCGAGGGCGTGGCGCGCTGCATCGAGGGGGCCGGGATTGGATTCCTGTTCGCGCCCGTGTTTCATCCGTCGTTCCGGTTCGCTGCTGTGACGCGTCGCGAGCTCGGCCTGCGGACGGTGTTCAACGTCCTGGGGCCGCTGTGCAATCCAGCCGGGGCGAAGTACCAGGCGCTGGGGGTTGCGGACGGCACGCTCGCGGGCAAGATGGCCGATGTGCTGCAGCGGCTCGGGGTGGAGCGCGCGATCGTCTTCCACGCCGCCGACGGCATGGACGAGCTGTCCGTCGCGTCACCGTCGCTCGTGATCGAGATCGACGGCACCGGCGCCGGGCGCGCGCAGGGCGCTCACAGAAAGGAATACCAGCTCGACCCGGCGGAGCTCGGCCTGCAGAGGGCGTCGGTGGAATCGATGCGCGGCGGCGGTCCGGCGGAGAACGCGAGGCTCGCTCGCGAGGTGCTCGGCGGAGCGAAGGGCCCGCGTCGCGACGTGGTGCTGCTGAACGCCGCGGCAGCACTGCGAGCCGCCGGCCTGGCCCACGACTGGAAGGATGGCCTGGGCCTGGCCGCGGAGGCGATCGACTCCGGACGCGGCGGCGAGGTGCTGCAGCGCTGGGCCACAATCTCGCAGGGTTGAAAATCCCCACGAAGTCAGAGGCTTCGCCGTGACTTCGCGGGGGCCTCTGAAGAGCGAAGACGTATTGAGCCGGCTGGTGCTCGAAGCCCGCCAGGACCTGCAGCGGCGGCGCCACCTCATGGGCTCAGACCAGCTCGAGCTCGCGGTCGCCGCGTACACACCCAGAGATTTCATCGGCGCGCTGCGCAAGCCCGGGCTGGCAGTCATCGCCGAGATGAAGCAGCGGACCCCGAGCATGGGCGTGCTCGCCGAGGACTACCGCCCCGCCGACATCGCGCACGCGTACACCGACGGCGGCGCCTCAGCGATCTCCGTCCTGACGCACATGGCCGGGTTCGGCGGGCGCCCCGAGCACATCCGGATGGTGCGCGCCGCGACCGAGGTGCCAGTGCTGCGCAAGGACTTTGTCACCGACCCGTACGAGGTGGCGGAGGCGAGGGCCTGCGGGGCCGACGCCGTGCTGCTGATCGTTGCGGCGCTCGAGCCATCGCAGCTGCGAGACCTGGTGGCATTGACGAAAAGCCGAGGCCTAGCCGCTCTTGTCGAGGTGCACGACGAGGCCGAAACACATGCGGCCCTCGAGGCTGATGCACACGCGATCGGCGTGAACCACCGCAATCTGCGTGACTTCAGTATCGACCTCGGCCTGACCGAACGTCTGCGCAAGCTGGTTCCCGAGAATGTCGTGCTTGTCGCGGAGAGCGGGATTCATACGCCGGCCGACGCCCGTCGCCTGCGCGAAGCAGGAGCGGACGCGATCCTGGTGGGAGAGGCTTTGATGCGGTCGGCCGATCCGGCCGCTCAGATCAGCGAGCTGCTGGGTTGATACGGGTCAAGATCTGCGGCATCTGCGACCTCGACGCCGCGAGGACGGCAGTCGAAGCGGGCGCCGATCTAATCGGCTTCCACTTCTGCACCTCTGACCGCCGCGTCCAGCCCGAGGAAGCCAAGGCGATCGTGGATGAGCTCTCCGTCCGGCCGAAGATCGTCGGCGTCTTCATCGACGAGTCTGCGGACGAGGTGCGGCGGATCGCCGAGTACGTCGACCTCGACCTGCTGCAGCTCCACGGCTCGGAGCGGCCGGGGTTCGATGGCGGCCGGCCGGTGATGAAAGTGCTGAAGGTCAGAGACGGCCGGGTGCCCGCCGCGGACGACTGGCCGGACCCGATCATGCTCGATTCGTGGTCAGCCGACCAGCGCGGCGGGACGGGCCGGACCTGGGAGTGGGAGCTGGCGCGCCCGCTGCTCGCCTCGCGCAGGGTGTTCATCGCGGGCGGTCTTGAACCGGGTAACGTGGGCAAGGTCGTGAGCGAGCTCAGGCCCTACGGCGTGGATGTGTCGAGCGGTGTCGAGGCCAGACCGCGGGTCAAGGACCCTGACAAGCTCCGGGCTTTCGTGCTCGCCGTGCGACGGGCCGAGGCCCTGGTCTGATGTCGCGCGCGGCGCTGACCCACCCCGTCGACGGCAGGTTTGGCGCGTTTGGCGGCCAGTACGTACCGGAGACGCTGATGAGCGCGCTCGGGGAGCTGGAAGACATGTGGCACGAGGCCAAGGCCGACCCCCAGTTCCAGCTCGAGCTGGCCGGCCACCGGCGCGCCTTCATCGGCCGTCCGACGCCGATCTACGCGGCGACCCGGCTCAGCGAGCATTTCGGCGGCACGCACATCCACTTCAAGCGTGAGGACCTGTGTCACACCGGCGCGCACAAGCTCAACAACGCGGTCGGCCAGGCGTTGCTGGCCCTGCGCATGGGCAAGCGGCGGATCATCGCCGAGACTGGAGCCGGCCAGCATGGCGTCGCGACCGCGACCGTGTGTGCGCGCTTCGGTCTCGAATGCACGGTGTACATGGGCACCGAAGACATGCATCGCCAATCGATGAACGTCCGCCGCATGAAGCTGCTCGGCGCCGAGGTGGTGGAGGTCAAGAGCGGCTCCAAGACATTAAAAGACGCGACGACCGAGGCCATTCGCGATTGGGTCACCAACGTGCGCACGACCCACTACATCATCGGGTCGGTCGTCGGGCCACATCCCTATCCCGAGATGGTGCGCGACCTGCAGCGGGTGATCGGCGACGAAGCGCGCGAGCAGTACCTGTCGCTCGACGGCAAGCTCCCGGACGTGGTCGTCGCGTGCGTCGGCGGCGGCTCGAACGCGATCGGGATCTTCACCGCCTTCCTCGACGACAGGGACGTAGCGCTGGTCGGCGTCGAGGCGGCCGGGAGGGGAGTCAAGACCGGCGAGCACGCCGCCTCGCTGGTGGGAGGGCGCCCGGGCGTGCTGCATGGGACTTACTCGTACGTCCTCCAGGACGGCGACGGCCAGATCCTGCCGACACACTCCATCTCCGCGGGCCTCGATTACCCGGGGGTCGGGCCGGAGCACGCGTTCCTGCACGAAACCGAGCGCGTGGAGTACGTCGCGGTCACAGACAAGGATGCGCTCGCGGCGTTCAAGCTCTGCACGCGGCTCGAGGGAATCATGCCGGCGCTGGAGCCGGCGCATGCCATCCACCACGCGGGGGTGATCGCGCGCGAGCTGGGGCCTGGCGGCAGCATCCTGGTCTGTCTTTCGGGCCGCGGCGACAAGGACATGGACTCCGTCGATGCCGAGTGAGGCGGGGCGCGCGCAGGGCGCGGTCTCAAGTGCGTCGCGGCTCGAAAACGCGCTGCGTGCGAAGGATGACCTGAAGCTCGTCGCCTATATGATGGCCGGCCACCCCAACAAGAGGCGCTCGATCGAGGTGGGGAAGAGGCTTGCCGGATCAGGCATCGCGGCGCTCGAAATCGGCATCCCGCATTCCGACCCGCTGGCCGACGGCTCCGTGATCCAGCATGCGGGCCAGGTCGCCCTCGAGCACGGCATGACGGTTTCGGGCGCGCTCGGGGTGGCCCAGGCCGTCGCCGCCGAAGGCGTGCCCGTGGTGTTGATGACGTATATCAATCCCGTGCTCTCCTACGATCCGCGGCGGTTCGCGGCCGAGGCGTCGCAGGCCGGCGTGGCCGGCGTCATCGTGCCCGACCTGCCAATCGAGGAGGCGGAGCCCGTGACCGGATGGTTTCGCGCGGCGGCGCTCGAGACCATCTTCATGGTCGCGCCCACCACACCTCCAGACCGGATCACATCGATCTGCTCCCACTCGAGCGGGTTTGTGTACTGCGTGACGGTGACCGGGATCACCGGGGCGCGCAAGGAGCTGCCCGAAGGCATGCCGGAGCTGCTCCGCGAGGTCCGCAAGCGCACCCAGCTACCGGTGGCCGCAGGCTTCGGGATCTCACGGCCGGAGCACATGAAGTCCCTGAGGGGCGGCGCCGACGCCGCGGTGGTCGGGAGCGCCATCGTCGAGGCGATCGAGCGCGGCGGCGACGCGGTGGCGCTGGTGAAGGAGCTTTTGAAGGCTTGCCGGTAAGGGGAATCCGCGGCGCGACCACGGCCAGCGAGAACACTGCGGAGGCGATCACCGAAGCCACCGAGGAGCTCTTGCGCGATCTCGTCCGGCTCAATGACCTCGATTCCGCGGAGATCGCATTCGCCTACTTCACCACCACCCCAGACCTGAACGCGGAGTTTCCCGCCCTGGCCGCGCGCCGCCTGGGCTGGCTCGACGTGCCCCTTCTTTGCGGCCACGACATGAACGTCCAACAGCCGAACCCTCGCGGGGTGGCGATGTGCGTCCGCATCCTCTTGCTGTACAACACGCCGCGACCGCAGTCGACCATGCGTTTCTCCTACCTTCGCGGCGCCGAGGCAATCAAGGCCGACCTCGATTACATGCGAGGCTCGCTAGGAGACCTCGCCCGATGAGATCGACGGATCTTCGGCGCCTAGGCGTCCGATCCGTGCGTTGCCGCTTGCGCTCCGGTCCTCGCGCATCGACGGGATGCGCTCCGGTCCGGTGCTCGCGGCGCCTTCGTCTCGGCCGCCGATGCGCCGAATCTCTCGTCGATCTAACGTGCGAGGTCTCCAAGCCGTGATCATCGTGATGTCGCACCAGGCGACCCCGGCAGAGATCAAGGCGGTCGTCGACCGCGTGGAGGAGATAGGTCTCAAGACCGAGATCTCCCGCGGCGAGGAGCGGACGGTCGTCGGTGTGATCGGCGGCAACGCCTACGCCTACAGAGACGCGTTTTCGCATCTCGGCGGGATTCAGGAGATCGTCCCGATCACCAAGCCCTTCAAGCTCGCCAGCCGCGAGTTCCGGCGCGCCGACACGGTGGTCGACGTCGACGGCGTGAAGATCGGAAGCGACGAGGTCGTGGTCATGGCCGGACCATGCTCGGTCGAGGGCGAGGAGATGCTCCTGGAGACCGCGCGCCACGTGGCCGCGCAGGGCGCACGCGTGCTTCGCGGCGGGGCCTTCAAGCCGCGCACGTCGCCCTACTCGTTCCAGGGGCTGGGCGAGTCGGCGTTGAAGATGATGGCCGCGGCCAGGGCCGAGACAGGGCTCAAGGTTGTGACCGAGGTCGTGTCGCCGGGAGACGTCGCCCTCGTCGCCAAGTACGCCGACATCCTCCAGCTGGGCACCCGCAACATGCAGAACTACGCGCTGCTGCAGGAGGCCGGGCGGTCGGGCAAGCCGGTGCTGCTGAAGCGGGGCATGTCGTCGACCATCGAGGAGTGGCTGCTTGCCGCCGAATACATCCTGTCCCAGGGCAACCGCGACGTCATCCTCTGCGAGCGCGGCATCCGCACCTTTGAGACGGCGACTCGCTTCACGCTCGACCTCAATGCGGTGCCGCTGGTGCGCGAGCTCTCCCACCTGCCGGTGATCGTCGACCCGTCGCAGGCGACTGGCCGCTGGTCGCTGGTGGGCCCGATGTCGCTGGCGGCGGTCGCGGCGGGGGCGAACGGCCTGATCATCGAGGTGCACCCAACGCCGAACCAGGCGTTGTCGGATGGCGCTCAGTCGCTGGACTTTGCAGCCTTCGACCACCTGATGGCGGACGTGCGGCGGCTGCTCGGCGCCATGCAAAAACAGCTGGCGTAAGTGGCAACGGTCGCGGTGGTCGGTCTCGGCCTGATGGGCTCGTCCTTCGCGCTCGCCCTCAAGAAGGCGAGACCCGAGATCGTCCTCGTCGGCAGCGACCGCAATCCCATCGTGCTGCGCAAGGCGCTGGAGCGGGGAATCGTGTCGACCGCCAATACCGACCTCAGCGTGGTGGAGATCGCCGATATCGTCATGGTCGGCGCGCCGATCAGCGCCATGCGAGAGAT
>VBDR01000044.1 GCA_005882135.1 Chloroflexota bacterium
GCTCGAGGAGCACCGCCAGGTCCGCGGCGGGGTGAGCGGTTTCAAGAAGGCCGACGCGGTGACCAACCCCGAGCTGCTCGAGCTCCCCGTCACCGTGCTCGTGCCGGCGGCGGTTCAAGACCAGATCACCGAGCACAACGCGGGCCGGATCCGAGCGCGCCTGATCACGGAGGGGGCAAACGCGGCAGTCTCGCCGGAGGCGGATCCGATCCTGCACGAGCGCGGGATCTTCCTCGTCCCGGACATCATCGCCAACGCGGGGGGCGTGATCGTCTCCTATTTCGAGTGGGTGCAGGACCTGCAGGCCTTCTTCTGGGAAGAGGAGGAGATCAACACCAAGCTGCACCACGTGATCACGCGCGCCTTTTACGAGATCCTGCACACCTCGGTCAACAAACGGGTCGACATGCGGAACGCCGCGTACGCTCTCGCGGTGCAACGGGTCGCCAACGCGACGACGGTCCGCGGGATCTACCCATAAAGGCGCGGGGGGATCAGGATCCCCCCGCGGAACCCCCCTTTTGACATTCAGGTTGTCTGGAACCATGACTGGCTCGCTGGGGGACGCCCGGAATGAATCCGGGCTTCAGCTCCACATGCAATAAAGGCGCGGGGGATCAGGATCCCCCGCGGAACCCCCCTTTGACATTCAGGTTGTCTGGAGTCGTAACTGAGTCGCTGGGGGACGCCCGGAATGAATCCGGGCTTCAGCTCCACATGCAATAAGGGCGCGGGGGGATCAGGATCCCCCCGTGGGCCCCCCCTTTGACATTCAGGTTGTCTGGAGTCGTAACTGAGTCGCTGGGGATGCCCGGAATGAATCCGGGCTTCAGCTCCACATGCAATAAGAGCGTGCCGGGATCGGCATCCCTTCACGAGCTTTTCCGGCTCCTGCTCCACATGCCCTAGATTGGGGTGTCCATGACCCCCTTCACGCCTCACCGTGTCCTCCTCACCGGAGTTTCCAATCCGCTTGGGGCCGAGGTGGCGCGCCGGCTGGCGCCCCAGGTGCCAATGCTGTTTGGGTGCGACGTCGCGGACCCGGTGAGCGCGCTGGAGGAGATGGACTTCGTCCACGCGGACACGCGCCTATCGGTGATCGGCAAGCTGGTCCGCCAGCTTCACATCGACACCGTGGTCCACCTGGCGGTGATGGTGGACCCGGCGCACGATGATCGTTCGGTCCATGAGACCGACGTGATCGGGACCATGAACGTCCTCGTCGGTTGCGCGGCACCCTCGAGCCCGGTCCGCAGGCTGATCGTCAAATCCGGCCAGGCCATCTACGGCGCCGGCCCAAACGACCCGTCGTTCTTCTCTGAAGACATGACCAACTGGGACCGGATCGCGACGGGGGTGACTCGTGACCTGCTCGAGATGGAGCAGCTGGTCAGCGAGTTCGCGCTGCGCAACGAGCTGTGCGGGGTGACCGTGTTGCGACTGGGCTTGCGGGTCAGCGAGGACACGAGCCTCGCGCGGTACCTGTCGCTGCCGATTGTGCCCACCTTCACCGGTTTTGATCCCCGCCTGCAGCTGCTGCATGAGGACGACGCGGCTGATGCCGTCGTGCGCGCGGTCGTCGGCGACCACGCCGGCGTCTTCAACGTCGCGGGTGACGGTGTCGTGCTCCTGAGCCAGGCGATCGGCATCATGGGGGGCACCGCCGCTCCCGTCCTTCCACCTTATGGGCGTTGGGTTTCCAGGCTCGCCCTGAGGATGATCGCCGGCGTCGACATGCCGGCCCATCTCGCCGACATCATCTCCTTCGGCTCGGTCATGGACTGCTCGCGCCTGGAGTCTGCGTTCGGGTGGAGGCCGGTGTACAGCTCACGCGAGGCGATGGACGCGCTCGCTCTCGGCAAGCAGGCCGAGCTGATCGAGGCTCCCTCGCCGCCGCAGGAGTACGAGCTGCAGGTCTATCTCCAGCAGCGGCGCAGGCGGCAACACCAGCTGACGGCCTCACGTAATTGATCGCCGAGAGCACGCGCGAGGAACGGAGGCGCAACAGCCGGAAGGCGGAGATCGTGGCCCCGCGTCCCGGCTTCCGGCTGCCAAAACCGGTCCGGCGGCTGCAGCGCCAGGCGCCGATGTACGCGCTGCAGGCGGTGAGTGCGCTCTCAGTCCGACTGCGCGAGCTCGCCGGGCGGGACGTGATCGACCTGGACCGGATCATGGAAGTGGTCCAGTTCATCTATCAGCAGCGCGAGCTTGCGCACCGGGGGCCGAATTACGCGGTCGACGACTTCGGCTTCGATCCGCAGTTTACGGAATCGTTTCTCGGAGTTTTCAAGGCGCTGTACCGCGACTACTGGCGCGTCGAGACGACAGGGGTCGAGCACGTACCCGCCACCGGGCGAGCCCTCCTGGTCGCCAACCACGCCGGGGTTCTGCCCTGGGACGGGACGATGATCAAAACCGCGGTTTTCGCCGAGCACTCGCACCCGCGCCACATCCGGGCGCTGGTGGCCAGCCAGTTCATGGGCATGCCGGTGATGAGCTGGTTTTTGCGCCGCACCGGGCAGGCGGTCGGTCATCCAGACGACACGCGTCGATTGCTGGAACGCGACGAGCTGGTGCTCGTCTTCCCGGAAGGCACGCGCGGCACCGGCAAGGGCTTCAAGGACCGCTACCGCTTGCGCCGCTTCGGGCGGGGCGGGTTCGTCTCCACCGCAATTCGAGCCCAGGCGCCGATCATTCCCATCTCGGTGGTCGGGTCAGAAGAGATCTATCCGATGCTCGGAGACCTCTCTCCGTTGGCGCGGCTTTTCGGCCTGCCTTACTTTCCGGTCACGCCATTCTGGCCGTGGCTCGGCCCGCTCGGCATGATCCCTCTGCCGAGCAAATGGCGGATCCAGTTCCATCCGCCGGTCGAGGTCGCACACCTTCCGGCCAAGGCGGCCGAGGACCAGCATCTGGTGATGGCGCTGGCCGACGATGTGCGGGACACCATCCAGCGAGGCGTCTACGACAACCTGAAGCTGCGGAGAGGCGTTTTCCTCTAATCCCAAGCCGCTAGGGGGCAGCGAGCGCGTGGTTGCGCGAACGAACGCGCTGGGATTAAGGTCATCTGAAGTTCGTTGGGGGTTGCGGTGCGCGGGGCGCACCAAAGGGGAGTGTGAAATTGCTCAGGAAAGCCATCTGGATTCCCGCGCTCGCGAGCGCCCTTGTCTTGCTAACGTCGACGATGGGGATAGCAGCCGGTGTAATTGACTCGTTTGTCGTCTCGGGGCCTTCGCCGCTTGCCGCGTGCAAGGCGCAGGATGCCGCTCAACCCGGCAGGAACTTCTTCAATGCCGAAGTTGAGCCGCAGGTTGCGGTAAGCGGCAGCAATGCGATCGCCATGTGGCACGAGGATCGATGGTCGAACGGGGGCGGCCACGGTATCGGGTTCAGTCACTCGGGCGACGGAGGCACAACGTGGGCGACCACCGGGGCCATGCCCTGGGACGCATGCACGTCGTCATCGCTGGCCGCCTACATGCGGAACTCAGATCCCTGGGTTTCGTTCGGGCCGGATGGGACCGCTTACGCTTCCGCGCTGGCTTTCAACATCGCCGTCCCGAACTGGGCGAACGCGGTCGTCGTTGCGACATCGACTGATTTCGGCACGACCTGGCAAAACGTCCAGCCGATTCAAGGCTCTGCTTTCACGCAGTTCGCTCAGAGCACAGACAAGAACTCCACGACCGCCGACCCGAAAATTGCCGGCACCGCTTACACCGTGTGGGACACGCTGATCGAGCCGACGGACAACCCCAGGGACAACCCGCACACCGCGGCCTACACAGGCCCCGCCTACTTCTCCAAGACGGTCAACGGTGGCCAGACATGGAGCAAGGCCAAGGTCATCATCGACACCAAGCAGCGGCAGCAGACGATCGGCAACATCATCGTCGTCGATCCGAACAATGGCACGCTTTACGACTTCACCGACCTGATCGTCTCCCCGAACACACCCTTCCAGGGGACCCGCAGCAACGCCCTGCTGGCTTTCGTCAAGTCCACTGACGGGGGCGACACCTGGACCGCGCCCCAGGTTATCGCACCCTTCAATAGCCTGGGCGTGAGGAACCCGAACAACGGCTTGCCACTGCGCGTCGGCGACGGTCTCCAAGAAGTCGCGATCGGTGGCGATGGAAAGCTCTACGTGGTCTGGGAGAGCTCGACGAACTACCAGAAGCAGCTGAAGCAGAGCCGCGGCGCCTGGGACGACGAGATTCTCATCACCACGTCTGCCAATGGCGGGACGAGCTGGACAGCACCTGCCGTTGTGCACAAACTGAGCTCCGGACTGCCGACCTTCACGCCGACAGTGGCCGTCAACGGAAACAGAGTTGCGGTGACCTACTACGACACTCGTGACCTTGGCGCCACGCAGACTGACCACCTGCCGACCAGCTATTGGGTCAGGTACTCGACTGACGGTGGGGCGAGCTTCCCGGACAGCAGTGAACAGCAGATCGGCGCCACATTTGACTCCATGACCGCCCCGATCGCCCGTGGCTTTTTCCTGGGCGACTATGAGGGGTTGCAGCCCAGCGGAAGCGGCTTCCTCGCCGTTTACGTCAAGACGAACTGCGACGCGCCATACCCGTCATCCAACCCGTTCTGCGCGCCGGCGAACAGCAACACCTCGAATCCGCCAACGACGAATACGAACCCGACCGACGTCTTCAGCGCGATCCTGAGCTGATTCGAAAGGGCGGGCGCGTGAGCCCGCCCACTTCTACTCGATGACGGGGATCGGTTTGGCCGGTTCCGGCTCTTCGACGATGTCGAGCGCCGTCGCCTGGCTGATCCAGTACTGAACGTCCGTGACGCCAGGTGCCCCCGTGAGGCCGATGGCTTCGATCAATTTCTTGTGCAGCGCAGCGGCGTCCTGTGCGTGCAGATCCTTCATCGAGCCGATGCCAAGTCGGCGCGTCAGCGGAATCCACCGCTCCATGCCCGACACCTCGAGCAGCGTGCACTGATGCGCGAACTCGAGCAGGCGGTCGGGGCTGATTCCGGTTTTCTTCGAGAGCCTCTTGCGGTCGATTTCGAGTGATGCCCGATGCAGGAACTGGTTGGTGTGGCGGATGCCGACGGCGCGCAGGCGGCTCACATCGTCGTCGGAGATTCCGTTCAGGTACTCGAGCGTCCGGTACACCGACACCAGCTTAGTGTCCGGCTATAATTCAGCGAACCCGCCCATTCCAATGGAGTAAACACACCCTGAATCAGAGCCGGATCGAAACCCGAGAAGCAATTTCCGGGGAGCAGTCTGGCCTCGAGATAGGGATTGGGCGGCGGGCGCGGCGCGCGTATGGCTTCGACGAGATCGCTCTCGTGCCTGGCGGCGTGACGCGCAATCCCGACGAGGTCGACATCTCCTTCTCGATGGGCGAGCGCTTCAGTCTTCCGCTTCCGTTTTGGGGTTCGGCGATGGACGGTGTCGTCGACGTCGATTTCGCGATCGCGATGGGCAAGCTGGGCGGAGTGGCGGTGCTCAACCTCGACGGCGTGCACACGCGCTACGAGGATTCCGCTCCCATCATCAAGAAGATCGCAGAGGCCGACAAAGCCACGGTGAACGCGGTGCTCAAAGAGGCCTATCGCGAGCCGGTGAAGCCGAAGCTCATCAGCGAGAGGATCAAGGCGATCAAGGCGGCGGGTGTGCCCTGCGCTGTTTCCACCGTCCCGGCCCGGGCCGAAGAGCGGGCGGAGGTCATCCAGAAGGCCGGTGCGGACGTGTTCGTCGTCCAGGGCACGGTGCTGACGGCTCGACACTCGTCGCGCTCGTATCACCAGCTCGCATTCGATGCGCTGGTGCGGGCCTGCGAGATCCCGGTCGTCGTCGGCAACTGCGTCCAGTACGACACCGCGCTCGAGCTGATGGAAACCGGCATCGCCGGCATCCTCGTCGGTGTGGGGCCGGGAGCGGCGTGCACGACGCGCGGCGTCCTCGGCGTCGGCGTGCCTCAGGTGACCGCGACGGCGGACGTGGCCGCGGCTCGCGACGAGCACATGAGGAGGGGCGGAATGCGCGTCGCGGTCATCACCGACGGAGGCATGCGCATCGGCGCGGACGTCTGCAAGGCGTTTGCCTCCGGAGCCGACGCGGTGATGATCGGAACCCCGCTGGCCGGTTCGGAAGAGTCGGCATCGAGGGGTTTCAACTGGGGCATGGCCACGCCCGATCCGAACCTGCCGCGCGGGACGCGAATCCAGGTGGGCACCAAAGCGACGCTGCGGGAGATCCTGCTCGGCCCGGCCCGGGTCGACGATGGCACGCAGAACTTCGCCGGCGCGCTGCGCTCGGCCCTGGGCGTCTGTGGAGCCCACGACATCGCCGAGTTCCAGCACGTCGAGATGGTGATCGCCCCGTCGATCGTGACCGAAGGCAAGGTGTTCCAGCAGGCCCAGCACGTCGGCATGGGCAAGAGCTGAGCCCTCTCGCCGCGGCCCGGGGTCACCCCACGGCTTCGCCGCGGGGACCCCAGCAGGTAGGCGCGCGCGACAAAACGGTCTTCGTCCTGGACTTCGGCTCCCAGTTCAGCCAGCTGATCGCGCGCCGCGTGAGAGAGGCCAACGTCTACTGTGAGCTCGTCCCCGGCACCACTCCCTGGTCCGAGCTCGAGGCCAGGCATCCGGCCGGACTGATCCTGAGCGGCGGCCCGGCGAGCGTCTACGACGCGGGCGCTCCGCAGGTCGACCCCGAGGCCCTTGGCGCCGGCGTGCCCGTGCTAGGCATCTGCTACGGGATGCAGCTCATCGCCCATCACCTCGGGGGCAAGGTCGATCCCGGCCGCGCGCGCGAGTACGGGCCGGCTCTGCTGTCCGTCCAGGAGCCCGCCGGGTTGTTTCGCGGCCTGCACGGCGAGCTGCCGGTGTGGATGAGCCACGGCGACCATGTCAGCGAGATGCCGCCGGGCTTTCACCTGCTTGCCAGCAGCGGCAACTCGCCGGTCGCGGCGTTCACCGATGGCAAGGGCATCTATGGCATCCAGTTTCACCCGGAGGTGGTGCACACGCCGAGCGGACGCGCGGTCCTGCGCAACTTCCTGTTCGGCGTCTGCCACTGCAAGCCGTCCTGGACGCCGGGATCGTTCATCGCCGAGGCGATCGAGAGCGTCCGCGCCCAGGTGGGCGACGGTCGCGTCATCTGCGCGCTGTCGGGTGGAGTCGACTCGGCCGTGGCGGCGACCCTCGTCCATCAAGCGGTGGGCGACCAGCTCACGTGCGTGTTCGTCAACAACGGGCTGCTCCGCAAAGAGGAGCCGGATCGCGTCCTCGACGTCATGCACGGTAACCTCGACATGAACATTCGCTACGTCGACGCCACCGAGCGCTTTCTGGCCGCGCTTCGAGGCGTCATCGACCCGGAACAAAAACGGCGGATCGTCGGCCGCGAGTTCATCTCCGTCTTTGAGGCTGAGGCGACGAGCCTGGGCCGCATCGATTTCCTGGCCCAGGGCACGCTCTATCCGGACGTGATCGAGTCGACCGCGCCTGACGTCGCCGTCACGGCCTCCAAGATCAAGACCCACCACAACGTCGGAGGCTTGCCTCCAGGCCTGCGTTTCCAGCTCATCGAGCCACTGCGCTATCTGTTCAAGGACGAGGTGCGCGCCGTCGGGCTCGAGCTGGGCATGCCCCAGGAGATGGTTTACCGGCAGCCATTTCCCGGCCCTGGGCTTTCGATCCGCTGCCTGGGCGAGGTCACAGCCGAGCGCCTCGAGATCCTTCGCAACGCCGACTGGGTCGTCGTGGACGAGATCAAGCGCAACGGCCTGTACCGCCAGGTTTGGCAATCGTTCGCCGTGCTCACGCCGCTGGAGACGGTCGGGGTGATGGGTGATTACCGGACCTACGCCAATGTCGTCGCCGTACGCGTCGTCACCAGCGAGGACGCGATGACCGCGGACTGGGCGCGCGTCCCCTACGAGGTCCTCGCTCGGATCAGCAACCGCATCGTGAACGAGGTCAAGGGCGTGAACAGGGTGGTGTTTGACATCACGTCGAAGCCGCCCGGCACCATCGAGTGGGAGTAACCGAGCTCAGCCTCGACCCCGCCTGGCGGAAGTCGATGATCGACAAGCTTCTGTCGGGGCAGCGGGTGGACGGAGGCTTTGGCGTGCATCCGTACACGAAATGGACCGGGGCCCACTGGCGTCTGGTGTCAATGGTCGAGCTGGGTGTGCAGGGCCGAAACCGGGCCGCCCGCGCGGCGGCGATGACCGTGCTCGATTGGATCGCGGCGCCCTCTGAGCCGCTCATAGTTGCCGGCAAGGAACGGCGCCATGCGTCGATGGAGGGCAACGCGCTTGCGGTGTGCTGCCACCTCGGCATGGCGAAGAGCCTCCGGGTCAGGCATCTGGCGGAGGTGCTGCTCAGATCGCAGTGGCCTGACGGCGGATGGAACTGCGACGAGGACCCGAATGCCCACCACTCCTCGTTTCACGAATCGCTCGCACCGATCTGGGGCCTGGCCGAGTATCACCGCCAGACCGGCGACGGGCGCGCGCGCAGAGCGGCTCGACGCGCGGGCGAGCTGCTGCTGGAGCACCGCCTGTTTCGATCGACCGGCACCGGTGATGTCATCCATCCCGAATGGCTGCACATCCACTGGCCGCACTACTGGCACTACGACTTCTTCCACGGGCTGCGCGCGATCGCGAGGCTCGGAATGCTCTCGGACGCGCGCGCGGACGAAGCCACCGAGCTGCTGATGAAGCACCGGCGCGCGGATGGGACCTGGCGCGCCGATGGCCATCGTTACTGGCGCTTGAGCGGTGAGTCGGGGGTCGAGGTCGTGGACTGGGGGGACGCCCACGAGCTGGTGACCGCCGCCGCCCTGGCCATGCTCCAATAACCCGCCATGAAGGTTCTCGTCGTCGGTTCAGGGGCGCGCGAGCACGCCCTGGTCTGGAAATGCGTGCAGTCGGACCTCGTCGAGCGGGTCTACTGCGCGCCGGGCAACGGCGGCACCGGCGGCATGGCTCGCAACATCGCGATCGGAGCGGCGGATGTCGTGCGGCTGGTCAGCTTCGCGAAGCGCGAGCGGCTCGGCCTCATCGTGCTGGGTCCGGAGGCGGCCGTGGACGCCGGTGTAGGCGACGCGCTGCGCGACGCGGGCTTCCCTGTCTTCGGTCCCAATCGCCGCGCCGGCCGCATCGAGTCAAGCAAGGTTTTCGCCAAGGCGTTGATGCGGCGAGCCGCGATTCCGACGGCAGACTTCGAGGTCTTCACTGAACCCGCGCCCGCGAAAGGGTGGGCCCGCGAGCGTCAGGGCCGGGTGGCGGTCAAGGCCGACGGGCTCGCGCGGGGCAAGGGCGTCATCGTGTGCTCGGACGTCGAAGCGTCGGATCAGGCGATCGACGCGATGCTCGTCGAGCAGCGATTCGGGCGCAGCGGAGCCACGATCGTGGTCGAGGAGCTGCTCGAGGGCCCGGAGCTATCTGTGCTCGCCGTCACCGACGGCGTCGATGTCATCCCACTGGCGCCGGCACGCGATTACAAGCGCGCCCATGAGGGCGACACCGGGCTCAACACCGGCGGCATGGGCGCTTACTCGCCGCCCAAAGGAGTCGACGACGCGATCGTGAACGAGGTCGTCGACTGCGTCATGCGGCCCGCCGTGCAGGAGCTCGCGAGCTCGGGCGATGAGTTCCGGGGTGTCCTCTACGCGGGCTTGATGCTCACCAAGAAGGGCATCCAAACGCTTGAGTTCAACGCGCGCTTCGGCGATCCGGAGGCCCAGGTCGTGCTGCCTCGCCTGCAGAGCGATTTCGTCGCCCTGGCGCTGGCGGCGGCAAGGGGCGGGCTCGCCGCCCACCCCGACCTGCGCTGGAACCAGCAGGCGTGCGTCGGCGTCGTGGTCGCGTCGGCCCACTACCCCGACGACGTGGCGATGAAGTTCGGCCAGCGGATTCATGGCCTGACCGAGATGCCCCCCGGCGTGTTCATCTTTCACGCCGGCACGCGTTTCGAGCCTGGAGTCGGGCTGGTCACCGACGGCGGCCGGGTCGTGACCTCCGTCGCCTTCGGGGACACCGTGGCGCAGGCGAGGGAGACCGCCCTCACCGGGGCTCGGCAGGTACGATTCGAGGGGGCTTTCTTCAGGTCCGATATCGCTCAGGAGGCCGAGTAGTGCAGCCAGTGGTCGGCGTCATCCTCGGCTCCAAGTCCGACCTGCCGCTGATGGAGTCGTGCGTCAAAGTGCTCGATGACCTCGGATTGACGCACGAGCTCAAGGTCTGCTCCGCACATCGAAATCCGCGTGGAGTGATGGAGTGGGCGACCAGCGCCCGCTCGCGAGGGTTGAAGGTGGTGATCGCGGCCGCGGGCGGAGCCGCGCACCTGCCCGGGGTCGTTGCGGCCTGGACAGACCTGCCGGTGATCGGCGTGCCTGTTCCAACGCAGCATCTGGGTGGTGTGGACTCGCTCTATTCGATCGTGCAGATGCCGGCCGGCGTTCCGGTGGCGACGGTCGCCATCGGCGAGGCAGGAGCAAAGAATGCGGCATGGCTCGCGGCGCGGATCATCGGGCTCCAGGACGGCGGAGTCGAGCAGCGCCACAGCGAGAGGCGGGCCGCCCTCGCGGCCACCTGATGGCGAAGAAGAAAGCCCGAGTCCGACTCATCGACACGACTTTTCGCGACGCGCAGCAATCGCTTCTCGGGGGCTACCTGCGCACGGACGAGATCGTCCCCATCGCGGCCAAGATGGACTCCATCGGCTTCGCCGCCATGGAGGCTTTCGGCGGGGCTACGTTTGAGACGCAGCTGCGCATCCACGAGGATCCATGGGATTTCCTGCGCAAGCTGAACAACGCGACGCCGAACACCCCGATCCAGGCGTTGGTCCGCGGGCAGAACCTCGTCGCCAAACGCAACTTCTCCGACGACGTTGTCGAGCTGTTCATCAAGCACGCGGCGAAGGCGGGCGTCGACGTCTTTCGCATCTTCGACCCGCTCAACGACCTGCGCAACATGGAGGCTTCGATCGCGGCCGCGCTCAAAGCCAAGAAAAGGGTCCAGGGCACGCTCAGCTACGCGATCTCGCCCGCCCACAACATCGAGCTGTGGGGCTCGCTCGCAAAAGGCCTGGTCAACATGGGCTGCCACGAGATCGTGATCAAGGACACATCGGGGCTGCTCAGCCCGCAGGCGACGTGGGAGCTCGTGACGGCGCTGAAGGCCGCGGTCAAAGTCCCCATCGACGTGCACTCGCACTGTTCGAGCGGCATGGCGCCCATGGCCTACATGGCCGCGGTCGAGGCCGGTGCCGAGATCCTGGACGTCGCGATCTCACCCCTGGCATGGGGCGCCTCACAGCCTGCAGCCGAAAGCGTGGTGGCCGCGCTTGAAGGCGGCGAGTTCGACACCGGCCTCGATCTCGAAAAGATGTGGGATGTCCAGCACGACGTCGAGGAGCTGAAGCGCCGCCACATCGAGCACCTGAGCCCGGTGGCGGACCGCGTCGACGCCAGCATCCTCCGCTACCGCATGCCCGGCTTCATGCTCGAGGACATCTATCGCCAGCTCGATGCCAGCCACGCGACGGACCGCCTGAGCGAGGTTCTCGAAGAGGCGAACCGCGTCCGGAAGGACCTGGGCTATCCGCCGCTGGTGGCGCCGATCCGGCAGATGATCGCCGCACAGGCGGTCTACAACGTGACCGGGGGCGAGCGCTACGCGACCGTCACGCAGGAGCTCAAGGACTACCTCCAGGGCCTCTACGGCCGGCCGCCCGTGCCTGCCGACCACGAGCTGCGCAGGCTGGTGCTGGGCCGCGAGGAGCCGATCACGATCCGGCCCGCCGACCTGCTCGAGCCGCAGGTCGAGGGCGCTCGGCAGCAGGTGAAGAAGCTTGGCTACGACGCCACCGACGACTCGGTGCTGATCCAGCTGATGTTTCCGAGCCTTGCGCTCGACTATATGCGCGGCCCGCAGCCGGAACACAAAGACGGCGCCGGGCGCGGGCAAGGCCCACTTCAGAAGGAGAAACCCGCTGCTGTCGAGCCGGCGCAGCCCGTGGCGGTTCAGGCTGCCGCGCCCAATCCCGCGCCGGCGCCGCCGGCGGCTGAGTTTGAGGTCGAGGTGGAAGGCGAGGTCTTCAAGGTGCGGGTCAGCGGGACCGGGCTTTACGTCATGTCTGCGCCTCCCGCGCAGGCCTCTTCCGGCAACTCCGCCCCCCCGCCGCCGAAGGTCGGCGAGGGTACGGTGATCGCGCCCATGCAGGGGCTGATCGTCAAGGTACCGGTCAAGGCCGGCGACGTCGTGAAGCTCGGCGAAGTCGTTGCCGTGCTCGAGGCGATGAAGATGCAGAACGATATCGTCACCACCGTGGCGGGCAAGGTCAGCGCCGTCTACGTCAGGGAGGGCGAGGTCGTGAGCCCGAACCAACCCCTGCTTGCAATCGGTTGAAGAAAAAACTCTTCAACAAGGTATTGATCGCGAACCGGGGCGAGATCGCCATCCGCGTCATGCGTGCATGTCGCGAGCTCGGGATCGCAACCGCCGCCATCTACTCGGACGCCGACCGCAGCGCGATCCACGTCCGCTACGCCGATGAGGCGCACCACATCGGGGGCGCGGCGGCGACGGAGTCCTATCTGCAGCTGGACCGAATCGTCAAGGTCGCGCACGACTGTGGCGCGGATGCCATCCATCCGGGCTACGGATTCCTGGCCGAGAAGCCGGCGTTCCCTGACGCCTGCGAGGCGGCCGGCATCAAGTTCATCGGTCCACCCGCTTCGGCCATGCGCGCGCTCGGATCCAAGCTCGCCGCCCGCCAGCTCGCCGCGCAGCACGGCGTGCCGGTCACGCCAGGCAGCGGCGCAGTCGAGCCCGGGACGGCGCTCGAGGCCGCGCGCAAGATCGGCTTTCCGGTGATGTTGAAACCGTCGGGCGGCGGCGGGGGCATCGGGATGAAAGTCGTCGAATCGGAAAAGGAGCTCGCGGCGGCGATCGAGAGCACCGCCCAGGCCGCGCGTTCGGCGTTCGGTGATGCGACGGTCTACCTCGAACGGTATGTGCGCAATCCGAGGCACATCGAGATCCAGGTGATATGTGACAGTCACGGCAACGCAGCGCATCTCGGCGAGCGCGAATGCTCGATCCAGCGGCGCCACCAGAAGATCATGGAGGAGACTCCTTCGCCCGCCCTGACGGCGGACATCCGGGCCGCGATGGGCGATGCCGCGATCCGAGCCGCGACCGCCGCGGGTTACGTCAACGCAGGCACCGTCGAGTTCATCTTCAGCGAAGGCGACTTCTATTTCCTCGAAGTCAACGCCCGCTTACAGGTGGAGCATCCGATCACCGAGGCGGTAACGGGCGTCGATCTCGTCAAGGAGCAGATCCGGGTCGCAGCCGGTCTCGAGCTGAGCTTCAAGCAGCGCGAAGTCGAGTGGAGAGGCCACGCGATCGAGATGCGGATCAACGCCGAGGACCCGATGCGCAAGTTCATCCCCAACCCGCGTCGGATCTCGCGCTGGGTGGCGCCCGCGGGGCCGGGCGTGCGGGTGGACTCAGGCTTCGGACCCGGCTCCGACGTGCCGCCGAACTACGACTCGCTGGTCGCCAAGCTGATCGTCCATGGCAGCGACCGCGCCGAGGCGATCGCCCGGGCGAGCCGCGCCCTGCGCGAATTCGTCGTGGTGGGGCCGGCGACCACGATTCCGTATCACCGAGCGATTCTGGACAACGCCGACTTCCGAGCCGGCAACCTCAGCACGCGGTTCATCGAGGACCACCCGCAGCTGGTCGAGCTGGCGAGGAAGTTCGCTGAGGACCAATCGCCCTTTGACTACGGGCCCGACCCGCGCCACGTCGCCGCTGCCGCGGCCGCCGTCGCGTCCATGGTGCGCCAATAGCTCCGCTCGAGCACCCGGAGACCGGCCGGCCGTTTGAAGTCGCCGGGTCGACAGTTCGGGGCGCGTCCGGCAACTTCGAGCTCCGCGATGACGCGATCCGCTTTCCGGACGGCGCCGACGCGCTCTACACAGTGGTCGCCAACCCTGACTCCGCGTTTGTCGTCCCGCGATTCGACAACGGCGACACGATGCTGGTCCGGCAGTGGCGGCATGCATGGGAAACGTCGTCCTGGGAGGTGCCTGCGGGCACCTTCGACGATGGCGAAGACGCGATGGAGTGTGCACGGCGCGAGCTGGCCGAGGAAACAGGATTGGTGGCCGCGCGTTACACATCGCTGGGAGTGGTTCACGGCGCGGCTTTTCTCACCGGCCGCGCGCATCTCTTTCTGGCCGAAAGCCTGACCGAGGCCGCTCGCAGCCCCGAGACGTACGAGCAGGACATGGAGGTTTTGCGGCTTCCTTTTACGGAGGCGCTGAACGCCGCGCTCGAAGGTCAGATCGTGCACTCGGGCTCGGTCACCGCCCTGTGCCGTGCAGCCCGGGCGTTGAAGCTGCTCTAGCCGCCCGAGGCCGCGCCTGCGTTCGGGCTCGGGCCAGGTGAAGCTGCAGGCGTACCGGCATCCCTGCGGTTGCCGTGCTTTTTCACCGCCGGCCCAACGAGATCAAGGTCGTACTCCGCGGCCACGTTGTGACCCAGGATGTCGCGCACGGTGGTCAGCACCACAAGCCGGTACTGGGCGCCCTCCTTCAGATCGAGGCCGCTCAAGGTGACCGTGCGGTTGGCGTAGCTCGCGGTGGTGTCCAGCTGCCTGCCTTTGGAGTCGAGGATGACCAGCCCGCCGCCGACGGTGCCAGGGTCGAGGTCGCTGTCGAACGTGACCTTGACGGCGTCGCCTGCCACCTCGACGCTGACCACCTCCGCACCCTTGCCGAGGTCGCGGTGGGTGCCGGCGGTCGCCTTGTCGATCAGAAACTGCTTGGTGCCGGCGTCGCGCACCAGCGTCAGCGTCTCTTCGTAGCTGGTGACGTCGAGCTTTCCATGAGTCAACACCAGGCGGACGACGACTCTTACCGTGTCGGGCGCGGTCGCAACAAGGTCCTGAGTCAAAACGTAGTAACGGGAGAAGTGGGGGTCTCCATTGACCAGCAGCTTCAGCCCGCCCTCCGCGTAAGCCTTCTTGCCGCTGTCGTCGAGCAGCCTGGCCGCCTCGCCGGACTGGTTTTTCAACCGGGCCTGCATGAAGTTGTTGACGACGCCGCCGGCCTCATCGAGCGCGGTGGGCTCTGGCGGCAGCGTGGGCGCGGCCGCGACCAACAGCGTGTCACCACGGACGAATCCAAACGAGGTCCCGTTGGGGGCCCAGAGTGGCGAGTGATAGGTGCCGTTGGCCACCCTGGTGAAGCCCGTACCGTCCGAGCGGACCTGGTCGAGCTCGGTGTCGCCGCCGAGGAGGATCGCATCCTGCGTCGACCAGCTCGCCTCTCCCGCGGGCAGCGTCGCCTGCGTGACGCCTTGGGGGTCGGCGACGACGATGGCATCAGCTGTCGAGTAGAGAAGAAACGCACCACCAGGGGACCAGCCGGCAAATGCGGCCTTGGCCTGGCCGAGCTGCGTGCTCTTGGCGGTGCTGAGGTCGAGCACGAAGAGCTTCTGGTCCTGGCGGTAGATCGCGTGGACTCCGTCTGGCGCGATCGAGAGCACGGTCACCTCACCGCTTGAGGGCAGCGGCGCGAGCTGGCTCTGTCCGTTCGGGGCTTCGGTGTAGATGCCGTCGGCCGCAGCCCAGACGAGCTTGTCCTTGGCCCAGCCGACGAGCGTCGCCGCGGGCGTGGCTTTGATCTCGTCGGTTTTGCCGGCGGCGAAGGTGAGGACCTCGATCTTGCCGCCGCGGATGTAGGCGAGGCGATCCCCCGCTGGCGAGATCGCCGGCGACGAGGCCCCGTCCGGTGTGATGACCGTGATGGCGCCCCCCTTCGCCGGCGCCACGGCGAGCTGGCCCTTGCCGTCCACGAAGTAGATGGACGACGAGTCGGCGGACCACTGCGCGGACAAGGTCGTCGCCCCGTTCAGGCTCGCCAGCTGTTTTTCGCCCAGCGCGTTCGACGGACTCGGGCGCGGCGAGGGCACCGGCGCCGGCGACGCCGGAGGCTGGGTCACGAATGTGATGGTTTGAGGCGCGGCCAGCTTCTGGCCCGCCTGCGTCTTCGCCCCGGGACCGATCGTGACCTGGTACTGGGTGTTCGGCGCGAGGTTGCCGCTCGCCGGCTGGACCGCGAGCGTGCGGCTGTTCTGATCCCATGCGAAGGTCACATTGGTGGCGGGCGTGATCTGCACCGCGGCCTGCGTGGTCTGGTGGTCCATGGGCTGGTTGAAGGAGACGAGGATCGGCTGCTGCAGCGCCACGCTGCTCTTGCCGTCGATCGCGCTCTGGACGAAGACCTGCTGGAATCCGCCCGGCTGCTGCAACGCCCCCCAGACCACGACCGAGGCGATCAGCACCAGCCCCGCGGCCGCCCCTGCCCAGGCGAGGCCCGGAGGGGCGAACGCGCGGCGCCACCAGGAGTTGCGGCCTTCGCTCATCGCCCAGGCCTGCTGCATCAGCTGGCGGCGCAGACTGGTGCGGAACGCATCGTCCAGCGGCGGCTCGGGCGAGCGAACGGAACTCAGCACCGCGGCCACACGGCGCAGCTCGTCGTCCTGCAGGATGTCTTCCAGCTCGGGGTCGTGGTAGGAGTTCATTCCACAGGCCTCAAGCTGGACGCTTCCTCACGCAACCTGGTCACGCCGCGGTGGATGAGCAGCTTCACGGCGCCTGCCGACTTGCCCATGGCGACCGCGATGTCCTCGATCTTCATGTCTTCCTGGAACTTGAGCACCAGCGCGGTGCGCTGCTGGTGCGGAAGCGCTTCCACGAGCCCCCAGATCCGGCGCACCTCGTCGCGATGCGCCGCCAGGTCTTCCAGAGCCGGACCAGCGACCGAGAGGTCGTGAAAGTCCTCCAGGGGTTGGGCGGGACGCAGCGTCCGGTAGCGGTCGGCGATGGCGTTGACCGCGATCTGGTACAGCCAGGCAGCAAAGGGCCGCCCCGTGTCCTGGTAACGGGGAATGGCCTTCAGAGCCTTCATGAAGACTTCCGAAGTGACGTCCTCTGCCGCGGTTTGCTCCCTCACTCTTGAATACACGAACCTGTAGATCTGCTGAAAGTGCCGGTCATAGAGCTCCCCAAACTGGCGGGGATCGCGCTTGGCGAGCTCGACGAGGTGTCGCTCGTCGTCGCGCGACGGGTCGCTCACTGGCCGTTCAGCCTGCGCGAGTTCAAACGGGAGTCCTTTGAAGCTGGTTACGAGTTCGGGGCATGAGCAGCCTTCGATTATCAAGGCAGCCGCTTGACAAGGCCTGCGGTGGCGGATGGCCACGACATCTAGGGCTTGCCGGATGAGCGGTCACAAAATCTTGATCGGAGCCTGGGGCCGATATAATGCCTGCCGTCCCCAGTGTTGATTGGGAGCCGCGGCCCTTCTTGATCGAGCGATACTCGCCGCCCGCCATGCGGGCGGTCTGGTCAGACCAGCACAAATTTGAGCTCTGGCTGCGGATCGAGGTCCTGGCCTGCGAAGCGTGGGCGGCGCTTGGCCGGATCCCAGAGTCCGCGCTGCCGAAGATCCGCAAGGGCACATTCGACGCCACGAAGATCGCGGAGGTCGAGTCACGCGTAGGCCACGACGTGATCGCCTTCCTCACGGTGCTCAACGAATCCATCGGCCAGCCCGAGGCCCGTTACGTGCACCTGGGAATGACGAGCCAGGACCTGAACGACACCACGATGGCGGTGCAGATGGTGGAGTCCGCGCGGCTCATCATCCGCGACCTCGGCGCCGTGCGTGAGGCGGCGGCCGAGGTCGCGATCCGCCACCGCCGCACCCTGATGGCTGGCCGCACCCACGGCGTCGTCGCCGAGCCGATCACGTTTGGGTTCAAGGTCGCGGGCTGGGTGGCCGAGCTCGACCGCTCGATCGCTCGCCTGGAGCGCGCAGCCGAAGAAGCAGGGGTGGGCAGGGTCAGCGGGGCCGTCGGCACACACGCAACCATCGATCCGAGCGTCGAGGAGCATGTCTGCCGCGAGCTGGGCCTCAAGGTCGACGTCGTCTCGACGCAGGTCGTGGCGCGCGACCGCCATGCCGGCTACATGTCCGCGCTGGCCATCGCTGCCGGGACCCTGGAGCGAATCGCGACCGAGATCCGCCACCTTCAACGCAGCGAGATCAGTGAGGCGTTCGAACCCTTCGGCAAGGAACAGAAGGGAAGCTCGGCGATGCCGCACAAGCGTAACCCGGTCCTCACCGAGCGGGTGTGTGGCCTCGCCCGGGTAGTGCGTGGTCACCTCCTCACCGCGCTCGAGAACACGGCGCTGTGGCACGAGCGTGATATCAGCCACTCGTCCGCGGAGCGCGTGATCTTTCCAGACGCATGCGCCGTCATCGATTACATGGCGATCGAGATGAACAAGGTCTTGCGGGGGTTGGAGGTGCGGCCGGAGCGAATGCTCGCCAATCTCCAGTTCGCCGGCGGCGTGGTCTTCTCGCAACGGGTGCTGCTTGCTCTCGTCGACAGCGGCATCGCGCGCGAAGACGCTTACCTGGTCGTGCAAAGAGCGGCCATGCAGGCGATGGAGGATCCTGGAGCGGGCTTCCGTGCCTTGCTGGAGAAGAATGAGGACGTCATGAAGCGCATCGGCTCGAAAATGGACCAGGTCTTCGACCCGTGGGCCGGGCTCGAGCACACCGACCTGGCCTACGAGCGTCTTGGTCTTGCGGTAACGACCAAATGATCGCCGGACCGCCGCTCACCGACACCGAGCTCCCGCTCAAGCTGTTCATGCGGGGCAAGGTGCGGGACACGTACGAGCTCGGCTCCGACCGGCTGTTGATGGTCGCCACCGACCGCATCTCTGCATTCGACCACGTCCTGCCCAATGGAATTCCCGACCGGGGCAAGGTGCTGACGCAGCTGTCGATCTTCTGGTTCTCGCAGACCGACACCTTCCAGCCCAACCACCTGGTCTCCGGCATGGTCCCCGACCTGCCGCCGGCGCTCAAGAACTATCGAGAAGAGCTCGCGGGCCGTTTCATGATCGTGCGCAAGGCCAAGCGGATCGATTTCGAATGCGTTGTGCGCGGCTACCTCGCGGGCAGCGCGTGGAAGGAGTACCAGGAGACCCAGACCCTTGCGGGCGAGAAGATGCCGCCGGGCCTGCGCCAGAGTGAAAAGCTCGCTTATCCCACCTTTTCGCCGGCGACGAAAGCGGAAAGCGGGCACGACGAGAACATCACATTCGACCAGATGAAAAAGGAGCTCGGCGACGAGCTGGCGACGAAGCTTCGCGACGCCAGCCTGGAGCTGTACAAGTACGCCTCGGAGTTTTCCGCCCGGCGCGGCCTCATCCTCGCCGACACCAAATTCGAGTTCGGTGTCGTCGGTGAGGATGTCATCCTCATCGACGAGGTCCTCACTCCAGACAGCTCGCGCTACTGGGACGGGGCGACCTACCGCGTCGGCGTTACACCGGAGGCTTATGACAAGCAGTTCGTTCGCGACTGGCTGACGCGCTCGGGTTGGGACAAGGAGTCCGACCCGCCCCGCCTCCCCGACGACGTGGTGACGCAGACGCGCTTGCGATACCTGGCCGCCTACCAGCGCCTCGTCGGCAAGCAGCTGTTCCCGCCCAAGCCGAGGAACGAACCATGATTGCGCGGGTGATTGTTACTCCCAAGCCGGTGGTCAACGACCCCCAGGGGATCACGGTCAAGCAAGGTCTTGCCTCGCTCGGCTTTCGCGAGGTCGTCGACGTGCGAGTCGGCAAGTACATCGAGGTGAGCATCGAGGGGTCGAGCGAGCACGAGGCGCGCCAGCGCGTCGAGGCGATGTGCCGGCAGCTGCTCGCCAATCACGTGATCGAGGACTTCCGATTCGATATCGAGCCGGAGCACAAGCGCCGGTGAAATTCGGGGTCGTTGTGTTCCCCGGCACATGGTCCGACCGGGACTGCGGCTGGGTCATCGACCAGGTGTTGGGCGCGGAGCTGACCTACCTCTGGCACAAGGAGGACGACCTGAAGGGCTGCGACTGCGTGATCCTGCCCGGCGGCTTCGCTTACGGCGATTACCTGCGGACGGGCGCGATCGCCAGGTTTGCGCCTGTGATGGAACGAGTCGGCGAGTTCGCGGACGGCGGCGGCCTGGTCTGGGGCATCTGCAACGGCTTCCAGGTCCTGTGCGAGGCCGGCCTTCTGCCGGGTGCCCTGATCCGCAACGCATCACTCGAATTTCGCTGCGAATGGACGAACCTGGTTGTGGAGCGCAAGGATCTTCCCTTCACGTCGAAGTGCGAGGAGCGTGAGGTCATCCGGGTGCCCATCGCGCACGGCGAGGGCAGCTACTTCGCCGACCCTGCCACACTGTCCCGCCTGGAGCAGAGAGGCCAGGTGGTGTTCCGTTACTGCGATCCCGACGGGCGCGTTGTGCCCGGCGCGAATCCCAACGGCTCCTTGCACAATATCGCCGGCATCGTCAATGCGCGCGGCAACGTGCTCGGCATGATGCCCCACCCCGAACGCTGCTCCGAGGCGGAGCTTGGCGGCACCGACGGCCTGAAGCTTTTTCGCTCCGTGGCCGAGAACGCGCTGAAGGTCCTCGTGTCTTGAGCATCAAATCTGTGGATGAGCGGCGGCTCCGTGAAGTCGCCCTCACCCCAGATGAGTACAGGGCGATCGTGGAGCAGCTAAAGCGAGCCCCCAACGAGGTCGAGCTGGGCATGCTCGGCGTGCTCTGGTCGGAGCACTGCTCGTACAAGAGCTCGAAGGCGTTGCTGCGCCGCCTGCCATCGACCGGCCCAGCCGTGGTCCAGGGTCCCGGTGAGAATGCCGGCGCCGTAAACATCGGTGAGGGCTGGGCCGCGGTTTTCAAGATCGAGTCGCACAACCACCCGTCCGCGATCGAGCCATATCAGGGCGCGGCCACCGGTGTCGGCGGAATCATCCGCGACGTCATCGCCATGGGTGCGCGGCCCATCGCGCTGCTGGACTCGCTGCGATTTGGTCCGCTGCCGGACTCGAGCCGTCACCTCGAAGGCGTGATCGCGGGCATCGGCAGCTACGGCAACTGCATCGGCATCCCGACCGTCGGTGGCGAGGTCTATTTCGAGGACTGCTACGCCAACAACCCGCTGGTCAACGCGATGTGCGTTGGCCTGGTGCGCACCGACCAGCTGATGCGCGCGCGGGCAGAGGGCACGGGCAACAGCCTGCTGCTGGTAGGCGCCGATACCGGCCGGGACGGAATCCACGGCGCGTCGTTCGCCTCGGTCGAGCTGGACGACAACAGCTCGGAGCGCCGGCCGGCGGTGCAGGTCGGCAACCCCTTCCTCGAAAAATGCCTCCTCGAAGCGTGCATGGACCTTGCGCACACCGATGCCGTGGTTGCGATCCAGGACCTCGGCGCCGCCGGCCTCACATCCGCCGTGGCGGAATGCGCTGGGCGGGTGGAAGGTGCGGGCGCACGTATCGACGTCGCGCGGGTGCCCCGGCGTGAGCGCCGGATGACGCCGTACGACGTGATGCTGTCGGAATCGCAGGAGCGGATGCTCGTCGTCGTCCAGCGCGGCCGTGAGCGCGAGGTCGAGAGCATCTTCCATGCCTGGGATCTGACCTCGGCGGTGATCGGCGAGGTCACCGATGATGGGCAGCTGACCGTGTTTGACGGCCGCGACCAGGTGGCGCGACTCCCTGTCAGCCTGCTGACGGACGGAGCCCCGATGCGGCGCCTCGTCGGTTTTGCACCAGAGCCGCCGTTCGGACTCGAGATCGACGCGCTTCCGCCGCTCGCCGACGCGGGCGAGACGCTGCTGCGTTTGCTCGCGAGCCCCAACCTGTCGAGCCGCCGCGGCGTCTTCCGCCGCTACGACCACATGGTCGGCGACGCGACGCTGGTCCCACCTGGCGGAGACGCGGCGATGCTGCGGGTGAAAGGCACCCGGCTCGGGCTGGCCGTGACCGTCGACTGCAACGCCCGCTACTGCCACCTCGATCCGCACCTTGGGGCTCAGCTGGCGGTGGCCGAGGCGGCGCGCAACATCATCGCCACCGGGGCCACGCCGCTGGCGGTCACTGACTGCCTGAACCTGGCGAATCCCGACCGGCCCGACGTCTACTGGGAGCTCGAGGAGACGATCGCGGGCCTCGCGTACGCATGCCGCACGCTCGAGCTTCCGATCGTGAGCGGCAACGTGAGCCTCTACAACGACTCCAACGGCACCTCAGCCATCTATCCGACGCCTGTGGTCGGCATGATCGGCGTCATCGACGACTACGCTCGCCGGCTCGGGGCCGGCCTACGCAGCGAGGGCGATTTCGTCCTCTTGATCGGGTCCAGTCACAACGACCTCGGCGGCAGCGAGTACCTGAAGGTCGAGCACGGCCACGTCGCCGGCCGGCCGCCGGCCCTTGACCTGACGCGGGAGCAGGCGGTGAACAGGCTCGTGCTGGCGGCGGCTCAGAGCGGATACCTGCACTCGGCCCACGACTGCGCGGAGGGTGGGATGCTGGTCGCGCTCGCCGAGTCTTGCCTGCTTGGCGGCCTCGGGGTGCGCTGCCCAGCCATCCGGCCAGAACCGCCACTGCGGCTGGACGCCGCCTTTTTCGGCGAGACGCCGAGCCGGTACATCATCAGCGTTCCCTCGCGCGCCATGCCCGAGCTGCAGTCGCTGGCGCGCCGTCACCACGTGGAGCTGTCGCTGCTGGGCCTCGCGGGCGGCGACGTGCTCGAGTTCGAGGGCCAGCTGAAGCTCTCGCTCGCCGAGCTTCGGGAGGCCTGGGAGGTGATGCTCACCTAGTGTGTGGCGTTTTCGGCATCTGCGCCAAGCAAGGCGTCGATGTCGCCAACCTCACCTACTTCGGCCTCTTCGCGTTGCAGCACCGCGGCCAGGAATCGGCGGGGATCGCCGTCTCCGACGGGTCGTCGGTGCGGGTGCATCGCGATATGGGCCTGGTGGCGCAGGTCTTCTCTCCGGCTCAGATCAAGGAGCTGGGGCAGGGCTCAGTGATCGGGCTCGGCCACACCAGGTACTCGACCACCGGCTCCAGCCGGGCCGAGAACGCGCATCCGCTTCCGTTCCATCACCCGACGCTGGGCCCTGGTGCGCTGGCGCACAACGGCAACCTCCTGAACGCCGACGCGCTGCGGGCTCAGCTGCAGGAGCAGGGCGTCACGTTCGAGACAGCGCTCGATACCGAAGTCATGGCGCGCCTCATCGAGAACACCCACGGGCGCTCCTGGGAGGAGGTCATCCGGCGCACGTTCGCGCGCATCGTCGGCGCCTACTCGTGCGGCGTCATCACACCCAACCAGCTGATCGCGCTGCGCGACCCATTCGGCTTCCGGCCGCTGTGCATCGGCTACATCCCGCTGCCGGGCCAGCCCGCGCATGTCATCGCGTCGGAGACCTGCGCGCTCGACACGGTCAACGCACATTTTGTGCGTGAGGTGCAGCCCGGCGAGATGGTGGTGATGGACGAGCGCGGCGTGCACAGCGCCAACTTCCAGGTCTCGAACAAGCACGCGATGTGCGTTTTCGAGTTCATCTATTTCGCCCGCCCGGACTCCATCCTCAAGAACTGCGAGCTCGAGGATGCGCGAATCCGCATGGGCCACGAGCTTGCCCAGGAGGCGCCGGTCGATGCCGACATGGTGATCGCCTTCCCTGACTCGGGCACCCCGGCGGCGATCGGATATGCGGAAGCTGCCGGCATCCCGTTTCGCGAGGCCCTGATGAAGAGCCGTTACATCAATCGCACGTTCATCCAGCCCGACCAGTCGCTGCGCGAGGCGGGCGTCATGCTCAAGCTGAACCCCCTCCCTCGCTCCGTCCGGGGCAAGCGATTGATCGCGGTCGACGACTCCATCGTGCGCGGGACGACGTCGCGGCGCATCATCGAACGGCTGCGCGCCGCGGGCGCGAGCGAGATCCATATGCGGATCTCGAGCCCGCCGATGCGCTTCCCGTGCTTCATGGGAGTCGACATCGGCTCGACCAAGGAGCTGATCGCGTCAGGGCGCTCGGTCGATGAGGTGCGAGAGCAGATCGGCGCCGACTCCCTGCACTACCTGTCCATCCCGGGTCTGATGCGCGCCATCGGCCGCGGCACCGCTCAGGAGTTCTGCCGCGCCTGCTTTGACGGTTCCTACCCGGTGCCGGTGCCGCAGCAGCTCGAGATGGACAAGATGCAGTTCGAGGTAACCACTGGGGTCCCCGCGCGCGGCGCGGGAGGGCCTGTCCCGGGACCTCCTTCCCCACAGCTCGCCAAGATCTGAGACGTGAGCAGCGAAGGACTGTCGTACGCCGCGGCCGGCGTCGACATCGAGGCGTACGAGCGCGCGCTGGAGAGGGTCAAGCCGCTGATCGCCGCCACGCAGGGCAAGGAGGTCGTTTCAGGCGTCGGCCCGTTCGCGGGCTTGTATGCGCTGCCGGGCGGCGGCCACCTGGCTGCGAGCGCGGATGGGGTGGGGACGAAGATCAAGGTCGCGATCGCCGCGGGATCGCATCGCGGCATCGGCATCGACATCGTCAACCACTGCATCAACGACATCGCGACGGCACGGGCGCGTCCGCTGTTCTTCCTCGACTACTTCGCGACGGGGCGGCTGGACCCGGATATCTTCGCGCAGCTCGTCGAAGGCATGACCGCCGCATGCCGTGCTTCGGGCTGTGCGCTGCTCGGCGGCGAGACCGCGGAGATGCCCGGTGTCTACGCGCTGGGGGATTACGACCTCGCTGGTTTCATAGTCGGTCTGGTCGAGCCGGGCGCGCACCGCAAGGCGATCCGGCCCGGCGACGCGCTGGTGGGGCTGCCTTCGAGCGGCCTTCACACCAATGGCTACTCGCTGGCCCGCAAGGTGTTCGAGGACGTTCCGCTCAGCCACGTGTTCCGAGAGCTCGGAAGGCCCCTCGGTGAGGTCCTGCTCGAGTCCCATACCTCCTACCTCGACGAGCTCGGCCGGATCCCATGGAAGGGCGCCGCGCATATCACCGGCGGCGGAATCCTGGGCAATCTTGCACGCTGCCTTCCCGACGGGCTCGGCGCGCGCCTCGAGCGCGGCTCTTGGCGCGTGCCCCCGATTTTCGAGCTGATTCGCAAGCGCGGAAGGGTGGCCGACGATGAGATGGACGGAACCTTCAACATGGGACTCGGCATGATCCTGGTGGTCGACCGCGAGGAGCTTCCGGACGGCGCCAAAGTCGTCGGTGAGGTGGTCTCCCAGACCGGCCCGGACCGGGTGGTGATCCGCTGAGCCGCGCGTGCTCAGGGCGCAGCTCTTGAAAATCGGCGTCGCCGTCTCGGGACAGGGCTCCAACCTCCGCAACCTGGTGGAACGCGGCTTCGAGGTGGTCGCGGTGGCGACCAACCGCCCGTCGTGCCGGGCCGCAGCCTTCGCGCGCCAGCGTGGTATCGCCCTCGCCGAGCTGCCGCAGAAGGCGTTCGACTCGGCAGAGCAGAGAGACGTCGCGATGCGAGATTTCTTCGCCGGCCGGGGCGTCGAGCTGGTCGTGGATGCCGGTTTCGACAGGATTCACACGCGCCCGTTTCTCGAAGCGTTCCAGAATCGGATCATCAATGTGCACCCGTCGCTGCTGCCGGAGTTTGCCGGGGGAATGGACGCGCTCGAGCAGGCGCTGGCCAGCGGCGTCAGGCGCACGGGCGCGACCGTCCACATCGTGACCGCCGACCTCGACGCCGGCCCGATCCTCCTCCAGGAATCCGTACCGATCCTCGACGGCGATACGGTGGAGACTCTGCGCGAGCGGGTGCACGAGGCCGAGCATCGGATCCTCCCCCAGGCGATCAGGCTCATGGAGACGCGCATTGCCAACAGCCCTTCTGTCCGTTAGCGACAAGACCGGGCTCGCCGCCTTCGCGCGTGGGCTGAAGCGGCTCGGTTATGACCTGTTCGCCACCGGCAGCACTCTGCAGGCGATCGAGGACGCGGCCCTGGACGTCCAGGCTGTGAGCGAGCTGACGGGCTTCCCGGAGATGATGGATGGCCGCATCAAGACGCTGCATCCGGGGGTGCACGCGGGCATCCTGGCCAGACGCGACAAGCAGGAGCACCTCGATGCGCTGGCGGAGCATGGGCTCAGGCAGATCGATCTCGTCTGCTGCAACCTGTACCCGTTCGTCGAGACCGTGCTGCGGCCAGGAGTCACTCCTGAAGAGGCCATCGAGCAGATCGACATCGGCGGGCCGGCGATGATCAGGGCGGCGGCCAAGAATCACGAGGCCGTGGTCGTCGTCGTGCGGCCCCAGCGCTATTCGGAGGTCCTCGGGGCGCTCAATGAAGGCACCCTCGACCAGCGCGCGCGACAGCGCCTCGCCGCGGAGGCCTACGCGCATACGTCGGCCTACGACGCCTGGATCGCGGCTTATATGAGGCGCGACGAGCGCAACGGTTTTCCCGCCGAGATCTCGATCGCGGGGCTGCTCGCCCAACCTCTCAAATACGGAGAGAACGAGCACCAGAAGGCGGCCTTCTACCGGCTTGGCCCAGACCCGGGAGGGATCGGCGGCGCGGAACAGGTCCAGGGTGGTCCGCCGGGGTTCAACAACATCCAGGACGCCTCCGCCGGACTCGCGCTCGTGACGGACTACGCCCAACCGGCGGCCGCGATCATCAAGCACATGAACCCATGCGGGCTGGGGATCGCGGGCGACACGGCCACCGCCTATCGAATGGCCTACGAAAGCGACAAGGTGTCCGCGTTCGGAGGCGTCGTGGCGGTGAACCGGCCTCTCGACCGCACGACGGCGGAGCAGATCGTGCAGATCGTGACCCACGTCGTGATCGCACCGGACGTGCTCGATGAAGCGAAAGACGTCCTCGCCCGGCGCAAGAACATGATCGTGCTTGCAGCCCAGCCGGCACACCCTGGGCTGTTCGACTACGACATCCGCTCGGTGCCGGGAGGATTCCTGATCCAGGGGTGGGACCGCGCCGGCTTTGATCGGGCAGCTTTCAAAAGCGTTACCCGGCGAGCGCCGACCGAGGCCGAGTGGGAGCAGCTCGGGCTGGCGTGGATCGCGGTCAAGCACGTCAAATCGAACGCCATCGTGCTGTTCAAGGACGGGGCGGCGGTGGGAGTCGGCGCAGGCCAGATGTCGCGGGTCGAGGCGGCGCAGCTTGCGGTGCAGCGGGCGGGCGAGAGGGCTCGCGGCGCCGTCATGGCTTCGGACGCCTTCTTTCCCTTCCCCGACGGCCTCGAGGTAGGGATCCGCGCCGGCGTCACCGCCGCGATCCAGCCAGGCGGTTCGATGAAGGACGCCGACGTGATCGCGGCCGCCGACGCGGCCGGCATCACCATGGTGATGACCGGGCGGCGTCACTTCAAGCATTGAGCCAGCGCTTCGGGGAAGAGGGCCGCGAGCTTTCCTACGGCACGTACCTCAAGGTGCCGGAGCTGCTCCAGCTGCAGCAAGGACTCAGCCGGGAGCACGACGAGCTGTTGTTCATCGTCGCGCACCAGGTGTACGAGCTGTGGTTCAAGGTCGTTCTCTTCGAGCTCGAGGCCACCCGCGACCGGATCGACGCGGACGATGTTTTCTTCGCTCGCCACCACCTGCGGCGGGTCTACGTCATCGAGAAGCTTCTGGTCGAGCAGATCGAGGTCCTCGAGACAATGTCGCCCCAGGACTTTCTGGCGTTCCGCTCCAAGCTCGCGCCGGCCAGTGGATTCCAGTCGGTGCAGTTCCGCGAGATCGAGTTTCTCTCCGGGCTGAAAGAGCCGAAGTACGTCGCCCTGCTCGAGGCCACGCCCGAGGAGATGGCGCGGCTCCGGCGGCGGCTCGAGGAGCCGTCCGTCGACGACTCCTTCCGGGCGCTCGTCAAACGACGCGGCGCGCCGTCGATCCTCGAGGTCTTCCGCGACCGCGAGCGCCACGGCGACCTGTTCGACCTGTGCGAGGCGCTGCTCGACCACGACGAGACGTTCGCGCACTGGCGCGCTCGCCACGTCCTGATGGTCGAGCGCCAGATCGGCAGCAAGACGGGGACGGGAGGCAGCAGCGGGGCGCGCTACTTGCGCGGCACGCTCGGCAAGCGCTTCTATCCCGAGCTCTGGGAAGTGCGCTCACAGCTGTGACCGAGTCGTTCCCTGGCGAGCGGCCCGAGCATCACATGAAGAAGACGCGCGTGGAGAGCCCGCGCGTTACGTGCGGGTCGTGCCGGAAGTTTGACGGCACCGCGTGGTGCCGTCATTGGAACTTCCACACCACGGCGGAATCGCCGCCGTGCCGCTTCTACACGAAGCGCCCTTAAGCCGCCTCCGCTTCCTCGACCTCGGCCGGGGCTTGCTCTGGCCCGGTTCGGACCATGCCCGGCCGGAGGACGCTCAACACGACCGCAAGCCCAGCGGCCACGCTCGCCGCCGCCAGCACGAATGCCAAGTCGTAGCTTGCGGTCAGCGCGGACTGAAGCGAGTCGCCTGCGGACATGAGCACCTGCGCGTGGCCGGTCGCGATCGTCCCCACAGCCGCCAGGCCTAGGGCTCCACCGATCTGCATGACCTCGTTGCTGAAGCCGGACGCGACGCCCGCGTCAGCTATCGGCACGTCTGACATCGAAATCGTCAGCAGAGGCAGGAAAGAAAAGCCGCCTCCGAGCCCGAGCAGCGCGTAGCCGGCCAGCAGGCCAGGGAAGTAGCTCGTGTGCCCGTCGGCGATAGCGAAGAGCGAGAGCGCGACCATGATCGTCGTCATGCCCACCACCAAGAGGTTGCGCGGGCCGAAGCGAGCCATGAGGCGCGCCGTGATCCCGGACGACAGGACGCCGAGCACGAAGGTCGTGGGGAGGAACGCAAGCCCGGTCTCGAAGGCGCCGTAGCCGCGGATGTGCTGTAGGTAGAGCACGCCGATGAAAAAGGCGGTCGAGATGCCGGTGAATACAAGGGCGCGCGCGACGGAAGCGCCGGTCAGGGACCTGAGGGCGAGCACGCGCATGGGCAGGATTGGATTCGCGATCCGCCGCTCCAGAGTGGCGAAGACCGCGAGCAGGACTACGGCAATCCCGGCGAAACCGAGCGTGTGCGGGGAAGCCCATCCGTAGTCGGCGGCGGTCACGATCCCGTAGACGCCGAGCATCAGCGCCGAAGTCACAAGCACCGCCCCGACGACGTCGATGCCTTCGCTCAGGCCAGGACCCTCGTTCTCCTTGATGAGCCACGCGCCCAGGATCAGGGTCGCGACGCCGATCGGGAGATTGATGAAGAAGATCCAGTGCCAGCTCACGAGCTGGGTGATCAGCCCGCCCGCCAGCAGCCCCAGCGATCCACCGCCGGCGATGACCAGCGTGAACACGCTCATCGCCTGCGCCCGCTCGGCGGGCTTCTGGAACTCGGTGACGATGATCGCGATGATCACCCCGGCCGATAGCGAAGCTCCCACGCCCTGGAGGAACCGGCCGGCGATGAGGTTCCCCGCCGCCGGGGCAAACCCGGTGCCGACGGATGCGACCGTGAAGAGGAATACGCCGGCCAGGAAGACCTTGCGGCGGCCGATCAGGTCACCCATGCGCCCGGCCAGGAGCAGGAATCCGCCGAAGGCGATCAGGTACGCGTTGACCACCCAGGTGAGGTCGGCCTGGCTGAAGCGGAGGTCGCGCTGGATGTACGGCAGCGCGACGTTCACGATGGTCGTGTCGAGCATGATCATCAGCTGGCCAAAGCAGACCACGACCAGGGCCATCCACCTTCGAAGATTCGGGTTCATGAGTACCTCCAAACGAACGGGCCGGACAAATCCAGAGACGCCAACTATAACGGAATCGGGATGATCCCTATTTCATGGATTATCTGGGCGGTTCGGATAGTTAAGAGTTGGTGATAAGATCAATGGGTGTGAAGACAGACGAGAGGCGGTTTGAGCCTGGATTCGTGGCCCTGGTCACGCAGCTCAACAAGGCGATCCACAGGCGCTCCTCGGAGGAGCTCCTGGGCATGCGCTTGAAGCCTTACATGACCCTCGGCTACATCCGCGACCACCCGGGCGTGGCCCAGGGAGACCTCGAAGCGGCCATGTTCATGGATGCCAACGCCGTCGTGCTGCTGCTGAACGAGCTGGAAACGGCTCGCTACGTGGTCAGGAGGCGGGACCCGCAGGATCGCCGCCGGCACATCGTCGAGCTGACCACGGCAGGCAGCCACGCGCTGGAGCGGGCAGACAGGGCACGCGAAGGACTCGAGGACGAGGTTCTGTCGGGCATCTCATCCGAGGAGCGAAAGACGCTGCGTCGCCTGCTCGAGAGGATCCTCGACAGTCTGCTCCAACCGGCGTCCGAAGCCCGAGCCTGACCCGCTAGCGCCCCGCGAAGGCGGGGATGACGTAGATCAACAGGACGACAAAGATCACGGCCAGGTAGACGTAGACGCCTGGGCGCTGGAAAAGCCCTCGCCCCGGGTCGGCCGGGGGCCTGACACTTGACCCAGGCTCGGGCGCGGGCAGCGAGGCGAGCTTGCGGAGGTTGAGCAGATTGACCAGCGCCGTGACTGGCGCGATGAAGAACGAAAACACGCCGAGCCAGCCTCTGAGCAAAGTGGCGTTCGTCATCCGCCGCCAAACGTGCAGGCCGCAGTCGTGGCAAAACGGCCCTTTCACGTTCTTGAACGTCATCAGGATCAGGTAGCCACTGTGCTCGTACACAGTCATCGGGACCGCCGGGGTCGATCCGCAGAACCGGCACCGCGTGACTCCGGGCTGCGCGTAGGGCACGTACGGCATGGCCGGCGCGCCCACCGCCGCGCGCGCCGCGGCGGACGCTTCTTCGGGAGTGCGACCGGCCTCGAGCGCCTGCATCGCAGCGTCGAGAGCTATGCGCCGATGCGCCTCGTCGCCGCCGATCTGAGTCGCAACCCAGTCCGCCCACAGGCGGCGGTTGTCCTCTCCCACCGCTCGCTAGCTTAATTCGGCTAGTTCAGGCGCTCCACGATCATTGCCATGCCCTGGCCGCCGCCCACGCACATCGTCTCCAGGCCAAAGGTCTTGTCCCGCTCGCGCAGGCCGTTGAGCAGGGTGCACAGGATGCGGGCGCCGGTCATGCCGAACGGATGGCCCAGCGCGATCGCGCCTCCATGCGGGTTCAGCTTCTCGCTGAAGGGGTCGACCCCGATGCCGCGCGCCGACGGGATGACCTGGGCGGCGAAGGCCTCGTTGATCTCGACGATGTCGACGTCGTCGATGCTCATCCCGGCCCGCTTGAGCGCCTGCTTCGAGGCGTCGATCGGACCCAGGCCCATGAACTCGGGCTCGAGCGCGGACAGGCCGGTCGCGACCACGCGCGCGAGCGGCTTGATCCCCAGCTCCCTGGCGCGCGTTTCTGACATCACGACCACCGCTGCCGCGCCGTCATTGAGCGGGCACGAGTTGCCCGCGGTGACTGTGCCGTTCTCGCGGAAGGCCGGTTGCAGGGCGGCGAGGACCTCCACCGTCGTGCCGGGCCGCGGCCCATCATCTTTGGTGAACACCTGGCCGTTGGGCAGCGGGACGGGGATGATCTCGCGCTCGAAGAAGCCGTCGTCACGCGCCTTGACCGCCGCGCCCTGGCTCTTGACCGCGTAACGATCCTGCTCTTCGCGACTGATCTTCTCGCGGGCGGCAACGTTTTCCGCCGTCTGGCCCATCGCGATGTAGATGTCGGGATATTCCTCGGTGTTGCCGGGCACCAGCCTGGGGTTGTACGTGTCGGGTGCGTCCGGATAGCCGCTGCCATAGCGCGAGACGCACTCAACCCCGACCGAGAGGAACGCGTCGCCCTCGCCGGCCTCGATCGCATGGGTCGCCATGCGGGTGGTCATCAGCGATGAGGAGCAGTAGCGGTTGACGGTGACGCCCGGGACGTCGAGCCTGGCCAGGATCGAAACGACCCGGCCGATGTTGTGACCCTGCTCGCCACCCGGGAGCCCACATCCACAGATGAGGTCTTCGATCTGGGTTGGGTCGAGCTCGGGAACCTTGTCCAGAACCTTGGTGACGACGTGCGCGGCGAGATCGTCGGGCCGGACGTCGACGAGCGAACCCTTCCGCGCCCGTCCGATCGGGGAGCGACCGTAAGCCACGATCACCGCCTGGGTCATGGGACGGTTATACGCCGAACCGGGCGCCGGCTATCGGTACCGGGCCGACAGCGCGTAGACGAAAAAACCCACCAACAGCGACGCCATGACGATGAAACCCAGCAGAGGATTGACGTGCATCGAGCCGAGCACGAGCAGGACGACGATCAAGGCCGGCAGGTAGAGCGCGCCCGTGAGCTCGACGAATCGGATCTCGCCCATGCGGTGCCGCCACCCCTCCTGGATCAGCTCCCGCGGCAGTGGTTCGTCCACGTCAAGGGGATGGAAGATCGTGTACATGCTTCTGCGCTCGAGGCTGCGCAGGTCCCTTTCTTCAAGGCGTCCCATCGTTACCCATAACAGTCTGCCACCACCGGCGGGTTACGAGCGAACCAACAGCGCCTCACGAGTGAACAGCCTCAGGGCGGCGTAAAAGCAAAGGCCGCCGGTGAGGATCAGGCTGGCCGAGGTCACGATCAGAGGGCTCCAGGAAAGCGCGTTGTGGACGATCGCGTCGCGGAGCACGAGGACGGCGTTGAGGATCGGAATCAGGTAGTACCACAGGCTCGGGCTGAAGTCCGGGATGAAGAGCACCATCGCCGCCGGGAAGATCGTGATGAAGTACAGCGGTGTGGCGTAAGCCTGCCCCTGGCGGAAGTTGCGGGCCAGGGTGCCGAGGGCGATGGTTAGCGAGCTGAACGAGGCCGCCAGCAGGACTGCGAGCCAGACCATCACGACCGCCGCCAGCGGCGTGAGGGTGATCTGGGCTTGCTGCCCGCTGATGCCGAAAGAGATCTGGCTCAATGCGATCAGCATCGACCCGATCGCAGCGATGGCGGCGGTGAGGCTGATCAGGCTCACGGCCAGGATCTTGCCGATCAGGATCTGGCCTCGCGGCGCCGGCGTGAGCAGCAGGCTTTCCAGCGTCTTGCGCTCACGCTCCCCCGCCGAGCTGTCCAGGGCGGCCGACAATCCGCCTGTCAGGCTCATCGTGATCAGGATGTAAGGCAGGAAGAAGCTCAGGAAAGAGTTGCCCGCGGCCTGTGTCGGCGAGCTCAGCGGGTGCAGGGTGACCGGTAGCGGGTTCAGCACAGACGGATC
>VBDR01000004.1 GCA_005882135.1 Chloroflexota bacterium
CGACGTTTGAGTTCGCTCTCCATCCGCTGGACGGCGTGGTCTCTGGGCCCGTCGACTTCCGCTACACACCCGAATTTCTGGCCTTCTACGACGGTTTCGTCGACACGGTCCCCGACGAGTTTTCTTGCGACCTTGTCCTCCGCCGATCCCCCGAAGGCGAACCCCTCGCCACGTTGCTGACGTGCTACTGCGGCGAGGCCGAGTCGGCGGTCCCGGTCTATGACCGGCTGCGCGCACGCTTCATGCCCGTGCGGGACGGAGTCGCGCCCCGAAGTTATGTCGACGCGCAGCGTCTTTACGACCAGATCTCGCCCTGGGGCTGGAGGAACTACTGGAAGACGAACGGGATGGGCGCGCTCGACCACTCGGCGATCGGGACGCTGCACGAAATCTTCGACGAGGCCGCATCGCCTCTCAGCCAGGTCCAGCTCGAACACCTGCATGGCGCGCTGCATCGGAGCGCTCCTGGAAGCAGCGCGCTGAACTTCGTGGGCGCCAAGTACGATCTGCTCGTCAACGCGAAGTGGACCGACCCGGCCCGAGACGGCAATAACGTGAGGTGGGCGCGCGAGGGCTTTGCCCGCCTGCAGCCCTTCCTGTCTGGGGGCGCGTACCCCAACTACCTTTTCCAGGAGACGCGTGAGCGCGTTCGCCAGGCCTACGGGAGCGATACCTACGGGCGCCTCGTCGCGCTCAAGGATCGCTACGACCCGGCCAATTTCTTCCGGCTGAACCAGAACATCCAGCCATCGAGTTCTAGCGCGCTCTAGAGGTGGTCCTGGGGCCGCTTCCAGTCCGACGTGTCGATCTTCGAGGCGCTCGCCGGCTCGAGCACGCGCGGAGCCTGCTTCGCGAACTTGGGCAGGGCCTCCTTGGCCGCCCACTCCAGCATTTCGAGCTGGTCGTCGCGCGGCTGGTCGAAGATGAACTGGTTGACCCCCGCCTCGATGTAAGGCTCGATCACGCTGTAGAAAGCGTCGCTGGAGATCCATGGGTCTTCGTCCGCCTTGGGCACCCAGTAGTAGAGCGAGCGGTCCAGGGTGTCGGGATCGCGCCCGATCTCGCGGCAGTAGTCGTCGAGCATCTGGTTGCGCTCGCGCATCTCGGTCGGCGTCCCGAAGGCGTTCCAGGTGTCCCCAAACCTGGCGACGATCTTGAGCATGCGCGGCCCGAACGCGCCGAGGAGCAGAGGCGGGCGCGGCTTTTGAATGCTCGCGGGTCGCGAGCGCGCGTCCTTCAGCTTGTAGTACGTGCCGTCGAAGGAGCTCGTGTCCTCGCGGGTCATGAGGTCGACCACTTGAACCGCCTCGTGGAAGCGGGCGACCAGCTCTTTCGTCTCGGGAAACTCGATCCCGAACATCGTGTGCTCCGGCTCGTACCAGCCGGCGCCCAGCCCGATCTCGAGCCTTCCGTTGGAGACGTGATCGACGGTCACCGCCATCTTGGCTACGACCTGCGGGTAGCGAAAGGTGTTGGAGGTGACGAGAATGCCAACCCTGATCTTGTCGGTGCGCGCCGCCAGTCCGGCGAGCAGCGACCAGGCCTCAAAGTAGGGTCCCTCGGGCCGGCTTGGTTGGACCAGGTGATCGCACAGCCACGCGCTCTCGTAGCCCAGCCGCTCGAAAAGCTGCCAGCGCTCGACCGTCTTTTCCCAGGTCATGTTCTGGTCGGTGCAGATACCGAAACGGAATCGACGGGTCACTCGACTCCTCCTTGAATCAGCGCGGTCGCTTCACCGAATCGTAGAGCAGCCGCGCGAGCCGACCGAGGCACCGGACGCCAACTAGAATCCACCGGGGGATGACACCTCAATGGTCCTGACCACGCTCAAGATGCCGCAGCTCGGCGAATCGGTCACCGAGGGCACCGTCGACCGCTGGCTCAAAAAGGAGGGCGATGTCGTGCGCCGCGACGAGCCCATCGTCGAGGTCGTCACCGACAAGGTGAATGCCGAGATCCCATCCCCCGTCGAGGGCCGGCTGGTGCGCATCAAAGTCTCGCCTGGTGAGACAGTGCCGATCGGGGCCGCGTTGGCCGAGCTCGAGGTCGAGGGCGCGAGTGTTGCCGCCGAGGACAAGCCCGAGGTGCCCGAGGAGCCCCGCCCACAGGCACCGCCCGCGCCCGCTGACACGGGCAGGCTCAGCCCCGGAATCCGCAAGCTCATGGAGGAGAACGGCCTCGAGATTGCGCAGATCAAGGGCACGGGCACGGGCGGGCGGGTGCGGCGCGAGGACGTGATGTCGTACCTGGCCGAACACCGCGCTCCGGCGAACACTTCGCCGCAGCCGGCAGCTCCGCGCCTAGCCCCATTGCGTGGGCCCGGAGATCGAGGCGACGAGGTCGTGCGGATCTCGGCCGTGCGGCGCCAGATCGCCGAGCACATGGTGCGCAGCGTGAGCACATCGCCTCACGCGTGGTCGCTGCGGGAAGTCGACGTAACCCGGTTGCTCGAGTACCGGGAGGCTGAGAAGGACAGGTTCCGCGAGCGTCATGGGTTCCCTCTCTCCTACGTTCCGTTCTTCGTCCAGATCGTTTGCGTCGCGCTGCTCAGGAATCCATACCTGAACTCAAGCTGGACGGACGAAGGCATCGTGCTCAAGCACTACGTGAACATGGGCATCGCGGTCGCGCTCCCGGATACGCTGATCGTGCCCGTCGTCAAGGACGCCGACCTGATGGGCTTCTTCGACCTCGCGCACGCGATCAACGACCTCGCCACGCGGGCGCGCAACAAGTCGCTCCGGCCAGAGGACGTGCGGGACGGCACGTTCACCCTGAACAACACCGGCGCGCTCGGCTCGGTCGCAGGGCAATCCATCATCAACCAGCCGCAGGCAGCGATCCTGAGCACGGAATCGATCCGCAGGCGCCCGGTGGTGGTGGGTGACACGATCGGGATTCGCCCGATCATGAACCTCACCATGTCGTTCGACCATCGCATCATCGACGGCCTGGCGGCGTCGCGCTTCCTCAACGACGTGCAGGCCGGCATCGAGGATTGGACGCCGGAAAAGATCAAGCTCTAGCGCGACCCAGCCCATGTCCGTCCACGTAGTCCGCGGTGGCGCGAAGGTACCGGTCGATGGCGTCGGGCTCCGCGGCGCGGCCCATGTGGCCGATCCGGAAGATCCTGCCTGATAGCTCTCCCAGCCCTCCACCGATGCGAATCCGGTGCTCGCGCAAGAGCCACGCCATGTAATCGGCGACGTCCATGCCCGGCAACCCGTACACCGCCGTGGTTACGGGAGACGCCGTGGCGATGGGTGACAGCATGCCGAAACCCATCTCTTCCAGCCCCTCGCGGACGCGGTCCCGCGCCCGCGCCAATCGTGTCCAGCGGCGCTCGACACCCTCGTCGAGCAGACCCGTGAGCGCGACGTCGAACGCCTCGACGACATTGGTCGGCATCGTGGTCGGGTGTGGGTGCCAACCGCTCCACAGCTCCGCGTAACGGCGCCAGGTCGCGAGGTTGAGATACCAGCCCGCCGCTTTCGGACGGCCGTCGGAAAGCGCTTCGAGAGCGCGCGGCCCCGCCGCGACAGGCGCCACGCCAATCGGTCCGCCGATGCATTTGTTGGCGACGGTCACGCACAGGTCGGCCCCCCAGGCGTCCATCTCGAAGGGCACCCCGCCGACCGCGGAGATGCCGTCGACGATGGTCAGAGCGCCGTGCTCGCGCGCCGCTCCGCAGATTCCTTCGACGTCGTTGATGACTCCGACCGACGTCTCGTGATGCACGACGCAGACGGCACGCACCTCGGGGTGCGTCGCGAGCGCATCGCGAACGTGCGCCGCGGTGATCGCCTCGGCCAGGCCCGGACGGACCACATCCACCTGCAGCCCGTTCGCGGTCGCGACCTCGGCCATGCGGTCTCCGAAAAGACCGTTCGTGGCCACCAACACCTCGTCACCGCGGCTCAGCACGCTGGCGATGCAAATCTCGACGCCCGCCATTCCGGATCCGAAGACCAGGTGCACCTCACCGTCCGTCTTGAAGACGTCGCGCATGCCTGACACCGCGTGCTTGTAGAGCTGCGTCCAGCCGTCGCCGTAGTGCGCGCGCACCGGACGGGCGAGCGCCTCCAGGACAGTCTCGTCCACGCTCACCGGCCCGGGGATCATCAGGAACTCACGGTCGTCGATGGTCACAGCTCCTTGATCGTCCGGGGCGCGGCGGCTCCTATGCCGGCGGCGATGACCAGGAGGGCACATGTCTTCATGGCATTTAGAGCTCCGCGATCACCTCGCGCGCCACGCGGTAGCCCGACTTGATGGCGCCCTCCATGCCACCGGGCCCCACCCTGTTGTCGGTGTGTTCGCCCGCGAAGAACACCCTTCCGTCGAGGGGCGCCGCGATGAGTGGCAGCACCGAGTCTCTCTGGTCGCCGATCGGCGCCCTGACGACCGCGCGTGTCCACGGGTCGTGCGTCCAGCTCTTGACGAATCCGAACAGGCGCTTGATCGGGCGACCGACGACGGAGCTCATGGTGGCGTCGACGCTGTCGAGGATCTGGTCGTCCGTCAGGCCTGATGGTTCGACGTCGCCCGCCGCCAGGCCCGCGACGATGATGGGGTCGCCGCTTTGATGGACGGTCTGCTCCATCACAAAGCCGGGCATGCGGTCGGTGAAGCAGCCCGATCCGATCGCTTCTTTGACCAGCTCGCGCTCCGCGTACTGGACCACGAGCCTGGTTGCATTGCCGTAGCGCATCTGGAGCAGTGCCCGAACCTTGTCCGCCGGCATTGCCGGCTCGAATCCGAGCTCAGACACAAGTGGGCCGGGCACGGTCACCACGACGCGGTCGGCGTGAAAGGTCTCCTGGTCCGATTCGACGGTCACGCCGGTCGGCCCCCAGCCCACGACGCGCACCGGACGGTTGAGCCGCACGTCCACCTTCTGCGCCATCGTCCGTGGCAGAGAGTCGTTGCCGCCCTTGATCTTGCGGTAGGCCTCGCCCCACGACAGCTCGACGTTGAGCTCCTGGGCGTCCGCGATGCGAAGCGGGGCCGCCGGGGTCGACTGTGCGATCGCGGCCAGCAGCAGCTCGGCCGGTTCGGAGACATGAGCTCGCCGCAGCCATTGGGCAACGGTTTCGTAGTGGCTGGGACGGGTGCGCTTGATCGCCTGGCGCAGCTCGTTGACGATCTCGGCGGCCGCGGCCCGATCGAGCCGCTCGCCGCCGAATATGAGGTCGGGGACGTCAGTGCCAAGACTGAACTCCTCGCTGAGCTCGACGCCGTGCTTGGCGCAGAGGTCGGCGATGTTCTGCTGTCCGTGGTAGATGATCTCCGCCCCGATGTCGGCGAACTGACCACCGGCAAAACCTTCCCGTAGCGTGAACACGCGGCCGCCGACGCGATCGCGCGCCTCCGTAACCACCACGTCGTGGCCGGCGGCCTGGATCTCGGTGGCGGCCACGAGCCCGGACAGGCCGGCTCCGACGACGAGAACCTTCATGGGGCCGTCACATGATCCGGCCGCCGTCGAGGAGGACGACGATTCCCGATGCGTCCGGCCACGAGCTGATGTCGAGGCCCGCGCGCGCGATGTCTTCAGGTTGGGCGATCCGTTTCAGGGGCATCTCTCGCTCCATCACCCGCTCCTGCACGGCGGGATCGATCGCCAACCACATCTCGGTCGCCACCGGGCCGGGCGCGATCGCATTGCACCGCACGTCGGGCGCCAGCTCGCGTGCCAGCGTTTTGGTCAGACCGATGAGACCCGCCTTGGTGGCTCCGTATGCAGCACCGTGCAGGGAGCCCGCGACGCCGCCGTCGCTGCTCACGTTCAGGATCGCGCCTCGCTGCGACACCAGGTCCGCCTTCAGCTCTTTGGCCAGGAAGGTGGGCGCGGTCAGGTTGATCGCCACGGACCGTTCCCACGCGTCGCGCGTCAGCGCCTCGAGCGTGAACTCCTCGCCGATGCCGGCATTGTTGACGAGCAAGCTGGCGTGTCCCCTGGCTCGCGCCGCGGAGGCCACCGCCTGCACGCCCTCGAAATCCTCGAGGTCGGCGCGCACGCTCTCGGCTTCTCCACCCAAGGCGGCGGCGAGCTCGACGGTGCTGGCCGCGTCCGCCTCCCGGCTGCGGTAGGTGAAGACGACGTCGTAGCCGCGCCGCGTGGCTTCGAGGACGAACGCGCGCCCGATCCCGCGCGAGCCACCGGTCACGACGGCCAGCGGGCGCGTGTGATGACGTTTCATGCCTTGACGAAGAGCTGACGCGGGAAGTCGGCCAGGACCTCATGTCCGGTCTCGGTGACCCGGAAAGTGTCGCTGAGCTCGAAGCCCCACCCCTCCATCCACATGCCGAGCATGAGGTGGAACGTCATGTTCGGCTCCATCACGGTCGTGTCGTTCTCCCGCAGGCTCGCCGTGTGGTCGGCCCAGTTCGGGGGATAGTTCAGGCCTATCGAGTAACCGATGCGCGACGGCTTGCTGAAGCCGGCGCGGTTGATGGTCTGGCGCCACGCGAGCTCGACGTCCTGGCACAGCGCGCCAGGCTTGACCGTCGCGAGGGCGGCCGCCATCCCATCGCCGGTGGCCGCGGCCACCCGCTCCATATCGTTGGGTGGGCTGCCCAGGTAGACCGTCCGCGACATCGCGCAGTGATAGCGCTGCCGGCAGCCGCTGAGCTCGAGGCAGGTCGCGGTGTCCTGCCGGAAAGGCTGGTCCGACCACGACGCATGCGGGGTCGCGGCGTTCTCGGCGCTGAGGATGGAAGGAGGGTTGGCCGGCGCATCGCCCCCGAACTGCTGGGTGCCTCGGATCTGGGCCTCTGAGATCAGCGCCGCGGCGTCGCACTGGCGCACGCCGACGGCCACCGCGTCGATGGCGACCCGCATCACGTTCTCGACGATCCGGGCTGCCTGTCGCATGACGTCGATCTCGAGCGGCGACTTCACCGTCCGCACCCAGTTGACGAGGAGGTCGACGTCCTCAAACTTTGCCTGCGGCAGAGCACGCGTCAGCACCTGCAGGTTGCGCGCGGTGAAGAAGTAGGCGTTGCCTTCGTACCCGATACGCGAGGCCGAGAACCCGCCGTCGGCGAGCACCGAGGCGACATGCTCCATCGGATGCTTCACCGGCGACTCGACGTAGTCGTCGGCGTAGCTGAGGATGTTTTCCCGCGGAAGCGTGGTGGTGAGGATCGCGCTCTGAGCGTCCATTCCCCGCCCGACCCACAGCGGCGGCTCCGGCTTCATGGGCACGATCACGGCTTGCGGCACATAGAACGACCACGCGTCGTAGCCGGTCAGGTAATTCATGTTCGCCGGATCGGTGACCAGGAGCACGTCAACCCCGGCCTCACCCATCTTTACCCGTGTTCTCACCAGCCGTTTCTCGTACTCCTCACTGGGAAACGCTGCCATCCGCCACCTCCTGGGCCGGCTCCCGGCTGAGCAACACATGCTCGAATACGCGCTGAGCGGTGTCGAGATCGTCGAGGTCGATCCACTCGTCCGGCCGATGCGCCGCCTGCTCGATATCGCCCGGTCCGAACAGAACGCATGGTATCCCCGCGCCATGAACGAGGAAGCCCGCATCACTCGCCGCCCGCCACGCGGAGATCTGGCGCGGGATTCCGGCTTCGGTCATCGCCGTGGTCATCGACCGCACGAGCCCGTGGTCGTGCGGTGTCTCAAAGGGCAGATAATCCGGCCCCGCGATGACGTCCGCCTCGAGCCATGGCAGCCGCCGCCGGGTGAGCGCGATCGCTGTCTCCAGCTCGCCCAACACCTTCTCAGCGGTCTCGCCCGGGTTGATGCGCCTGTCGACCTCGATCTCGCAGCGGTCCGGTACGACATAGGGGCGCGTGCCGCCGTGGATCGTGCCCACGGTCAGGCTCGGCGGCCCGAACTGGGGATGAGGTCGACGTGTGAGCTCATCGGCGATCGATTCGAGCTCGAGCACGATCGCCGCGGCGGCGGTCACGGCGTTGCGTCCGAGGGCCGGCGCCGAAGCATGCGCGGACGCGCCCTTGACGACCACGCGGAAGTTCAGCAGCCCGCGGTTGCTGATCACGAGCTGCATCGACGTCGGCTCCGCGAGCACGGCGCGGTCGGCGTGCATCCCCTGCGCCACCAGGGCGCGCGTGCCGGCGGAGTCCTCCTCTTCGCCGACGACCGCGGCCACCGTCACGTCGCCGGCGGGCTCCTCGCCGCGCCTTTGCAGGTCGACGATCGCGCCCAGCATGGCGGCCAGCCCACCTTTCATGTCGCAGGCGCCACGGCCGTAGAGCCTTCTGCCCTCGACCTCCGCCCCGAACGGATCCCGGGTCCATCCCTCTCCGACGGGGACGGTGTCCAGGTGCCCGGTGAGCAGCAGATGCGGACCTCCGCCCCCCTTCCAGCGGGCGATCACGTTGGGCCGCCCGGGAGCGACCTCCTGCAGGACCACCTCGAGGCCGGCGTCCGCGCACCAGCCCGCAAAGGCCTCGGCCGCCGCCCGCTCCTCACCGGTCGGCGAGGGAATCCGGACCAGGCGCTCGAGAATCGTGCGCGCGGAGCGCTGCATGCGACCCCGAGAGTGCCACAACCGACGTACGGTCGACGACCCCCGTCGTCCGCTACGATCCCGGCGGGGCGTCGACGCGACTGGAGGACGGCAAATGAAAATGCTGATGCTGAGCCAGGCCGACATGACTGCGCTCCTGGACCTCGACCGCCTTCTCGACGCGCTGGAAGAGGGATTTCGGGCCCTGAGCGCTGGTCGGGTCGAGGTACCGGCGCGAACCGCCGTCAACGCAGAGAAGGATGGTTGGCTCGCCACGATGCCCGGGTACGGTCCAGGCCTCGG
>VBDR01000045.1 GCA_005882135.1 Chloroflexota bacterium
GCAGCCGCCTCTTATTTGTTCAGCACTCGAAAACCTGACATAGTTGGATGGCGTCAGCAGGGCAAAGGGGGATTGCCGCGGCGTTGGTTCGAAAGTACGGCTCTGTTCCAAGTCCGTTTCAGTTTGGGCCGCCGTGCACGGCTCGCGATGGTCGCGGCGGTGCGCACCCTCCGTGACGAATGCGCCCGCTTTGAACATGCATCCACTCTGTTGGATCCGTTTGGAACGGAGGAAAGATTTTGAGGCGACTACCTGTGTTAGGCGTGGTGTCAGGAGTCGGACTGGTGGCCGCTACTGTCGTCACGTTCGGAACCAATGCGGCAGCCGACACGTCCTCGAGCTACAAACCGGGTTGCACCGAATCCTTTCCCCTCTGTACCGAGGTCGCGAACCCGCAGGAGGCATTCGGAAAGTACTATGTGGGTCACGATGAACCCTCCGTCGAGTTTTACTCCAGCACTCCAGGGTCGGGTAACCATGCCCAGTACCAGCTGACGATTCCCACCGAACCGTCGGGCTCGTTCTCGGAGTCCAAAGGCTATGACTTTGAGCTCCATCCAGCGTTCTGGTTCGGCATGGCCATGTGCGACACGCAGTCCTATCCCGAGCAGCTGCCGAACTGCACCCCGGACAGCGACAGCAATATCGTCGACCCGACGCAAACGTTCAAGGCGCCTGGAGCTGCCTTCATGGAGCTCCAGTTCTACTCACCTGGTTGGATCCCACAATTCGCAGGGGCGAGCTGCGACGCCACCAAGTGGTGCGTCGCGCTGAACATCGACAGCCTGTCTGAGAATCCGATCAATGGCACCACCCTCAATCCGTCGTGCCAGTCGCGAATCCTCGGAGGGATCGAATACATCAACTTCGCATTCCTCACTCTCGACGGCAAGCCACTCGGACCGCCTAATCCGCTGCAGTTCGATGTCGGCACCTCAGGCAACCCGAACAACCCCGATACCTTCTTCCTGAACCAGGGCGACAAGGCGACAGTCACCCTGACGGACACTCCGGGCGGGTTTGAAACCATCGTGACTGACACCACGACAGGAAAGTCGGGACACATGGTGGCGAGCGCCGCTAATGGTTTCGGCCAGATCAAATACGTTCCAGGCGGCCACGTCTGCCAGATGCTTCCCTACGACTTCCACCCGATGTACTCGACGTCAAGCCCGCAGACTCGCGTACTCTGGGCGGCCCACAGCTACAACGTTGCGTTTTCGGACGAGATCGGGCACTTCGATTTCTGCACGCACATCAGCGCGAACACGGGGAGCTGCGATGGCCAAGAAGGCATTCCTGGCGGCCGGGAAAGCTCTGACGGCGACGACAACGGCTGTTTCTCGGGATCGCAGTCGCTGCTGTACCCGGCGACCGGTTGCTTTGATACGAACGCACCAGGCTTCGACGGGGTGTCATATCAGACGTACTGGCCTGACGGGAGCGCGACCAAGCCAACTCCGATCTTGTTCAGCAGCCCCAAGACCGGTAGCGCCTTCACGGTCCCGTACTCGCAATTTGCGTTTGAAGCTGATCTGCCACGGATCGAGGCGGCGGACCTGGGAGGCACCTGCCAGCGCTTGACCACCGGAGCCAATTGCGTCAATCCACCAACAACTGATGACGGACAGCCCGCCGAGTTCTACCCATATTTCTCCACCGTCACGACCAGCTATGGCTGCGCCTATGGGCTTGGCTCCACATTGCCGAACACCACCAACAATTTCGGCGGCAGCAGCACGACCGAGTTCGGTCCGCTCTACCACCTGACCTACTGGACTTTCGGCGGTCACGGAGCTACCAACCAACGCTATAACGATTTCAATAGTGGTCCGATGACACGCACCTGCTGATCCAGAAATAGGGGCCGGGAGGGTCGTCGCAACGGCCCTCCCGACATTCATCTTTTTGAACCCCGGGCCCACATGGTCCCGAAATCTGCGTGGCTTGGTCCACCGAGACTGATTTCGAGGGTTAGAGCCGGATTAGGCCGCGCGAACCTTGCCAGTCGGCAGACTGTCGAGTTTGCTGGCATCGAGTGTTTTGACGGCAGCTGCGTGAGTAAGCGCGTCGGCGTTCGAAGCATTCGAACCAACGTGGCCCGCTGCCGGGCGTGCAGAAAAGGCCAGTGCGATCGCCACCAGCGCGGTCCGGTTCGTCTTCAGGCTGGTTGCGCCGTTAACCCCCTGATGCTCAATTCGGATCGCCGGAGTATCCGCCGGACATTGAGCCTCCGCCATCGCACGCTTCCGTAATCTGATCGGCGATGACTGCGAAGTCGCGGTTGAGCGAACCGGAGGTTTTTGTGCTCGCCGACCACGCCCTGAACGACGTGGTCGAACAGATCCGTGACGACCAGTGGGCGATGGAGATGCCGCCCAGCTTTGCCACCCGCCGGACCGACAGGCGGCTGACCCTGCGCGAGATTGTCAACTACCACGCCTACGACGATTCTTGGGTGCCGGACATGCTGGCCGGCAAAACGATGGCGGAGGCCGGCGTGGACAAGTTCAAGGGCGATCTGCTCGGCGAGCAGCCCAAGCTGAGGTTCGCAGAAATCGTCGCCAAGGCGTGCGCGGCGGTGACGGGCCTGGATGATCTCGACCGCACCGTCCACCTGTCGTTTGGGGAGTTTCCAGCGCGTGGTTACCTGTGGCAAACCAACATGTTCCGAGGCTTGCGCGCGCACGACATAGCCAAGGTCATCGGCATCAATTTCGAGCTGCCTGAGGCGTTGGTGCAAGGCATATGGGACGAGATCAGCCCTCATGCGGAGGAGTGGCGGGCGATCGGGGTCTTTCCGGCTGCAGTGCCGGTGCCTGACGATGCGCCGCTCCTCGACCGCCTCCTCGGGCTGACCGGACGCGACCCCAAGGCGCTGTAGCCGCCGGCTCACAACAAACAGGCACTCGAGATCGTTCAGCCGGATCGGCCGCGGCCCGGCTGCCGCTGTTGCTCGAACATCTCCCGAATCTCGCGGACGCTGGTGGCGTCCTCTGGCTTCTTGTCCGCGGTCCGCAAGGAGACGATCCGTGGAAAGCGCAGGGCAAACCCGGGCCCGTCCCCGGTCATGCCGGCGGTGTGACGCGGACTCGGAGTGATCTCGTCGGCCAGCACCTCGACCACGATCGCCGGCTCCAGCCAAGCGTCGGGGACGAAGGTCGAGTTCACTCGCGCCGGCTTTTCCGCGACCTCGAGGCTGGCCAGGCGCTGGTGGATGGCACGCCAGCCCTGGTCGGACAGGCCGGTGCCGAGCTTGCTTATGGTCACGAACTCATCCTTGTCGCCGTCGTAGACCCCGGCGAGCAGGGCGCCCGCGCCGAACTCGGCCCGCTTGCCCTTGCCCCGGTAGTAGCCGAGCAGCACGACGTCGATCGTGTCAGTCAACTGGCCGCTGGTGTTCCGTTTCAGCTTCACCCAGTTGAAGTTGCGGGCGCCCGCCTGGTAGGGGGAGTCGAGTCGCTTGGCCACGACTCCTTCCAGACCTCGGCTGATGTTGTCAAGGAGCTCCCTGGTCAGCACGTCCGCCGAATCAGTCGTCATCAAAGGCGCCGTCATGAGCGTGTCCGACTCCCGGACCAGCTCTTTGACGATCTCGAACCGCTGCTCGTAGTGCATAGGCGTCAGGTCAGATCCGTCACGGAACATCACGTCGAAGACGAAAGCCCGCATCGGCGCACGAGCGGCAAACTCCTGGATGCCCTCCTTGCGCCGGCGCGCGGTGGTCTCCTGGAAGGGGACATACTCCTCCGACTCCGGGTTGTAAGCGATCGCCTCGCCGTCGAGGATGACGCTCTGGACCTTTAGGCCGGAAGCAGCGTCGACCAGCTCGGGGAACATCTCCGTCATCGACTCCAGGTTTCTCGAGAAGATGCTCACCTTGCCGCCCTCTTTGTGGATCTGGACGCGGAGGCCGTCGTACTTCGGCTGCACGCCCACGGTCCCAAGCTTCTTGATCACCGCCTCCGGGTTGGGAAGTCGCTCCGCAAGCTGCGGGCGCAGCGGGTGGCCGGCCCTGACCTTCAGCTTCTCGAGTCCGGCCTCGGCCGAATCCCAGAGCGTCCGCGCGATCAGGCCCAAGTCCGAGGTCCGGTTGTAAGCAGCCTCGAGGATCGGTCGCAGTGACCGGTCTCCTCGCTTTGCGAACGACATGGCATCCAGCACGGTCGGGTCGCCGATACCCAGCCGCATCTTGCCCAGGGTCATGCGCACCAGATGCTTGGCCGAAACGGAATCCACGTCGCCAAGCAGGCTCGTGAAGCCGTCGAGCTTCTTCTGCATACTGCCGGCACCGCCTGCGGCGGCGATCTGGGACAGCCGTTGGTGCACCTCCACGACCGAAGGCGACTCACGGTGCGAGGCCGGCGCCAGGCGCTGCGCGGTGAGGCCAAGGTCGCCGGCCTGGCGGTTCAGCTTGATGACCTCCTCCTTCGGAGCGCCGTAGGCCATCGCGATCGCGGTGATGAGCAGCATCTGGCCGAGTCCGATTTCGACTGGCTCGAAGAAAGGCGCGAGTCGACCCTGGATCAGGTAGGTGAGCGGCTCGAGTTCGTCCGCCGCACTGGCCCGGTACACGTCGGACAGGATGCGAACCAGCTCGTTCCGGCTGCGCGTCGCCTCCATCTTGTCCAGGTTCGCGGCCAGCTCAGTGAACTTCACGGCCCCTCACGTTAACGTCGGCCAACTGGGCGCGAACGGCTGCTGTCCATGGGCGGGAATGCAACCATCGCTGCCTGAATGGCGAAATTCCGATCGGGTTAGGCAGGCAGTTCGACGGATGTTACAGTCCACAGCCGGGGCAACGGCACGCGATGAGTGCTCGAAACAGCGGCCTTTCGATATCCGAGCCGATCGCACTGGTCAGCGAACCAGTGGCTGCCAGTTCCCTTTTACGTCGTGATCCTCTGGGGCGTCGCCATCGGTATTTGGCTCATCGTCTCCCGGCGGCTAGACCATCCAACGCCCGAGTCTTGAGCTAACACGCTCGCCCGCTGCTTCGCGTCCGCAGGTGAACTGCCGACCTTGGTGACGGGATTTGACCCCGGGGGCCTCCCAGCGTCTCGATTTGAGGCGTTCCAAGGCTGCGCCGTCAGGCGGTGGAAATCTCAACGCTGGACGTTGAGCCGTGAAGGACTTTCAGCAGGACTTCCTCACGCTGCATGTAACGCAGGCTGACAAGCAGCGCGAGGTCGATGAACACCTGTGTGAGTCCAGGGAAACCGCTGTCCAACAGCGTGAAGGGTTGCACCAGCAGTAGATCAACGAGGACAGCGGTCTCAAACGCGCGGTAGGCGCGATGGCGCGACCCTCGCAGTTGTGCCACACCGATCACGGTGAACGCGCCCACGACCAGCGTCCCCGCCAAAGTCGTCCATAGAATCGGCCCTGCCCGCAAGGTGGCGTTGAATTCCGCCAACGCGTCAGTGCTGCCGGCGGCCGCTCCGGCTGCGATGACCAGGGAGTAGCCGACGAACAGCACCACGCCGGCGGCCTGAAGCAAGAAAACGCCAGTAATGACTCGGCGGAACCAGCGGCCGTGAACGATGATCGCGTAACGTGTTCGGACGCCATTTAGCAAGGCAGTCAACGCGGACTTGCGCTCGAGCGTGGGGTTTGCCATCTCGAACTGTCGACGCAGGAACAGCGTCAGTGGATGAGATGTGTCTGCCGCGTCGAGCCAGGCTAGGGCGTGGGTTCGCGTGACATTGGAAATCGGGCCAAGCGGAAGGTCTTTCGAAGCTTCGATAGCGTTGACCAGGTTCTCGCGCGCTGTGAGCTTCCGAAAACGCCGCAGCTCGCGTGCCGTCAAGTACAGGGCGATAAACATTGCGTAGATCAACGACGCGGTGGGCTTGAAGAAATAGTTGTTGTCAGAGGTAAGGAACTTACCCAGCTCGTCGATGAACAGGCCGAAGCCCACCCCACCCACAACAGCTGCAATCAGCTGCCATGTCCTTGTGAGCAACGAAAGCAGCATTCCGATGGCAGCGACCATCAAGAGGCCGCCCCAAAGCACGTGCGCGATGTGGAGGCCGTTCCCGCCCAGCTGCGGGTAATGCGCTGCAGCCAGATAAACGCGGAGACCCAGGACTGTAAGGGCTGCCGCGATCAAAAACGAATCAACAAGCGCTGGTCGGTCGTTCCGGATCACGGCCGGCATCATCGGTCCGGCGCTCCACCGAAACGGCCTATGACGAGCACCCTTGCAGCAATCAACTCAGTATCAGGGAGTGCCACGGCTGATGTCACATCGATACACCGTGTGGTCGCGTTAATTCCGCCGCCCGGGCCGGCTGTGGCTTAGCGCGTGGTGATCTTGTTGCCCCTCGAGTCGACCACGTACCAGCCGCCGCCAAACTCGATCACCGCCTGGCACTTGATGTCTCCCACATTGCGGTCGCCGACGTAGTAGTACAGGGGATGACCGTTGTAGGTCAGCTGTTGGGAGTCGTTGTTTCTGGGGGAGACCGCAATCGACGTCTGATTCAAAAGCGGATCAGTTGTGGATGCAGTGGTCGCAAGCAATGGCGGCCAGCTGACCGCGCAAGCGTCGTAGCACCTGGGCGTGGGGTCGCGCTCGATGTCGAACAGGTAAAGGGTCCGCCCGGATCCGTCGACAAGGATCCTCCCGTAGCGCGACTCAGCAGTGGCGAGTTGAGCCATGGCTGAGGGAGCCGAGGATGCCGCTGTCGGCCTTGTGGCGATGGCCGTTCCGGTTTGGGGCGGAGTTGCAGGTGAAGAGGGAGCCGGCGAGCCACAGGACGTGAGAAATACGCCAACCATCGCCAAGGCCATCCGCATTTAGCCCGCCATCCGCTCCGCGGCACACTCAGCGGCCCGTCTCTGCAGGAGCTCGCGCTCCTGCCCGTTCTCCGTCAGAGCCGCAGCGCGCTCGAATTCGGCGCGCGCCTCCTCGGACCGGCCGAGCTTCCTCAGGAGGTCCCCGCGGACGGCCGGCAGCAGGTGGTACGACTTGAGCGTTGGCTCGTCGACGAGGGCGTCGACGAGTTCGAGGCCGGCAGCCGGACCGAACGCCATGCCCACGGCGACCGCCCGGTTCAGCTCGACCACCGGCGAGGGCGCGAGCTGCGCGACCGCGTCGTATAGGGCGACGATGCGCGGCCAGTCCGTCTCCGCCGCGGTCGTCGCTCGAGCGTGGCAGGCCGCGATCGCCGCCTGCAGCGCGTAGGGACCCAGGGCGCCCCCGAGCCTCTCGGCGCGCTCGAGCGCCGCCAGGCCGCGCCGGATGAGCAGACGATCCCAGCGCGTTCGATCCTGATCGAGCAGGAGGACGGGCTCGCCGGACGGCCCAACGCGAGCGCCGAGACGAGAGGCCTGGATCTCCATGAGCGCGACGATGCCCTGGACTTCAGGCTCGGTCGGGACGAGCTCGGCCAGGATGCGGCCCAGACGGAGCGCCTCCTCACAAAGCGCCGGTCGGACCCAGTCTTTACCCGCCGTGGCGGAATACCCCTCATTGAAGATCAGATAGATCACCTCAAGGACGGAGGCGAGCCGCGCCACGCGCTCGGCGCCGCCCGGGATCTCGAACCTGACGTGCGCCACGGCGAGGGTCCGCTTCGCGCGAACGATCCGCTGGGCGATGGTCGAGACCGGGACGAGGAAGCCCCGCGCGATCTCCTCGGTCGTCAGCCCGCCGAGGACGCGAAGTGTGAGCGCGACCCGTGCGTCCTTCGAGAGGACCGGATGGCATGCCGTGAAGATGAGGCCGAGGAGATCGTCCTCGACCTCCTCGCCGATCGCGTCCAGGTCCAGGCTTTTCTGAGCCCGCTCGACTTCGCGTCCGATCTCTTCATGCTTGCGCTCGAGCGTCTTGCGGCGCCGGATCAGGTCGATCGCGCGGTGCTTCGCGGTCCCCATGAGCCAGGCGGCCGGCCGCTCGGGAACGCCCTCGGCGGGCCACTGCTCGAGCGCGGCGACAAGGGCGTCCTGTGCGAGCTCCTCGGCGGTCCCGATCTCCCCGACGACGCGAGCCAGCCCGGCGATGAGCCGGGCCGACTCGATGCGCCAGATCGCTTCGATCGCGCGATGCGCTTCGGCGGCAGCCGCCTCGCGGCGACCTGGGCCCTCGGGCGCGTCTCCGTTTCGCGGTCCTATCGCGAGAGCACCTTCAAATGCCCTCGAACTCGAGGATTTCACGAATCTCGAACGTCCCGCCGTCGTAGGGTGCCCGCTTGAGCCATTCGAGGGCCTCGTCGATCGAGCGCACCTGCCACAGCCAATACCCGGCCACGAGCTCCTTGGTCTCCGCGAACGGTCCGTCGATGACAGTTCGCTTCTTGCCGTCGAACCGAACGCGCTTGCTCTGCGAGCTCGGGTAGAGGCGGCCAGCCTCGAGTACCACCCCCGCCTTGATCAGCTCCTCGTTGAACTTCTGGTACTCCGCCATAGCCTCCGGCGTTGGGGGAGTTGCCGCCTCGCTCTGGTCGCCTTCCTTTGCCATTATCAGCACACGCATCTCTGTCTCCTCTGATTTGAACTTCCGCATCGTTATGGGCTTGGGCCTCGAGGCCTACCCACTTATCGAATGACAGGCGGCCTTTTCGACACGAAGGCCGATAGAGCTACCGAAGTATCTGGGCAGCGCACCGGCGCGGTGCTCAGGGCGACTTAAGCTAACGACTTCCGATGAGGCTTCGCGTTGCGGTAGTAGGGGCTGGCTTCATGGGTCAGCTACACGCGCGGGTCGTTACCGAGAGTCCACTCGCCCAGTTGGCGGCCATTGTCGACGTGGACCGCGACGCGGCCGACAGAGTGGCCTCCCATTTCGGCGTTCCTCATTTTCCGTCGGTGGACTCGATCTGCGAAGACAGGCATGTTGACGCCGCGATCGTCGCGGTTCCAGACACCGCCCATGAGGAGCCGGCGAGTCGGTTGCTCCGGGCAGGCAAGGCGGTCCTCCTCGAGAAGCCGATGGCACATACCCTGGGTGCTGCCCGGCGCATCGCTGAGGTCGCTCAATCGTCGCCGAGCCGATTGATGGTGGGGCACATCCTCCGGTTCGATTCGCGCTACGCCGGAGCAGCGGAAAGGGTTGCCCAGGGCGTCATAGGCGTACCACTGCACGTCACAGCGAGTCGTTTCACCTTCCGCCAGGTTGGGTCGCGAATGGCAGGAAAGAGCTCCCCTTGCTTCTACCTGGGCATACATGACATTGACGCCATGCAATGGGTGTCGGGCAAGAGGATTACACGCGTATTCGCCCGAGCGGTGAGATCGGCTGCCCCCGACAGCTCCCTGCCACCGACTGACGACGCGATCTTCGCGACTTGCGAGCTGGAAGACGGTATGGCTGGAAACCTTCAGTTTGGGTGGACGCTACCCGACCACGCGCCCTCAGGAATCAGTGCACGCCTCGAGGTCGTCGGAACAGTGGGATTCGTGGACGTCGACACACACGACCATGGCCTGCGGGTTCTCGGCGTCACGGGTCTCACCCTCCCCGACGGGCTTCATTGGCCGGAGACCAATCAGCGCATAGTCGGAGATCTCGCCGACGAGGTGAATCATTTTCTGCGGACCATTCGCGACGACAAAGACTTCCTGGTGCCCATCGCTGACGCGGTTCGCAACGTTGCGGTGAACGACGCAATCATTCGGTCGATCCAGAGCAACGCCCCGGAGGTCGTGGACCCGCCGGCCTTTTGAGTCAAATAGCCGCTTGTGACTTGGAATAAAAGATTCCTAGATCAGCGGCGACCTTGGCCACGGCGACGCTGAGGAATCGGGCACCCAGCTCAGCAGTGGCATCGGCAGGATTGTCGGTGAAACCATCGATCGCTTGCCAGGAGTCGTGGATCTCGGTTCGGTAATCCGACCGGAAGGGGGGGCTTTCGGCAGGCTGACCTTGTCGGACTGGCCGTTGTTCTCGAACCAGGTGACCCGCTATGGCCATCATGGCTGCGGTTTCAAATCCCCCGGCGTGCCCGGGTATGTTCCGGATCGCCGGGCTGCCGGCCTCAATCAGAGCGTCGTAGGCCATGGCCCACCACGACCCGGCGCCCACCGCGATTGGTAGCTCCAACCCCAGATCGCGCGCAGCAACCTGAGCAAGCTCATGGTTGCCGCCGTGGCCGTTGAGGTAGAACATTCGCCGGAATCCGACCGAGGCGGCTGACCGACCGATATCCATCAACACGCGATAGAAAGAGGGACTGGTCAGCGAAAGGGTTCCCCCAAAGGGCACGTGATGCGCCGAACTGCCCACAGGCAGCGTTGGCGCCAGCACTGCCGGAAAAGAATCTCGCAGCGCAAGCAATGCACGCTCGGCGATCGTCTCGACGAGCAGGGTGTCAGTCCCGACTGGAAGATGTGGCCCATGCTGTTCCGTCGCGCCCAGCGGAATTATGAGCAGGCTTTCCGGCGCCGCTTTGATCGCTTCAGAGCGCGTCATTTCGATCAGGCGCACAGGCGCATCCTGAGCTGCTTTACCTCGTTTTGGTCGAACCGCGCCGTATCAATCCCCATCGGGATCGCCGACGTCCAGCACCACGCTTTTGATCTGAGTCATGAACCGGATCGATTCCATTCCACCGAGACGCCCGACCCCGCTGCCCTTGCCCGACCAACCCCCAAAGGGTGTGCGCCCGTCCCAATACGCAGCCGACTCGTTCACGTTCACGACCCCGCACTCGAGCCTTTCGGCGCAGCGAAACGCGGTGTTCATGTCCGACGTGTACACCGACGCGCACAGGCCCAGGGCGCAGCTGTTAGCGACCGCGATGGCATCCTCAACGTCACGAACGATGATCACCGGGGCGATTGGCCCGAAAGTCTCCTCACGATTCGCCAGCGAGTCACGGCTCACATGATCGACAACGGTGGGTTGGTAGTACAAATTCGTCGGCTGCCCCTCCGCGCGGCTGCCCCCGAAGATGACGTCCGCCCCACGATCGACCGCGTCACGAATATGGCTTTCCATCTTCGAAGCTACGCCTTGATTGTTGAGCGGTCCCATCGTCGTGCCATCGTGCAAAGGATGCCCGAGCTTCACTCGCGAGGCGCTCGAAACGAGACCATCCAGGACTTGATCGTGGACGCGTTCCATCACCAGGATGCGCTCGCTGCTCTGACATATTTGGCCAGCATTGGTGAAGCAGCCAATGGCGGTTCCAGAAATTGCCGCCTTCAGGTTGGCGTCGTCGAGGATGATGGTCGGGCCGTTGCCACCTAGTTCCAGGAGCAAGGGCTTGGCACCAGCATGCTTCGCGATCAAGCTGCCCGTCGTGGTGCTGCCGGTGAACCCAACTGCTTGAGTGCCCGGGTTGGCGACGATCTCCTCACCGGGATCGGCTCCTCCATGGACCAAATTCACCGCGCCTTCCGGCATACCTGCCTCCAGAAGGCATTCGACGAGTCGAGCTGCGATCATGGAGGTCGTTGGCGCCGGCTTCCAAACCACAACATTGCCCGCAGCCAACGAAGCCGAGAGGTACTCGCTCGGGATTCCAAGTGGATAGTTCCAGGGAGTCAGGACACCGACGACTCCGTGCGGCTGGCGCAGAGTAAAAATACGCTTGCTGGAATCGGCCGCCGGCAACAAGCTGGTCTCCAGCTTGGAAATGTATTCCGCGGCGTCATGGAAGAGCCGTGCGGCGAAGTTGATCTCATCCCTGGCTTCGTGCAGCGGCTTGCCCTGCTCGAGCGAGAGCTCTGGTGCCAGCAATGCCTGGCGAGCGACGATTGCATCGGCAATTCGTTGGCACAACCCCGACCGCTCGAAAACGGTGAGGCGTGCCATGGAGCGCCGCGCCCGGCCAGCGGCCGCGATCGCCGCACGCGCGTCTTCACGCGAGGCGTCTGCGACGAAACCCATAACGTCGCCTGTCGCTGGGCTGACCTGTTGGAATGTTTTCCTATCTGAGGCATCCATCCACTGTCCGCCTATGAACAGCCGCACTTGACGGGGACTCACCTCGGTGACTGTCAACGTCTTCACCTCCCGTCGACCTTTGCGAGAAGCCGTTTCAGGCGCTTTGTCCGAGCGGTCACGCCGGCCAGGCCGGAGCGTCCGGTTCCATTCGTCAGGGCTGAGCCGACGCCCAGCGCGACGGCACCAGCCTTCAAGAAATCAGCCGCGTTCAAGAAGTCGATTCCGCCCGTGGGTATTGGGCGAAGCTGCGGGAATGGGCCCAGCAGGTCATGGAGATACCCTGGGCCCAGGCGGACGGCGGGAAAGATCTTGATCAGCTCTATGCCCGCCGCCAGGATCCTCCCTACCTCGCTCGGCGTCAGCGCGCCCGGGACGTAAGGAATCTGAGCCGATCGGGCGCTGTCGAGCACGCTCTCGTCGAAGTCCGGCGAAACCAAAAACCGCGCGCCCGCGGCGATGGCACTCCCGGCATCCGATGCATTCCGCACCGTGCCTGCCCCAACGAGCACCCGGTGGGCGAACCGCGACACCAGCTCGGCGATGGTTTCGAGAGCCTTCGGCGTGGTGAGAGCGACTTCGATGCTGGAAATTCCGCCGTTGACGATCGCCTCGGCCAATGGGACGGCCAGCTCCGGGTCTCGGGTGCGTACGATGGCCACAAGCCGCTCTGCCGCAATCTCCTCAGTCACCGGCTCGGCCGCGCTCCTGCCAAATCACGAGCAGCCGCTCCATCTCTTCAAGGGTGGGATATCCCTGGAAGTCTCCGGGCGTTGCGACTGCGCACGCGCCGACCAGATTCGCCCTCCGCAAGCACTCGTATGCGGAGAGACCGCGAAGATGTGACGCCAAGAATCCGGCGTTGAATCCATCGCCGGCTCCGACTACATCGACGACCGCCGGCGACGTGTAGCCGGCATGCGAGAAGCGCACTCCATCGACGAGCGCCACCGCGCCGTCCGGCCCCATCTTGGCGACAGCGATTCGGGGTCCGAGCGCAACCGCGGCGCTCAACGCCTCGTCGATGTCAGATACCGCGAAATAGTCAAGAAACTCGTCCTCGGTACCGAAGATCGCCGATGTCTTCTGGATGACAGGTCCAAGCGTCTCCCTTGCGGATTCCACGCTCCAGAGCTGCAGCCGGAGATTGAGGTCGAGCGAGACCATCGCTCCACAATTCAGCCCCAACTCCACCGCCCTGCGCATGGTGCTGACGCAGGTTTCGCTTAGTGCGAATGTCATTCCATTGAGATGGACGAGCTTGGCGTCCCGGAAGTCCTCGGGATTGAGATCGTCAGGCTGAAGGTTGCTTGCGGCCGAGCCATGACGGTAGTACTGGATACGGGTGACTCCGGTCGAATCATGGTGCTTCAGATACAGGCCGGTATTACGGAGTGGATCCAGGATCACCCGCGATACGTCGACTCCCTCGCGGGCGATTCCATTCAGAACAAGCTCACCCAAAGGCTCCGCGCCGAGACGGCTGATCCACGCTGAGCGGTAGCCCAGTCGCGACATCGCGATTGCGAAGTTTGAATCAGCCCCCGCGAAGTCGAGACATAAACGTTCCCCGAAACGCAGTGGTGCGGTCGTGTCCTCGCCATAAAGCAGGATCATGGTTTCGCCGATGGTCACGATGTCGGCTCCCGTCACCTGACTTAGCCCTTACCCAGGGCGGCTACGAGGCCCCTGGTCAGGAAGCGTTGAAACGCGATTGCGAAGAGAAGCGGAGGCACCATCGCGAGTACCACGCTCGTCGCGATCAGCGCCAAGCTCGCGTCTGGGTTGGTGGCGACCGACGAGAGAATTACGGGCAGCGTTTGCGAGCTGATCGTCTGGGTTAGAAGCAACGCGAAAAGGAACTCGTTGTACGAAGACATGAAGGCGAAAGCGCCGGCCGCAGCCAAGCCCGGCGCGGCCAGCGGCAAGACAATCCTGAGGAGAAGTTGCAAACGGCTGCATCCGTCGATCTGAGCTGCCTCTTCGATGTCAATCGGCAGCGAGATGATGTAGTCGCGCAGAAACCAGATGGTGAACGGCAAGGAAAAGGTCAGGTAGACGAGGATCAGGCCGAGATATGAATCGAGTAGGCCGAGAGCGCTGACGATCGCGTAATAGGGGATCGCCACGGCGATGGCGGGCAGCAGTCGGGTGCCCAGCAGAAAGTTGAAAACGAGCGATTTGCCTCGAAATTTGAGGCGAGCGAACGTATAGGCGGCGAGAGCCCCGAGCGCCACGTTCACGAGGGCAACCGTCAGCGCGATGATGGCGCTGTTCTCCAGCGCGGCGGGAACCTCACGCGCCTCCTGCGAAATCCGGCTGCGAAGCGTTCCCCTGACATTCAGTCCTTGCGGAACCGCACCCGTGAAGATGTAATTGAAGTTTGCGATCGTCGGCTGCTGAGGCAGCAGGTGGCTCGGACGTGTCAGCAGCTCGGTTTCACCCTGAAAACTGGAGTCGAGCATCCAGAGTATCGGCCCCAGGATGAACACGAGCATGACGAGCGTGGCGGCCCACAGGCCTGCTTGTCGCCGAAAAGCGCGGCTTGCGATGTAAGTTGTCAACGTCGTTCTTCCGAGCGCAGCACCCGCAAGTACAGAATGATTACGGCGAGCAGAACCAGGGCGATGAGGAACGCCAACGCGGCTCCCGTTCCCAGATCCAAGAATTTGAAGACCTCGGCGTAGGCATACCAGCTGATCAGCGAGGTCGCGTCAGCCGGGCCTCCTCCGGTCATCACGTAGACCAGGTCGAAAGTTGTCGCTGCAACTATCGTTTCGTAGATCAAGACGATCACGATCGTTGGCCTGAGCAGCGGCATCGTGATGCGCCGAAACGCAGCCACGCGCCCCGCGCCGTCGACGGCGGCTGCGCTGTAGAGGTCAGGTGAGATCGTCTGCAGGCCGGCCAGGAAGAAGATGGCAGCCAGCGGCCCCTCGCGCCAGACATGAGCAACGGCCAAACCGACTCTCGCCAAAGCCGGCTGACTCAACCAGGGAATGTAGTCGTGGATTATTCCGAGTTGGAAGAGCGCCGAGTTCAGAATCCCATAGTCCCCATTGAGCATCCAGCGCCAGACGATGCCGCTTACGACGGCCGGCATTGCCCAGGGCAGCAAGATCGCGACCCTAAGAATCCTGGCCCCGGCGAACGCCTCGTTGAGAAGCAGCGCTGCGAGCAGTCCAAAAATCATCACCGACGGCACGGCCATAGCCATGAATGCCGCCGTCGATACCAGCGACGAAGTCAGGTAGTAGCTGTGTAGGGCATTGCTGAAATTTTGGAAACCGACGTAGGGATTGTTGAGTGGATCAGTCAGAACCTCTCTGTGGAGGCTGAGGTACAGCGCGTAGCCGATTGGATAGAGACTGAACGCCGCCATGATGAGCAGCACGGGCAGGAGAGTCAGGTAGGCATAACCTGATTCTCGGCCTGCCACGATTTGCCGGCCTCTCGAGGGCCGGCGCGACCCACCAGCCCTCAGCTGGACCACGTCCAATCCCTAAAAGACGATCAGCCTTTCTTCAAGCTGTTCCACTTGTCAGCCATCGCGCTCAAAGCCGTTGTCGTGCTGACCTGCTTGAGGTAGGCCTTCTGCAGCTCGCCCCGTGTGAAGACATCCCATGATGGGTAGTACTTGGTCAGCCCCTCCTTGGAGCGCGCCAGCTGCTGATTTTGTCGCAACATGTCCGGGCTCCCCCAGGTGCTGAATGCCTTACGCACATCGGCGTCGTCCCAAAGCGACTTCCAACCAAAGCCCAAGCCATTTTCCACCGCCCACCGCTTCACCACGGGGCTGATCGCGCCATCGGGTTTGCCGCCGAAATACTGCAAAAACTGATCACCAAACTTGACGACGTTCGCATCCCTCTTGGTGAGTTGATCGGTGACAGCGTAAAAGCGCACATAGCCGACTGTGTTGTGTGTATCGCCAGGCATCGGCGCCATCTTGAATTGACCCGAGAAGGGACCCGAACCGCTCTTGTTTAGCTCGGCCTGGTTGTAGGTCTCCAGGATCGTGAAGGTGTGTGCGCCAGATTCCATTGCCTTCACCACTGGAATCTCTTGCGATGTCAGAGAGGCCGGGTCGAGGATCTTCGATGTATTGAGGGCGTTCGCGACCCAATCGATGGTCTTCGCCGCAGCTGAACCGGAACGATTGAACACCGGATTCAGGCTCTCGTCGAAAAGGTGGCCGTCTGTCAGTGAGAAGACCATCGACGTCCAGACTTCGATGGATCCTGGATCATCCTGCGCGAAAAGGAGGATGACCGGATAGTTGGCGATTCCTTTTGACTTGATTTGCAGGGACTGCTGCGTGAGCTCGTCCCACGTGGTCGGTGGCTGTGAAATGCCGGCCTTCTTGAGGTGATCTTCGTTGTACAGAAAGGCCCAGGTGTCTGCGTAATACGGGATTCCGTAATTCTTGCCTTGATAGGTCATGCCCTGAATCACGTACGGGAAATAGTCGCTTGTGTATGCGTTGAGATCAGGGTACTTCTGCTCAAGAGGCGTCAGCCAACCCGCAGCTGCCCACTCGGAGAGCCAATGGTCCGAGCTATAGCAGACATCAGTTGGCGTCTTGGCGGCGAATCTCGCGACCATGGTGTCGTGATAGTTGGTCCACGCGAAGTCCTGGAAGTTAACGTGAAGGCCTGAGACCTTCGCCTCTAGCTTCTTGATGTTGTCCTTTATCGTCTCCACACCGTAGGACCAGACGACGAACGTCAGGTCGGCGCCAGAGGTGCCCGGGGTCCCAGACGTGCACGCCTCCAAAAGTGCGACAGCACCGGACATGGAAAGCCCCAGCGCGATCGCTCCTTGCAAAAAACCACGGCGACTGAGCCGGCCTGTAGTCAAACCCTCAACGAGTGCCTCAATGCTCAACATCCTTTAAAGCCTCCCCACGTGAACTGGTTAAACGGTCCTGGTCTCCACGATTTTTCGGGCCATGGCGGAACCCAAATAGCCGAGCAAGCCCGATATCGCCCGCGCAACATGCACCACCTCCGTCACCAGACCCTCGGTCAGCATCGGCTCAATCCTTTGTGCGGGCCCAGAAACACTCATCGCCGCAATTACCGCGCCGGAATGGTTTCTGACAGGCGCCGCGACGCAGCGCACCTCCGGCTCGTGCTCCCCCAAATCCAAGGCATAGCCCTGCTCATTCACCCGAGCCAGCAATGCACGTAGAGCCTTGGGATCGACGACGGTGCGAGGGGTCGGCGCTTCGAGGGGCCCTTTGAGAATCTCCTCCGTCGCCTCCGGATTGAACGCCAGCAGGACTCGGCCGAGTGCAGTGCAGTGAGCAGGCGCTGTGCGCCCGACGCGGGAGCTCATCAGCCCAATGGCGTGAAGCCCTTCGAGCTTCTCGAGGTAAATGATGTGCCTTCCATCTAGCGCCGCCAGGTGAACCGTCTCGCGGGTCCGGTTGCGCAGCTCATCCATCAGCGGCGCCGCTTTGACGCGAACATCCAGTTGACCCAAGGCGACACCTGCCAGTCGAATCACCGTCAAACCGAGTCGGTAAGCGTTGCCTTCACGTCCGGGCTCCAGATAGCCCCGAGCGACGAGGTTGGCCATGAGTCGGTAGGCAGTGCTGGGTGTCAGCCCGGTGGCTTCACAGACCTGCATCAAAGTCAGGTTGGGACCGGCCTCGGTGAACGCATTGAGAACGGCAAGAACTCGTTCCACGGACCGAGTGCGATAAGCGTTCGTTTTCACCTGATGAAAATCACAATCACCACCTGAGAAGAACCCCAAATTTATGAACCATCCGCAGTCGCCTGTCAAGGCATGCGGCGTCGTTCATCGACTCTGGGCCAGCCCGGACTCACGGCATGGCAGGACATCTGGATCGCGGACTTGCGGCGACACCCGGGAGCGACGCGCCCAACCCTCCATTCGAAGGGTGGAACAGAACCCATCCACCCTTATCGTGGCCACTGCGGCCGATGCCGTATCCAACGAGCGGCGGCTCGCGGAAATCTACGGTTGCTCTTCGAGGAAGGCGAGGGTTACCGCAGCCAACAGTGGCGAGCTGCCGATGTTGTAGTGGGTCAGACCTGGCAAGATCGCGAGCGCGTGCCCGCCCGCCGGCCGGCCCTCGCCCATCCAGCCACCGTCGCGGAGTCCGCCGCCGAGCAACTTGAACACCTCGACGTAGTGGCTCGGCGGAGCCATGTCGGCGTCGGCGGCGACGATGAGCGTCGGCACCTGGAGACCACGGACCTCCTCGGAGAAGTCGAAGTCCTTCGACATCGATTCGCCGATCTTGTCGAGCAGCCGCGGGAAGTCCTCGGGACGTGGTGCGACCCTCTGGTAGAGCTGGTACATCGGTGTGTCTTTCATGAACTCGGCGGCGGCCGCGCTCACCTGGCCTTGTTGGACTCGCATCTCCGGATAGATCGCGTCGGGCCGGATGTTGGCTGAGACGGCGACCAGGCGGCGGACGTTGGCCGGGTACTTCGCCGCTGTGTGGAGCGCCACGCCACCGCCGAGCGAGTAGCCGACCAGGTCCGGCTTCTTCAACCCAAGGTGGTCGATGAGGGCGGCGATGTCGTCGGCCATCAGCCGGACGTCGATTGGTCGATCGATGTCAGCGGTACGGCCATGTCCTTGCAGGTCGACGGCGGTGACCTGGTGGCGCTTCGCGAGTTGGGTCAACACGGGCCCGAACGTCTCGCCCGACCCCAGTCCGCCGTGCAGGAGGATCAGCGGCGGCCCGTCACCGTGGGTCTCGTAGTAGAGGTTGATGTCGTTGACCTTGGCGTACTTGCCGGCGCCCTTCGTGTCGGTGGTCATGGTCAGGCTCCTTCGGTGCACGGGAAATGGAATGTCGAACATAGTGACTTCGCCTGGACCTGGAATTCATCGGTGGCGAGGAACTCGGTCTCGCGACCAATCATGGGCCGCTTCACGCCGGGTTTCGAGCAATGCTGAGATGCTCGGCGGCAAGGATCAATCAATTAACGTCGAGCCAAGGACCATGAGCAAGGTGCTCATCACCGGATCATCCGACGGTCTCGGCCTCATGGCAGCGAAGCGATTGATTGCCGCCGGGCACGACGTGGTCCTCCACGCCCGCAACCAGGGGCGTGCCCGAGACTCACAGACCACGGCGCCCAAGGCTTACGGCGTGGTGGTTGGCGATCTGGTGAGCATCGTGGAGACTCGCGGACTTGCCGATCAGGCCAACCATTTAGGGCCGTTCGATGCTGTCATTCACAACGCGGGGGTCGGTGACCGCGAAGGCCGAATCGAGACACTCGAGGGTCTCGAGCACATCTTTGCCATCAACGTGCTCGCCCCTTACCTACTCACGGCGCTCATAGAACAACCCAAGCGCCTCATCTATCTGAGCTCCGGCATGCATCGCGGCGGCGATCCCGACCTCTCCGACCTGCAGTGGAAGCGCCGGCGGTGGAATGGGTCCCAGGCGTACTCAGACTCCAAGCTGTTCGACGCGGTGCTGGCTCTTGCGTTGGCGCGGCGTTGGCCGGCGGTGCGGTCCAATGCTGTCGACCCAGGTTGGGTCGCCACCAAGATGGGAGGCCGGGGCGCGCCAGACGATCTCGGTCTCGGTTCCGAAACGCAGGCGTGGCTCGCGGTCAGCCAGGACTCTGCCGCGATGGTCAGCGGCGCGTACTTCTATCACAAGAGGCGGCAGGATACCCATCCTGCCGCGCGTGACGTGACGATCCAAGATGGGCTGCTTGCCGCTTGTGAAGAGCTCACCGGCACGCCGATGCCGACATAGGCATTTCGGAGATCGTTCCCCGGATCAATCCGGCCGGCGCAGCTGACTCCCGACGCTCTCGATCGCCCCGTGCAGCACCTCGACGATGCGGTCGATCTGCTGCTCGCTGATCACGAACGGCGGCGAGATCGCGATCACGTCACCCGCGATCGGGCGCACGATCACGCCGTGCTCCAGGGCCTCGAGCCATACGCGCCTCGCGGCACCCTCTGCGACATCGAAGGACTGCTTGGTGGCTTTGTCGCTGACGAGCTCAACACCGGCCATCAGGCCGAGGCCGCGCACGTCGCCGACGATCTCGAGCTCGCGCAGCGCCTGCAGCTTCTTCTGCAGGTAGGCGCCTAGTTCCGCGGCTCGCTCGACGAGCCTTTCTTCCTCGAGGATCTGAAGGTTTCGCAACCCGACGGAGCATGCGGTCGGATGGCCGCTGTAGGTGAACCCATGCGCGAACATGCCCTTCACCGACCTCAGCACGTCGTGGACGCGACGCGTCAGCATGACGCCCGACAGCGGCAGGTAGCCGCTGGTGACACCCTTCGCGAAGATCATCAGGTCGGCCTGGACGTTCCAGTGCTCCAGGCCGAACCACCGCCCGGTACGCCCGAATCCGGTGATCACCTCGTCGGCTATCAGCAGCAGGCCGTACTTGTCGCAGACCTGGCGGAGCAGCGGAAAGTAGTCAACAGGCGGCACGATCACACCGCCGGCGCCCTGCACCGGCTCCGCCACGACGGCGGCCACGGTCTGCGGACCCGCTTCCAGCACGACCTTCTCCAGGGCCTGCACGTAAGCCACTCCGGCGGAGCCCTCGCCGGCATAGCGGTACGGGTCGGGCGCGGGAGCGTGCAGGAATCCAGGCGCGAGTGGTTCGAAACCCTTCCAGAAGTTGGCCAGGCCCGTGGCGCTCGTGGCGGCGTACGTAAGGCCGTGATAGTCGCGAGTCCGAGAGATGATGTTCACGCGATCCGGTTCCGCGCGCAGCTTCCAGTAGAGCCGGGCGATCTTGTAAGCGGTGTCGTTCGCTTCGGCGCCTCCGGAGGCGAAATAGGTCACCTCGAGATCGCCCGGCGCCAGCTCCGCCAGCCGGGCCGCAAGCCTGATGGCCGGCGCCGTCCCAAAGCCGCCGTAGGCGGAGCTGAAAGCCAGAGTGGTCATCTGCTCCGCGGCCGCTGCGGCAAGCACTTCGCGGCCGTAACCCACATTGACATTCCAGAGCGAGGCCATGCCGTCGACGTACTCGCGTCCTTCGATGTCGGTCAGCCTCGCGCCCTGTCCGCTGACCATGATCAGCTGCGGGATCGTTCCGGGAGTCGCCGCAAGATCGCCCTGCGGATGAAGCCAGTGTGTCCGGTCGAGCTCGGAAAGCCGGCTCGCCTCCTCGGCTGAGAAGCCGGCGACGGATTTATTCACGGTCATCGATCACGCCGCCGTGTAGCCGCCGTCGACCGCGAGGGAGGCACCCGTGATGTGCGCGGACTCATCGCTTGCAAGAAACAGTATTGCGCCGGCGACATCCGTCGGCTCGGCCATCCGGCCCTGAGGGATCGACGACGCCACCTCTCTCTCGAATCCGGCGGGGTCCTCCTGCTCCGAGATCCATGTCCGTACGAGCGGCGTCTGCGTCAGTCCCGGAGCGACCGCGTTGACGCGCACGCCCTCCCTCGCCCACTCGACAGCCGCCGCTCTTGTCAGCGCGAGCAGCGCTCCCTTGGCCGCAGCGTATGCCCCCATCGTCGCCACCCCGACAGAGGCATTGCGCGAGGTCACGTTGATGATCGACCCGCGGTGGCGAGCGAGCATCCTGGTCGCAGCCTCCCGCTGCATGACAAACGACCCGATGAAGTTTGTCTCCATTACCCGGCGCACGTCGCTCGCGGAGGTTTCGATGATCGGACTCGTCCAGTCCATTGCCGCGTTGTTGACGAGGATGTCCACTCCACCCCATTGCTCGGCGAGGTCGATCGCGTTCTTGGCGGTGGATTCGCTCGCCACGTCGCCTGCGAAAAATCTCGTCCGCTCCGGACCAAGGTCGGCCACCAGCGTCTCCCCCGGTCCGCTGCGCCGGGCGACGATGACGACCCGAGCTCCTTCGCTGACGAACAGACGGACGGTCGCCTCTCCGATGCCGCTCGTGCCACCGGTGACGACGGCGATCTTGCCCGCGAGCCGGCCGCTCACCGGGCCTGGGCGAGCAGCGCGAGGAACTCGTAGACGATGTTGGCCGCCACGAAGGACGTGTTGTCGGCGACGTCGTATGCGGGGATGACCTCAACCACATCGAAGCCGACATAGTTGATGCCCGCAAGGCGCCTCAACAGAGACTGGGCTTCCCATGTGGTGAAGCCACCGATCTCCGGCGTCCCCGTCGCCGGCGCGTACGCGGGGTCGATGAAGTCGATGTCGAACGAGAAGAACACCTTGATGTCAGCAACTCGCGCGGCAATTCGCTCGGCGACCGCGGCCATGCCCATCTCATGCGCCTCCACGCCAGTGATGACCTCGATCCCCATCTCGCGCGGGATCGCGTAGTCGCGGTCCGAGTAGATGGGACCGCGTAATCCGACCTGGATCGATCGCGATGGCTCGATCAATCCTTCCCTCACCGCGTGATAGATGGGCGTGCCATGCGTGTGGGGCTGGTCGAAATACGCCTCGGAAGTATCGCTGTGGGAGTCGAGTTGAATCAGCCCAACCTTGCCATGCACCTCGGCCAGAGCACGCAACTCCGGCAGCGCTATCGAGTGATCACCTCCAAGGTCGATCGGGATGACACCGGCCCGCAAAACGTCCAGAAGGCCCCCGGCGATCCGGCGGTGGGACTCTTCGATATAGCCCGGAACGACAGGGAGGTCGCCATAGTCCACCACCGACAGTCGGTCGAAGATCGCGACTCCGCTTCCGCTGTGATACGGGCGCATCAGCGCAGAGGCGCTGCGGATGTGCTCCGGCCCGAACCGGGCGCCGACGCGGTAAGTTCCACCGGTGTCGAACGGGATGCCCACGATGGCGGCGTCAACGCCCGCCAGGCGGCCGGTTAGGTGGGGAAGCCGCGCGTAGGTCCGAATGCCCGAGAATCGCGGCGAAACCTTTGAATCAGATGGTCCATAAAGTGGCCGCCCATGGCCCGCTTCGCCTCCAGACTCCATCCCCGAGCAGAGTGTAGTTCCGGTCATGATCCGGGGCGCGGCTGACGCCGTGGTCGTGGGTGGCGGGGTGGTCGGGTGCTCCATCGCATACCACCTCGCGCGGCGAGGCGCGGAGGTCGTGCTTGTGGAAAGAGAGACGCTCGGATCGCAGTCGACGGGCAGATGCGCTGGCGGGATCAGGCGTCAGTTCTCCTCCGCCGCAAACGTCGTCATGCAGCAGCTCTCGGTGCAGCTGCTGTCCGGTCTCGAGGCGGAGACGGGCGTCGATCCGGAGTTCCGGCACATCGGCTACCTGTTCGTGCTGACGAGCGACAGCCAGGTCGCGGACTTCCGGCGCTTGCTGCCGATGTGGCACAAGACTGGCGTCACCGACGCCCGCTGGCTGGAGCCACACGAGGTGCGCGAGCTCGCGCCGCTGGTTCACGGCGACGACATCCTGGGCGGCACCTTCTGCCCCAGCGACGGGATCGCGAGCCCGCACGCGGTGACGATTGCTTACTCGGGCGCAGCCAGGAGGCTGGGGGTCAGGCTGCTCGAAGGCGTTGCGATCGAAGGCATCGTTCAGGAGGCGGGACATGTGCGGGCGGTGAGAACCACTGCCGGCGAGATCTCGACGTCCGCGGTATTCAACTGCGCCGGAGCATGGGCGAGCAAGATCGGCGCCATGGCGGGGATCGATGTGCCGGTGGAGCCCTACCCGCGCAACATCTTCGTCACCGACTCCGTGCCGGAGGTGTCACGCCAGCATCCGATGACAATCGACTTCGCGACGTCACTCTATTTCCATCCGGAAGGCGACGGCCTGCTGTTCGGAATGGGAATGCGCGATGAAAAGCCGAGCTTCAACACGGACGTCGACTGGGGAGTCCTCGACGCCATGGCCGAGGTGATCGACCGTCGGGCGCCAAGGCTCGCCACGGCCGGAATCCAGACGGCGTGGGCGGGCCTGTACGAGATGACGCCTGACCATCAGCCGATCCTGGGTCCGGTCGATGGCCTCGAGGGCTTTTGGTGTGCTTGCGGTTTTTCCGGCCACGGCTTCCAGCAGGCGCCGGCGGTCGGGTACCTGCTCGCGCAGTGGTTCTCGGGTGAGCAACCTCAGGTGCCGCTCGACATCTTCGCGCACCGGCGCTTCGCGACCGGTAACGTCGAACCGGAAAACAACGTCGTTTGATCTACGAATTCAGAAGGATGGGACTGCTATGAGCACCAAGATCGCATCCGATCGGAAGATGAGAGTCGAAGAGATCCTCGCCGCGTTCGGCATGAAGGCTGGCGGGACGGTGACGGGCGTCGCGTATGGCGGTGCGTTTCACGATGACGCCTCAGGACCGCTGGTCGAAACGCGCGACCCGTCCACGGGCGACGTCCTCGCGCATGTCAGAACCGCGAGCCCAGACGACTGCAGGCGTGCGGTCACCGAGGCGCACGAAGCATTCTCGCGTTGGCGGCAGGTGCCTGCACCTCACCGCGGCGAGATCGTGCGCCGGCTCGGTGACGGTTTTCGTGCGCGCAAAGAAGAGCTGGCCAGGCTCATCAGCCTGGAGAACGGCAAGATCCTGAGCGAGGCCCGCGGCGAGGTCCAGGAGGTCATCGATATCTGCGACCTGGCCGTCGGCCAATCCAGGCAACTGTTCGGCAGAGAGATCGCGTCTGAAAGACGCGACCACCGGCTGGTCGAGCAGTGGCATCCGCTGGGCGCGGTCGGGATCATATCCGCGTTCAACTTTCCGGTCGCGGTCCCGGGCTGGGGCTGGGCGCTGGCCCTCGTCTGCGGCGACACGATCGTCTGGAAGCCGTCGAGCCTGACCCCCTTGATCTCCATCGCCGCACAGCAGATCTTTCACCAGGTGACCGCCGGAACTGAGGCGGAACGGGTGTTCAGCCTGGTCATCGGCGGTGGAAGCTCGATCGGCGAAGCGCTGCTCGCGGACGAACGCGTCCCTCTGATCCAGGCCACTGGTTCGTGCGCACTCGGCGAGCGCGTGTCGGTCGCGATGGCCAAGCGATCAGGACGCGCGATTCTGGAGCTCGGCGGCAACAACGCCGTGATCGTGCTCGCCGACGCGGATCTGAAGCTTGCTTTGCGTGCGGTCGTGTTCGGGACTGTCGGTACCGCCGGCCAGCGCTGCACCAGCACCCGCCGCTTGATCCTGCAGCGCCCGATCGCGAAGCGCTTCCTGGAGCAGGTGGTCGCTGCGTACAGAACAATCGGAATCGGGGATCCGTTGGACGACTCCACCTTGATGGGCCCGCTCGTCTCCCGGTCAGCCGTGGACGACTACCGCGAAGGACTGGCCGAGATGCAGCGTCAAGGCGGCCGGCTGGTCTATGGCGGCAAGGTGCTCGCCGACCGCGAGGGGTACTTCGTCGAGCCCGCCATCGTCCGTTCGAACATCGACATGCCCATTTGCAAAGAGGAGGTCTTTGCGCCGATCGTGCATGTGTTCGAGGTGGACAGCCTGGAGGAGGCGATCGCCGTCAACAACTCGGTGCCGCAGGGCCTGAGCAGCGGCCTTTTCACGACCAACCTCGCGGCCGCGGAGCGGTGGCTCTCGGCCGTCGGCTCCGACTGTGGCATCGCAAACGTCAACGCCGGCACGTCGGGCGCCGAGATCGGCGGCGCGTTCGGCGGCGAAAAGGCCACCGGCGGCGGACGCCAGGCCGGATCCGACGCCTGGAAGGGCTACATGCGCAGGCAGACATGCACGATCAACTACGGGAGTGAGCTTCCGCTTGCCCAAGGGGTGACCTTCCCGGTCGACTGACCGACGGCATCGCCAGTTTCGCCCCGGCGACTCCTTACCTGGACCGCAATTCCTCGATGACCGGAGCAAAGGCACGGACGCCTTCCGAACCGCCCATGGTCAGCGCGACCTGGACTTCGGAGATACCCAGCCGGGCGTGTCCGCGCAGCGTCTCGGCCATCTCGCGCGGCGGGCCAGCGAGCGGCCGCTCATCCGGCCTCGGCACGTAGCCCGAGGCTGGCATGGCGCCGCGCACGGCTGTAGTCGCGACGAGCGTGTTCGGATCGCGGCCGTGCTCGCGACACGCGTCGTCGATAATCCCAAGCTGCGAGGCCGCCGACTCCGGGCCGGCGTCCGTGTAGCCCAGCCAGCCGTTCCAGACCTCGGCGTACTGCACGACCAGCCGGCGCATCCGCGGGCGGGGATTCAACGTCCCGATCAGGATCGGTGGCCCACCGCGTCTCCTTCCGGCCGGAAGCAGCCTCGCCCCGCGCAACTGGTGATGCACGCCATCGAAGTCGGTGGACTCAGCGTTGAAGAGTTTTTTGATGACCTGCAGTGACTCCTCGAAACGGCCCACCCTCTGCTCATGAGGAAAACCGAACGTCAGGTGCTCACCCTCCGAATCGCCAGCGCCGAGACCGAGGACGAGACGACCATCGCTGATGTCGTCGATGGTGACGGCCATCTTCGCCATGAGGCCGGGATTGCGATATCCGGTGCTCGCGACGAATGAGCCAAGCGCGAGCCGCGGGATGGCCACCGCAAGCGCAGCGAGCACGGTGAAGCATTCCATGTACCCCTCGAGCTCGATGTCGGGATCGTCGGGGAAATCCACGCCCGCACGCCGCTTCAGCTCCGCGTTGTTGCTCGGCAGCAGCAGGTGGTCGCTGACATAGAGGGCGTCGAAGCCGACCTCGGCCGCGGTGCCCGCAATCTCGAAGACCTCGGACCATCGCACGTCGGTGGTAGTCCAGGTCGGAAGGATGAGGCCGATCCGCAGCTTGTCGGCGGGTACCGGGGGGCGAGTCGCGGCGAACATCGGCCAAAGTATGAGACGCGTCGGGTTAACCTTCGGTCGATGCCCTCCGTGATCCCACCGGAGTTCCTCGACCTCCTCGAGGGCGACGCGCTGGGCCACCTCGCCACGCTGCGCGCCGACGGCACGCCCCATGTCACGCCCCTATGGGTCGACCACGACGGCGACACGCTACTGGTCAACGTGCGGGTCGATCGCGTCAAAGCCGCCAACATGCGAAGCCGGCCGGCCGTCGCGCTTTCGGTTGTCGACCCACGCAATCCACACCGGTTCCTGGCGGTGACTGGAAAGGTCGCCTCGTGGTCGGAGGAGGGATGGCGCGAGCACATGGATGCCCTCAGCCGCCGATATCTGAGTCTCGAGCGCTACCCGTGGTCGTTTCCAGGCGAGCGAAGGGCCATCTTCAGGATCGAGCCGACCCACGTTTATCACGAGGCCGGCGACGTCGAGACAGCCGAAAGCTGAGACGCCGCTCAGCCTTTCTTCGCGGCCACCATCCACTCGGCCGCGGCGACCGGCGGTCGCCAGGGACTTAGCGCTTCGATGTCCAGCGACTGGTCCGGGCGACCGGCGATGGTCCTGGCGAGCAGCTCCGCCACCGGCGGCCCGTGCATCGCCCCATGGCCACCAAAGCCCGCCACCATCCAGAGCCCCTCTTCGACCAACCCCACGTAAGGATGCCCGTCTCCACCCAGGTCCACGTTCGAAACGACATGCCTCGCAATGCGGAGGTCGGCGAGCGACGGTGCGCGAACCCGTGCGAGCTCGGCAAATTGCTCGAGCATGCGGGCATGTCCGTAACCAGGCGGATTGTTCTCGTAGAGGATCGCGATCATGAGCCCATCCGCTTCACGCTCGATCAAGAGGCCGGTGTCGAGGTCGATGGTCAAGGGCACCCGATGTCCGGCGAGCGCGGGGGCGGTGATCGCGGCATACAGCGGCACCGGCCGGATCGTCAGCTCCAAACCGAACGGACGCAGGAAGTCACTGCTCCAGTAGCCGGTGCACGCCACCACGCGCTCGGCCTCGATGACTCCAGGGCCACTGAGGCGCCAAGCCGATCCGGCGCGCTCGAGCGATCTCACCTCCCATTTCTCCCGAAAGCGCACGCCGCGAGCCTTTGCCGCCCTGACCAGCGCGGCGACACCCTCGGTCGGGGTCACCCTGCCGTCGTTGGGCGTATACGTCCCACCGAGCACACCCTCGGTTCCGAGCCAGGGCACTACCTCGCGGATCTGCTCCGGGTCGAGCACATGGACCTCGGCGAGTCCCATGCTGCGCTGCAGCTCGGCGGCCTCCGCGAGCTTGGCCACGATGTCGGGCTGCCCGCTCATGAAGAGGTAGCCGTTGGCGTGCCAGGTGACGGGCGAGTCGAACACGCTCTCGGCTGAACGCCAGAATTCCAGGCCGCGGCGCGACAGCTCGATTTCCAGGGGCGTGCTGAACTGCTGGCGCACGCCGCCGAACGAACCGCCGGTGGATCCGCTGCCCATCTCGTCTGCCTCGACGAGGAGAATGTCGGTCTCGCCTTCCGCTGCGAGGTAGTAGGCGAGCGCGCAGCCGGCTATGCCCCCGCCGATGATCGCCGTCCCCACTCGCTCTACCGTCATGCCAATCTCCGCGAGGTCCCTACGATAGGCGGATTCTCGAAGCGAAGGGAGGGCTCGCGATGTTCTCGTTCGAAGGCAAGAAGGCGCTGGTCACGGGCGGCGGACGCGGCATCGGCCGCGCCATCGCGCTCGCGTTCGCGAGACAGGGAGCGGATGTGGCGCTGGCGGCCCGGGGCCGCGACGAGCTCGACGCTGTCGCCGGTGAGATCCGGGCCCTCGGCCGCAAGGCTTTCATTCACGTGGTCGACCTTGCCGACACCGACCGGGCGGTAAACATGGTGAACGCCGCTGCAGGCGAGCTGGGTTCGCTCGACATCCTGGTCAACAACGCCGGCGGGATCACCGAAGTACCGGGATCGATGGGGCCCCTGGCCGAAGCCACGGTCGATGCTTTCGACGCCATGTACGCGCTCAACGTCCGCACTCCTCTTTTCGCGGCGGTCGCCGCTTGCCGCTTGATGTCCCGCCAGGGCAATGGCGGCGCGATCTTGAACATCGTGTCGATCGACGCCCTCTTCCCCGCACCCACCGAAGGAATCTATGGATCGGCCAAGGCGGCGGTGGTCAACCTGACCAAGGTCCTCGCGTACGAGGCAGGCAAGGATCGGATCCGCGTCAACGCGATCGCGCCGGGCGTCATCGACACGCGCCTAACGGAGCAGTGGCTGCGAACCGAGGACCAGCGGGCGGATCGCGCATCCTTCTATCCGCTCAACCGTGTCGGGATTCCCGACGACATCGCGGGCGCGGCCGTCTATCTCTGCTCCGACGAGGCTGAGTGGGTCTCGGGCAACGTGCTGTACGTGACCGGAGGCCAGCTCGCGACGAGCGACGTGTTCCGCTGGGTGCGCGCTCACAATCCGGTCCCTGACTCGTCGAAGATCTGACCGTTAGGATGGTCCTCCTTGCGCCGGACCGTCATCTCGCTCGGGCTCGTCTGGCTCACGGCTTTCAACCTGCGCGTGATCCTCTTCGCAATTCCGCCGTCGCTGCCGGCGATTCGCTCTGACCTGGGACTCAGCTTCTCGGCCACCGGCTCGATCACCTCGCTGGCCGTGCTCACGATGGGCGTTGCCTCGATCCCTGGAGCTCTGCTCGCCACCAGGTATGGAGCAAGGCGACTGGTCTCGCTGTGCGCCGCGGGGCTCGTCATCTTCACCGTCTCGATCACGCTGCCGCCGGGTGTGTTCTGGGTTTTCGCGGGCAGCTCGCTGCTGACGCTCTCGATCGCCCTCGCGCAGCCCCCGCTCGCGGTTTTGATCCGGCGGTGGTTCCCCACGGCGATCACACGAGCCAGCAACCTGTACGGCAACGGACTGCTGATGGGAAACGTCCTCGGCGCCTCGCTCTCGCCCTACATCTCGCGGGCGATCGGGTGGCGGGCGATGTTCATCGTTTGGGCGGCCATCGCCGCGGTCGGTGCGCTGCTGTGGGTTCGGTTCACACCTCGCGATCGGACGGCTGCGCCGCCGGCGCACCTGGCGGCGGTACTGCGCGACCCGAGGGTCTGGCAGGTGGCCGCCCTGTTCACGTTCCAGAATCTCGTCTACTACACGGTGGCGACGTGGGTTCCGTTCCTGCTGGTCGGACGGAGCGCCGGGTACGTCGCCACGACGTTCCTGTTCCTGAACTTCTTCCCCATCGTCCCCCTGTTCGCGCTCTCCTTCGTCCGCTGGCCGTACGCGCTGTCGACGCCCTTTTACGTGGTCGCGGGCACCCTCGCCGTGACGGGCTCGCTCGGGCTGCTGCTCGGCCTGACGGACTTCGTGCAGCCGCTGGTCTTCATGGTCGGCCTTGGCACGGCGGCCGCGTTTGTGGCCTCGATCGCGCTGCCGCCGTTGATCGCCCGCGACGAGAGCGAGGCCTCGACTTACTCGGCGGTCATGTACACCGCCGGCTACCTGCTTGCTTTCGTGGGCCCGCTTTCGGCCGGGATGCTGGTGGACGCCACCGGCAGCGTCGCGCTTGCGTTCTGGCCGCCGGTGGCGGGAGCCGTTCTGATGGCGGTGGTGGGTTCGCTCGCGCCAAGGCTTCTGTCCAGGTCGCGGGTGGCGGTCGCGAAGTGACCGCCGTGGACGCAGACGCGGCGCGGCGTCTCGGACGCGAGATCGCGGGGTCTGTCGTGCAGCCCGGCGAAGACGCGTATGACGAAGCGCGGCGTGTCTTCAACGGCATGATCGACCGGCGCCCGCATCTCATCGTGCGCTGCGCGAACGAGGCTGACGTGGCGACGGCGATCGCCTTTGCGCGCGAGCACGCCCTCGCGGTCGCCGTCCGGGGCGGCGGCCACAACGTCGCGGGAAACGCCGTCGTCGAGGAGGGCCTGGTCATCGACCTGTCGCGAATGCGTCGGGTTGATGTCGATCCGGTGCGGCGTCGCGCCCGCGTCCAGGGCGGCGCGTGTTGGGGCGACCTCGACGCTGCAACCCAAGCCCACCGATTGGCGACCCCGGGCGGGATCGTTTCCACCACGGGAGTGGCGGGACTGACGCTGGGCGGAGGAATCGGTGTCCTGCGCGGGCTCTACGGCCTCACATGCGACAACCTCGTCGGCGCCGAGCTGGTGACCGCATCCGGCGACCGGATCGCCGCCTCGTCCGAGGAAAACCCCGACCTGCTATGGGGCCTGCGCGGAGGCGGCGGAAACTTCGGCGTCGTGACGACGTTTGAATTCGCTCTCCATCCGCTGGACGGCGTGGTCTCGGGGCCCGTCGACTTCCGCTACACCTCCGAATTTCTGGCCTTCTACGACGGTTTTGTCGACACGGTCCCCGACGCGTTTTCTTGCGACCTTGTCCTCCGCCGATCCCCCGAAGGCGAACCCCTCGCCACGTTGCTGACGTGCTACTGCGGCGAGGCCGAGTCGGCGGTCCCGGTCTATGACCGGCTGCGCGCACGCTTCACGCCCGTGCGGGACGGAGTCGCGCCCCGAAGTTATGTCGACGCGCAGCGTCTTTACGACCAGATCTCGCCCTGGGGCTGGAGGAACTACTGGAAGACGAACGGGATGGGCGCGCTCGACCACTCGGCGATCGGGACGTTGCACGAAATCTTCGACGAGGCCGCATCGCCTCTCAGCCAGGTCCAGCTCGAACACCTGCATGGCGCGCTGCATCGGAGCGCTCCTGGAAGCAGCGCGCTGAACTTCGTGGGCGCCAAGTACGATCTGCTCGTC
>VBDR01000083.1 GCA_005882135.1 Chloroflexota bacterium
ATATCCCGGCGAACATTTATCCCATCCTGACGATGAACCTCTACGGCAACTTTTCCGAGAACACGATCTGGGACGGCGTCGTCAGCCTGATGGACCACAACGAATATTTCGTCGCCGCGATCGTGTTCCTGGCGAGCATCGTGATCCCGCTGATGAAGCTGCTCGGCCTGTCCTTTCTGGTGTGGAGCGTCAAGTGGGGCAAGGGGCGGCGGCTGCGCGCGCGTACCCACATCTTCCAGTTCATCGACGCGATCGGCCCGTGGGCGATGCTCGACGTCTTTCTGCTCGCGATCCTGGTGGCGCTGGTCAAGCTCGGTGACCTGGCGCGCGTGATTCCGGGGCCGGGCCTCGTCGCCTTCACCTGCGTGGTGGTGTTCACGATGCTCGCGTCGCAGAGCTTCGATCCGAAGACGATCTGGAACCGACAATGACCGGCGACGAAATCCCCAAGGCCCGCGTGCGGCGGCGGCGCGTCCTCCGCCTGATCTGGATGGTGCCGGCGATGGCGGTCGCGGTTGCCGCCTACCTGGTGTTCTACCGCTTGCAGGACTACGGGCCGCAGATCAACGTCACCTTCACCGACGGCGGCGGCCTGCGCGTCGGGCAGACGCCGGTGCGCTATCGCGGCGTGCAGATAGGCGAGGTGAGCGGCGTCTCGCTCTCCAAGGACGAAAAGAGCGCGGTGGTGCGCATTCGCCTCATCCGCTCCGCCGAGGGCGTCGCGCGCGAAGGGAGCCAGTTCTGGATCGTGCGGCCGCGGGTCGGCTTCGGGCAGATCACCGGCCTCGCCACCGTGCTCTCGGGGCCCGAGATCCAGGTGATTCCCGGCAAACCGGACGCGAAAGAGCAGAAGGAGTTCACCGGCCTCGAGAATCCACCCTCCACCATCGAGGGCGGGCTGAGAATCGTGCTGCGCGCGGCGCGGCCGAAGATGCGCGTCGATGCGCCGGTGTATTACCGTGGCGTCGAGGTCGGCATGGTGCAGAAGCTCGACCTCTCGCCCAACTCCCTCTCGGCCGACGTGCACGTCGTCATCTATCCGCGCTATGCCGCGCTGGCATCGAGTTCGCCACGCCGCCCGGTACCGCGCGCGCCAAGCAGGGCACGGTCTTCTTCCTGTACGAGGAGCCGAAGAAGGAGTGGCTCGCCTGGACGCCGAAGATCCCGATCGCGCCCGAAAAATAATTACGTACTTGGTACGGAATTTTTCTTGGGCCGGCCCGGGCGGTGCGTGACGCGGAAGATCTTGAGCGGCGGCACGGGCGGCGGGGCTTCGAGGAACCGGCAATCCGACTCGGTCGGCATGGAGGCGAGCGCGCCGATCCGGTTGCCGTCTACGAACACTGTGTAGCGCAGCATGTGCGCCGAGTTGGGGATGGGCTGAGCGATGATTTCGTACTTGCCCACCATGAACCGCTTACGATCCAACATGGGTATGCTCATGCACTCTTTTATATCACATGGCCACTGCTAAGAAACGCGCACCGGCGCGTCGCAGACCGCGCAAGGCAAAGGCCGGAACGCGCGGCATCAGCGCGCTCGAATCCCGCCTCGATACGTTGAGCGGCGAAGGCGCGGAGGCGAAGGCGCGCGTCGAGCGCGAAGGCGGTTATGTGCTCGGCGCCTATAGCGATCCGCTCGGCAAGAATCCGCTGATCATCGCGGTGCTGCCGATCGACGCGATCGAGCCGACGCCGTTCCAGCGCGATCTCTCGGACATGCATCACAAGCGGCTCGCCGACGTGCTCGATCGCACCGGCATGTTCCTCGACCCGGTGATCGCGGTCACCGCACCGGAGAAAGGCTTCTGGACGCCGAACGGGCGCCACCGGTTGGAAGCGATGCGCAGACTGGGCGCGCGCGCCATCACCGCGCTGGTGGTGCCCAAGCGCGAGGTGGCGTGGCAGATCCTCGCGCTCAACACCGAGAAAGCGCACAACCTGCGCGACAAGTCGCTCGAGGTGATCCGCATCTTCCGCAACCTGATGCAAGAGACCCCCGGCAAGACGGAGAAGGAGTTTTCCTACTACCTGGAGCAAGCGTCCTTCGTCACCATGGGCCTTTGCTACGAGAAGAACCCGCGCTTCAGCGGCGCGGTGTACAACTCGTTCGTGCGGCGGCTCACCGAGTTTTCCGATGAATCGCTGGGGAAGGCGCTCAAGGCGCACGAGAAAATCGCCAATACGCTGCTCGAGCTCGACGAGCGCGTCGCCGAGGTAGTGAAGAAACTCAAGGCGAAGGGGTTTGTGAGCCCCTATCTGAAGAGCTTCGTCGTCGCGCGCTCGAATCCGCTGCGCTTCATGAAAGAGCCGCCCGAGCTCGAGGACCTGCTGAAGACCATCCGCGGCAAGGTCGAGCGCTTCAACGTCGACAAGATCAAGCAGTCGGACATCGTCGCGAGCGGCGGCGGCGCCCCTGACGAAGAATAAACACCCCTTACTCGTCCCGGCGATCGCCGCGTCGCAGTTCGCGCCGCCCTTCATGATCTCGGGCGTCGCGGTGGCGCTGCCGGCGATGGGCGCGGATCTCGCCGCGGGCGCGATCGCGCTGTCGCTCGTGGAGACGCTGTTTCTCGCGGCGGCGGTGGCGCTCCTCCTGCCGGCCGGGCGCCTGAGCGACGCGGCCGACAAAGCGGCGCTCTACAAGGGCGGCATGGCCGCCTTCGCGCTGGTCTCCATCGCCACCGGGCTCGCCTCTTCGATGGGCGCGATACTCGCCATGCGTTTCGTGCAGGGCGCGTGCTCGGCCGCCGTGCAGGCCGCCGGGCCGGCAATCATTGCCGATGCCGTGCCGCCCGAGCGCCGCGGGCGTGCCTACGGCATCACCATCGGCGCGGTGCTGGCGCTGCTCGCGCCGATCCATTTCATGCTGCCCGCCCGCTGGCGCCGTCCGGCGGCGCGCGCGGTGCACCTGCCGAGCAGCGTGCTGGTCATCGTGGCGATGCTCGCGCTCGTCGGCGGCGCGGCAACCGTGCGCGAAGGAGCGCTGGGCTATGCCGGCGTGACGCTGGGCGTCGCGCTGCTCCTCGCGTTCGTGCACGCCCAACGGCGCCTCGAGCGGCCGCTGCTCAACGTGCCGGTGCTCGCGCAGAACCACGTGCTGCGCAACGCGCTCGTCGTGCAGTGGCTCCTCTACTGCAACGCGTTCGGCACGGTGTTCCTGCTCTCGCTCTACATGCAGACGGTGCTCGGGCGCACGCCCGAGACGGCCGGCGGGGTGCTCGCCATCGGCACGCTCCTCATGGCGGCTATCGCGCCCCTCGCCGGGATCCTCGCTGACCGCGCGCGCCCGGCGCTCATCGCGGCGAGCGGCGTTGGCGTGGTGCTCGTCGCCGCGCTCGGCGCGACCACGCTCGGCGCCGGCGCGCCGCTCCTCGCCGTTGGCCTGGTGCTTGCGGTGCAGGGCGTGGGCTTCGCCTTCTTCTCTTCGCCCAACATGACGATGGTGATGAACGCGGTGCCGCCCGAGCGCACCGGCATCGCCGCGGCGCTCTCGGCGAGCGCTCGCTCGCTCGGCATGGTGAGCGGCATGCTGATCGTCGGCGCGCTCGTGTCCATCAACCTGGGCCATGAGCCCATCGGCGCGGATCCCGCGCGCTTCATCGCGACCATGCACACCTCGTTCTGGATCCTCGCCGCAGTGACGGGTGCGGCGCTCGCGCTCAGCCTGCTGCGGATACGCTGAGGATCAGCGCTTGCGCGCCTCGCACGCCGCTGCGTCGCGCTGGCAGCTCTCCTGGCACGCCTGCACCTGCGGTGCCTCGGTCGACGTCTTGCGGCAATGGGTGATGCAGCTATTCAGCTGGCTCTTGCAGCTCGGCGCCGAGACCGACTCGGGCTCGAACACGCTCTTGTAGATGTAATAGCCGGCCGCGCCGGCAACGGCGAGGATCACGAGCGTGCCGAACGCGCCGAGACCGCGCTGCAGGCACTTCATTGGACGACGTCGTAGTGCGCGACGCGGCGATCGTAGTCGAGCATCATGCGCTGCACGTTCTCCGGTACCACCGCCGTCTCGACATCAGCGCCCGCGAACTTGCGGATAGCGTCGAGCGAGCGCCAGCGCGTCACGACGAGGAATTCAACACCGCGCTCGACGGGGCGCTGCAGGATGCTCGCGTCGACGAAGCCCGCGATGCGCGCAAGCTGCGGAAACGTATCGCGGCGCAGGTGCTCGATGTATTCGTCCGCATGCTCGGGCCGGGCGATTCCACGCCACTGCCTGGAAATCATGTCCGGTATCGGACCGCAATAATTACGACTCTGACCCCGAATTAGATCTTCAGCGCGCGCTGCACGCCCGGCCGTGCGCCGGTCTCGTTGCCCCAGCGCTCGAGGTTTCCCATGCCGGCGACCAAATCGGGGAACGCGCCCTTGGTGCGCCAGTAGCCGGCGTAGAGCGAGAGATCCGCGATGGTGAACTCGTCACCCGCGGCGAACTTGCGCTTCGCTAGCAGATCGTCCCAGACCTTGAAATAGCCCTTCAGGCGCTGCTTGAACATGTCGCCCGCGGCGGCATACGGCGCCGGATCCTTCGCGCGCACGCAGGCGTTGATCGAGCCGAAGCCCGGCGTGATGTCGGTGGAGGCGCTCATGTAGGCCTCGAGCATCGCCGCCTTCTTCGCCGGATCCTTGGGGATGAACTTCCCCGCCTTCTCGGCGCAGTACACCATGATGGCGCTCGACTGCGACAGGGTGATCTTCTTTCCGCCGGGTCCTTCGTTGTCGACGATCACGGG
>VBDR01000046.1 GCA_005882135.1 Chloroflexota bacterium
CGATGATCAAGGCGACGGTGCTAGTTATGGCGATCCCGACAAGCCCCGCGAGCCAGCCGCCCAGGAACGCCCCCAGGATCCCAACGACGATGTCCCAGATGAGCCCGAGCCCGTGCCCGGTCATGACCTTTCCGGCAAGGAAGCCGGCGATTGCTCCGACGATGATGAAGACGACTAGGTTCATTTCGGACGAAACCTCCTCTTTGCCGCGCAGCCATCATCTGACCGCTCCGGTCGCTAGACAAACGGCCCAAGGCACGTTCCCACCCGAAAAGAAAGCGTTAGACGCTGCAGCTCAACGGGACGTTCTGCTTCGACATAGGGCTCCATCCTCCCAAGAAATGGAGCCTCCATAAAACCCAGGGCGATTCAGTGATTTCTGGACGAGAGTTCGCAGAGTTCGGGACCGTGAGGCCCCCGGTTCGAATCCCGGGCCCCCGACCATTTCGACCCTACCAGTCGTCGGCCGTAACGTAGCTGCGACTCCAAAGCGCAACCTGCAGCAATAGAGACTTCGACCAAGCGGCCCGGATTCCGGCAGCATCCGTGCTGGAGACGCCGTCGAGGAGCTTGTCTGGAATCTCCGACAGCACGTAGATCGACGCCACCAGATGTCTAAATGGGACGACCGGCACCGAATCCACCTCGTCCGTTCGGTTCTTCTTGGCACGGCTGTGCCGGAGACCGATTTCGTGCTGGTAGTCCAGCCACTTTTGATCGTAGGTGCGCGTGAAGCCGTCCAGCATCCCGCGACCGAAGCGAGCTCCCGCAGTGCTGCTGTAACGCTCGACGTCTGGACCGGAGAAAGTGGCATGCACCCAGGGACCCAACTGCTCAAGCCAATGGCCCAACAGCTCCTCGAGTCGAGGCCCGATCATTTCACCGGCTCTCAGCAGCAACTGCTGATCCCGGTCGCTGAACCCGAGGACGCGCTTCAGATCTTCGAAATCGTCCCAGGACACCGGTGACTTGGTTACGGCACCGTAGTCGTAGCCCTGGGGTTCGTCGGCGCTCATCGGACACCTCCATTGAATTCGGGCGGTAAGTTGAAAACCTATCCCGCTCCCCCGACCAAGACATGACTTATTCCCTAAATGATTCGCTTCGTATGTTCGGTTAAACCTTTCTCTGTGACACTTCCCTTTCCAGGAGAAGATCACGGTCGAACTCCTGTCGGGCCCGAGCTCAGGGAGGAGTTCAAAGCCTACCCAGCATCAACGTGCTGGACCAGATCAGTCATGCGCGGCGCGGGTTCTCGCTCCAATGGGGTCGTCGTTCAGGGGCCTCGCGAAGCGGGCGGGATCTGGAGCCTGGTCGGCGGCCATCACAAGCTCGGCGATCGGCCCCGCCGAGCAGTCGGGAGGTAAAGAAAAACACCGAACAGGACGGCCTTCTGACGGCCGCCGCGATGAGCCCGATCGGGATCCAGCTGCTCGGCGAGAGATGTAGTTAGTTCGTGTAGCAATCCGGCTGAAAGCGACCCAAATCAATTGACGAGATTCCCGGACAGGCACGGGCAGTGAAACGCCGAAATTAGGCCCTTTCGCCGATGCGGGCGGACACGTGTGGCTTTCCACCTTGCTGCTCCCTCCGGCGCTGCTGATCTGGTCGCGACGCAGCGACGCGCGTGCTGATCCACGACGCCTCGCCACCGCCGCGGTCGCGTCCTTTGCGCCCGTCTGCCAGATATTGCTGTGCACGCTGCTGGGTTTCGCTGTCGAAGCACGCGGAGTGAGCCATGACGGTGGCGCGGTGATCCTGCTGGTCGGCCTTGGAGCAGCGTGGCCGCTGACCGCGGTCGGTTATGGACTGGCGATTCGTGGACGAGCCGCCCCCTACACCGTCAGCACCGGCGTGCTGGCGCGCGCTGGTTCGCTTGTTCTCGGATTGATAACTGCGATGATCGCCATCTGTGCCGGACTCTTCGTCAGCCTCGGCCATGGGATTGGGACCACGCTCGCCATCGCAGTCTCGGTGGTTGTAGTCGCGCTTGCGCTGCGGCCGATCGCCGCTCGTGTCCTGGCCGCCGTGGTCGGCGAGTCCACTTACCCCCACCGACCTGCGACCGCATCAGACGGCGCCGGCCATCAAGTTCGACGCGAGCCGTCGCGCACGTCAGTGCTGTCCGGGCGCGAGAGAGAAGTCTTAAAGTTGCTGGCCGCCGGGCTGAGCAACGCCGGAATAGCGGCCGAGCTCGTGCTTTCGGAGCGCACTATCGACGCTCATCTCAGATCGGTCTTTGGCAAGCTCGAGCTGCCAGATTCGAAGTACGACAATCGCCGTGTCCAGGCCGCCGCCATCTGGGCCAGCGAATCGCATGTTCTAGCTCACCTCGTCGACGCGAAGGTTTCTCAAGCTGGTCGGATTGTGTCCTGAATAAGTCACCGACGCCCTGTCGAGTTCACGACGGCGGCGAAGCCAGCAGAGTCCTCAGAGCTCTAGCCAGACGAAGAGGCGATACCATCCTCGCTCGGTGGACAAGCCGGAGCTGATCCGAACGATCCGGGACGCGCACCAGCGCATGGCTGGAGCGATCGAGCACATTCCCGACGAACGGCTGCTCGAGCCAGTGATGGACGGCTGGACCGGCAAGGACCTGCTCGCCCACATCGCTTGGTGGCACGACCACTCCGTGCTCGTGATCGAGGGCCTCCGAGCGGGCCGCCAACCGTACGACGGGACCGATCCCGTGAACTCCACCGACGCGTTCAACGAGCGGACGCACCGCGAGCACATGGACGATCAGCCGGCGCTCACGCGGCGGGCGTTCACCGAGTCATTCACCCGGTTGCTGGCGGCGCTCGAGCCGGTCACGGACGAGGAGCTGTTCGCCGACGATCGCTGGCCGTGGCTGGATGGGGAGGCGCTCGTCGAGACGATCCTGTGGGATTCTTCGCGCCACTACGACGCGCATCGCGACCACCTCGAGCCGCTTTCGCGCTGAGCGGCCGAAGGACTGGGCAGTCCCGCTTGACGACCAAATCCGTACCGAAAACATGAGCACGACTGCAATGGGTATGGAAAGCCGGAGCGAGATGTTCGCAACCAGGGAGACTGCGTAAGCCGCGGCCAGAGCCTAGAGGACGGCCGTTGTTAGCTCCGTGTTTCTCTCGATCATGCTCGATGGTCTCCGGTGATCCCGATGCTGCGGCCGTTGTATTGATCACCAGCCGCCGCCTCAACCATCCACGCCGCCACGTCCGCGCGCGAGATCCTCTCGGACATTCGACGCCGCCGGAGGAGGTGAGAGCGCTGGACCACGTTTCAGCTCGCATTAACGCCGGGCTGCTTGGCGGAATCAGTCTCGGTGCACTGGCGCGAAGGACCCGAGAGCGCTCGGTGCGGTCGACCTAGCCGCCTGCAGAGGATCGCGGTCTCGGCGGCCGGGGCAGCGCCCGACCGCGGGGACTCGGTTTCGAGGCCTCAATATACTATAGGATATTGGCATTTCCAATACACTTTCGCGACCAGGAGGTACGTTGTGACTGGCAAAAGGGAAGCGGTGTCCATCCTTGCGGTGCTCTTCGTGCTGACTTCGTGCGGCGGCAGCCAGGGCGGGGGTGGCGGAACGACGGCGGCAACGGTGGCGATCGTGCCTGGCGGCCCGCACCCATATTTCGAGCCCATGCGTTCCGCCATCGCGGACGCGGCGACAGACTTCAAGCTCACCAAAGGCAGCTTCGAGGTACCGACCGACTGGAAGCAGGACCTGCAGAACCAGCTGCTCACGAGCCTTGCGTCGAAGGGATACAACGGGTTCGGCATTTTTCCGACTGACGGCGACGCGGCGAACGGCATCGTGAGCCAGCTCGTCTCGCGAGGCGACCCGGTGGTCGCCGTGGGCGGATGTGTCCACGAACCGACCAAGACCAGCTTCTGCCTCGCCACGGACGTGGGGGCGTCCGCCTACACGGCAGCGAAGACGGTGATCCAGGCGATGGGGGGCAAGGGCGTGCTGCTGCACGGAACCGGTCTATTGACCGACCCGAACACCCAGCTGCGCGACCAGGCGGTCAAGAAGGCGGTCGGCGAAGCAGGCAGCTCGGTGACCCTGATCACGCTGGCCGACATCGACAAGGACGCGCAGACCGCCGACACCGCGATCAACCAGGCCCTTGCCGCGCACAAGGACATCAACGGCATCGTCACCACCGCGTACAACCCCACGGTCGCCGCCGCCAAGGCACTACGAACGTTGGGCGACAAGCGGATCAAGATGGTCGGCATCGACGACGACCCGATCACGCTGGCCGCCGTCAAGGACGGTTTCCTTGTCGGCTCGATGGGACAGAACCCGTACGGCCAGGCCTACATCGGCGCGTACGCGCTCGACCAGATGCACAGGGGCTGCAAGAAGAAGTCCGGCGCTCCTTACTTCATCGACTCCGGCACCCTGCTGATCAGCGCTGACAAGACCACCACCTACCAGAACGACTTCAAGACGCTCACCAAGCAGATCGCGGGCGACTTCAAGGCCAAGTACCTGTCCTGCTGATGGACCGCGCCGTCCAATCGGAACCTGGAATGCGGAGCAAGATCCGGCGGGTCGACGCGTACCTCGTCGACCTCATGCCGGAACGTCCCCGGACCGATGCGATCCAGTCCTTCGTCAAGCAGGAGACGATCTTCGTCGAGATCGAGAACGGCGAGGGAGTGCTGGGTGTCGGATACGCCTACACGATCGGAACAGGTGGGCGGGCCGTGCTCGCCCACCTTCGCCACGACCTGCTCGGCCTGCTCACCGGTGAGGACGCCAGCCAGATCGAGGGCGTATGGCAAAAGCTCTTCTGGTCCACCCATGGAACGGTGGTGGGGGCGATCACGAGCTTGGCCCTCGCCGCGATCGACACGGCGCTCTGGGACTTGCGATGCAAGCTTCTCGGCCAGCCGCTGTGGCGTCTCGCGGGCGGGGCCAATCGTTCTGTACCGCTGTATGACACCGAGGGGGGTTGGCTCCAGCTGTCCACCGAGGAGCTGGTCGAGGGCGCGATCGCGGCCAAGCGGCAGGGCTGGCCCGGCGTCAAGCTCAAGGTCGGGAAACCGCGGCCTGGCGAGGATTTCGAGCGATTGAATGCCGTGCGGGAGGCGGTCGGCCCCGACCTGGACATCATGGTCGACGCCAACCAGTCAATGACCTACGCGGAGGCCAAACGAAGGGCCCAGCTGTTCGAGCCGCTGCAGCTTTTCTGGTTCGAGGAGCCGCTGCCCGCCGAGGACATGAGCGGTCATGCCCGCCTCGCCGCCAGCACCTCGATCCCGATCGCCGTCGGCGAGAGCATCTACTCGCCAAGCCACTTTCGCGAATACCTGGCCGCCGGAGCAGCGGGGATCCTGCAGCCCGACGTGGCGCGGCTCGGCGGGATCACGCCGTGGCTCAAGGTGGCTCACCTGGCCGAGACCTTCAACGTCAAGGTGGCCCCGCACTTTCTGATGGAGCTGCACGTCAGCCTCGCGGCCGCGGTGCCCAACGCGCTCTATGTCGAGCACATCCCGCAGCTGCGCAGCATCACGAGGGATTCGCTGCAGATCTCCAACGGGGTGGCCGTCGCGCCGGACACGCCCGGCATCGGCATCGACTGGGATTTCGAGAAGATCAATCATCTGAAGGTGGAATGAGCGCGACGCGGACAGTGGCCGTGCGGACTCGACTCACCGAGCCCCGTGGCACCGGCCTCCTGCGCACACTGGGGCTGCTCGCGCTGCTCATCATCACCGCCGGCTTCTGGATCTTCTTCTCGGTCTTCGCGACAGGCTTCACCTCCGACTTCAACGTGTTCTTCCTGCTGCGCTCGGCGGCGATCGCCGTGACCATCGGCTTCGCCCAGATGGTCGTGCTGTCGATCGGCGACATGAACCTGTCGGTCGGCGCGATCGGAGGAGCGACGGGGATGTTCGCGGGCTGGCTGATGCAGGTGCTCGGCGTGCCGCCGGCCCTCGCGGTGCTGCTCGCCATCGCCCTGGGCACCACGCTGGGATTCGGCAACGCGGCGCTCGTGGTCTGGACTCACCTCAACAGCTTCATCGTCACGCTTGCCACCGCCAGCTTGATCACGGGCGGGATGCTGATCCTCACGCGAGCCCGGCCGTTCAGCAACCTGCCCGAATCGTTCATCGGCATCGCGCAGACCGAGCTCGGCGGGGTGCCGGTGGCGCCGCTGGTGTTGATCATGTTGGCCGTCGCGCTCGTGCTCGGCCTGGTCTACCGCAGCACGAGCCTGGGACGGGAGATGCTCGCCATCGGAGCGAACCGAAAGGCGGCGCGCATGTCCGGCCTCGCCGTAGGCAGGATCGTGCTCGTCGCGCACGGGCTTTCGGGCCTGCTGGCCGCGCTGGCGGGCGCGATGTCGGTCGCCGCCAACAACACCGCTTCTCCTGGGATCGGCAGCGACTGGGTCCTGGCGTCGTTCGTCGCTCCTGCGATCGGGGGCACGCTGCTGTCCGGCGGCCTCGTCTCGGTCTCGGGAACCGTACTCGGCGGTTTGCTGGTGGCGACCATCTCGAGCGGGCTGCTCCTGATGAACGTGAGCAACTTCTGGCTGAGCGTGTTCCTTGGAGCCGTGCTCCTGCTCGCGGTCGGGCTGGATCGGATCACGCGAACGGTGGGCGGAGCGGCGAGCTGATGATCGCCATCTGGCGGCGGATGTCGGGTGTGGCCCTGGGCCTGCTTATCGTCGATCTCGCGGGCGCTCTGCTGCTGACGGTCGTCACTCCGTCCTTCACCTCGACCTACAACCTGTTCATCACCGGCCGCGACTTTTCGATCCTGCTTTTGGTGGCGCTCGCGCAGATGATCGTGCTCGCAGTCGGTCAGATGAACCTATCGATCGGCGCCATCGGCGGACTGGTCGCCATCGTCGAGTCAGGTCTGATGGTCAGCTACGACACCCCGGTCGTGATCGCGCTTGCACTCGGTCTGGTGCTGGGTACCGCATGCGGAGCCGTGAACGGCTTGTTGATCCACTGGACCAAGGTGAACAGCTTCATCCTGACCCTGGGCACTTCATACGTGTTCGCCGGTGTCAACCTCGGCATCACGCACGCGACGCCCTTCTATCACGTCCCTGGCGTGGTCGCATCTTTCGGCCAGGCGCGGATTGGGGCGTTTCCACACGTGGCGATAGTCACGATCGTGCTCACAGTCGCGCTCGCAGTCTTTCTCCGGCAGACCGTGCTCGGCCGGCAGCTGCTGGCGGTTGGCGGCAACCAGGTCGCCGCGGCGCTGTCCGGACTTCCTGTCCGCCGCGTGATCGTGACCGCCCACGGCATCTCCGGTTTTTTCGGCGCGGTGGCGGGAACGCTCCTGATGGCTCAGCTGGGCGAGGGGCAGCCGACCATCGGCGTGACCTGGATCCTGCCGTCTTTTGCCGGTCCCATCATCGGCGGAGCCGCCCTCTCAGGTGGCAGCGCGCCGCTGCTCGGCACGGTGTTCGCGATGGTGCTCGTGTCGCTCATCTCCGATGGGCTCATCCTCGTCAACGCCAACCCGTACTGGGTGCAGTTCCTGGTGGGCGCACTGATCCTTGGCGGCGTCTTGCTCGGCCGGGTGCGCGCCGTCGGCGTGCGTGATGTGTTCAGGCTCAAATCAACCCCGCCCCCGGTCACTGACCGTCCGGCTGAGGAGCCGGTGCCGCGGCGCCCTGCGGAGCAGAAGTGAGCACCATCGCGCCGGCGCGGGTGGTCCTCGAGGCGGCCGGCATCCGCAAGCAATTTCCAGGAGTCGTGGCGCTGGACGATGTCTCGCTCCGCCTGCGCAGCGGGGAGATCCAGGCCCTGGTCGGCGAGAACGGCGCCGGCAAGAGCACGCTGATCAAAGTCCTCACCGGCGTCTACCAGCCGGACGCCGGCACCGTCACGATCGACGGCGCGCCCGTTCGTTTTGGGTCCGCGCGCGCCGCCTTGAAGGCGGGGATCAGCGTCGTCCACCAGGAGCACAACCTGATCCCGCAGTTCACGGTGGCCGAGAACATCCTGCTCGAGCGGATACCGACCCGGATTCCACAGTTCGTCGATTACGCAGCCATCTACCGAGAGGCGCGACCCTGGATGAAGATGGTCGGACTCGATGTGCCGGCGACCAGGTCGGTCTCCACGCTCAGCGCGGCCCAGCTGCAGCTGGTCGAGATCGCCAAGGCCCTCTCCCTCCAGGCGCGGATCCTCCTCCTCGACGAGCCGACGGCGGCGATCACCCCGCACGAGACCGGTTACCTGTTCCGGGTCCTGCGAGAGCTGCGCGCTCAGGGCGTCGCGGTCGTTTTCGTCAGTCACAAGCTCGAGGAGGTGTTCGAGCTGGCGGACCGGGTGACCGTGCTGCGGGACGGCCGCAACACCGCGCTGGACCATGTGATCCAGGGCCTGACCCAGGACCAGATGGTCACCTACATGATTGGCAGGTCGGACGTGCTCGCGAAATTGCCCGGCCGTCCCGAGCACGGCGAGCCGGTCCTCGAGGTGCGAGACCTCGCCACGGAGGCGGGAGCGCGCGGGATCAGCTTCAGCCTCCACCGAGGGGAGATCCTCGGCCTGTACGGCCTGGTCGGCGCCGGTCGCACGGAGCTGGCCAAGGCGATCATCGGCGAGGTCAAAGTGACCGGCGGCGGAGTGGTGGTGCGAGGACGCACGGCGCGCATTCGCGACCTTCGCGACGCCCTCGCCCGCTATCGCATCGGCTACGTGAGCGAGAACCGCAAGGAAGAGGGGCTCATCCTCCTCCACTCGGTCCTCACCAATCTTTCCATCACCATCTGGCGGCGCCTCAGACTCTTTGGCCAGTGGATCCGACGCTCATCCGAGACGGCGGCGGTCATGCCACTGGTCAAGCAGCTCGACATCCGGGCGCACTCGCTCGCGCAGCAGGTGGGCACCTTGTCCGGTGGCAACCAGCAGAAGGTGAGCCTAGGCAAGTGGCTTGCCGCCGACGTCGAGATTCTCATCATCGATGAGCCGACGGTCGGGATCGACATCAAGACCAAGAACGCGCTGCACGAGCTGATCTGGAACCTCGCCGCTAACGGCAAGGCGATCATCGTCATCTCGAGTGACATGCCGGAGATCGTCCGGCTGGCGGACCGGATCTTGATCATGCGGAACCACAGGCTGGTGGGCGACTTATCGAACAATCACGACTACGAGGAGGTAAGCGCGGCGATCATGAGCCGGCTGAGCTGAAGAGATGCAGAGCTACGGACTGACCCTCCTGCTGAAGGACGATGCTGACGTTATCGAGCGTTACAAGGGCTACCACCGCGAAGCATGGCCGGAGGTCATTGCGCGCTTGAAAGAGATCGGAATCTCTGAGATGAAGATCTACCTGATCGGCCGCCGGCTGTTCATGTACATGGAGGCGGTGGACGGCTTCGATCCCGACCGTGACTTTCCGAAGCTCAACGACCTGCCTCGTTACCGCGAGTGGGACGCACTGATGAGCTCCATGCAGGAGCGCGTCTCCGAGGCCAGAGAAGGAGAGTGGTGGGCGGCGATGGAAGAGGTCTTCGACCTGAACTGGCGATGAAAGAGCGCACTCGCACGCGCCCGCTGCCTCGGCAGATCCTGAGCGACAGCGTCTACGAGGCGGTCAAGGAGCTGGTGATGGACCAGCACATCGAGCCCGGGGCGAGGGTCAACATCGACCAGCTCGCGCGCGACCTGCGGGTCTCGCCGACTCCGGTGCGCGAGGCGCTTGCCCGGCTCGAGATGGACGCTCTCGTGATCAAAGAGCCGCTGCGGGGATATTCGATCGCTCCCATCCTCGACGCTGCGGCTTTCGAGCAGCTCTACGAAGTCCGCGGGTTGATCGAGCCTTTCGCCGCCCGGCGAGCGTGCGAGCGGGCGAACCGCCAGCTCGTCACCGCGCTGCATCGTGAGATCGACGCCATGCAGAAGACGATCGACGGGCTGCGGCCCGAAAAGCCGCGGCGCTATCGCGACTATCGTGAATTCGCCTGGGAGGACGCACGCTTCCACGAGGCCATCGCAGTGGCGTCCGGCAACGAGCTGCTCGGCGAGACGCTCAGCCGCCTTCGTTCGCACCTCCACCTCTATCGCCTTTACTACGCGACCGGAATCGGCCCCGAAACGGTGGCCGAGCACGAGGCGATCGTGACGGCAATCGCGGCACACCAGCCCGAGGCCGCCGCGGCGGCGATGGCCGAACACATCAAGCGTTCGCAAGGCCGGCAGCGACACGCGTTCGAACGTTAGAAGCCGGTCTCTACAGACGAGCTGCTCAGCTCACCGCTTTCTTCACGAGTGCGCCGATTCTTGCCTCGTCGTCGGCGGTCAACTTCGTCAGCGCGAAGGCGACTGGCCACATTGCGCCTTCGTCGAGCTTCGCCGCGTCGTTGAACCCGAACGTCGCGTACCTCGTCTTGAACTTCTGCGCGCTTTGAAAAAAGCAGAGGACCTTGCCGTCCTTGGCATACGCGGGCATCCCGTACCAGGTTCTCGGCGAGAGGGCCGGCGCGCTGGTTTTGATGATGGCATGGAGCCGCCTGGCCATGGCGCGATCCGGCTCCCGCATCTCTGCGATCTTCGCGAGCACTTCACTTTCCCCGTCCGCCTTGCGCGAGGCCACCTTCTGCTCTTCGACGCGGTCCTTCATCGCGTCTTTTTCCTCGTCCGTGAATCCCTCGTACCTCTTCTTGGTCGCGGTGCTGCTTTTGGCGGACTTCTGCGTAGCCTTCGTTGCAGGTTTGCTCTTCGCCATGGTGTCCGCGGTCATGCGGTCGCCTTCTGGGCGACCTTCCCCTGCTGGAGGATCCGGATGGCGTTGCCGAAGGGGTCGCGGACGCCCATGTCGGTGCCGTAGAAGTGGTCGGTGGGCTCCTGGGTGAAGTCGGTGACGCCGCGCGACTTGAGGGTCTCGTACAGACCCCGGATGTCGTCCGCCTTGAACACGAGCCCGCCCAGCGCGCCCTTCGTGATCAGCTCGCGGAGCTGCGCAGCGGTGGCTTCGTCATGCACCGGCGGGCCCGGCTCCTCCAGGGAGATCTCGGTGACGTCGCCAGGGACGCGCACCGTCAGCCAGCGGTAGGAACCCTGCTTGACGTCCTGGCCCTTCTCCAGCCCGAGCTTGTTGACGTAGAAGTCAAGAGCCTCGTCCTTGTTGAGGACCATGATCGAGGCGACGTTGAGTTTGGTGATCATCGCTCGTTTTCTCCTTTGCGAGACTTGATGGGGGATGACCCTCATGCTAGGAGGCCGTCGCTGCGGTGGCGTCTCCAAAACTGCTCGATCGCCGCGCCACCCCCGCCGCCACCACCGGCCGCGTGGCCGCCAACTGGAAGCAGTTGGGCGCCACCATCGGCTCATGCCCCACGCGGTAGTCGGACGGCGTCTCGCCGACGATCTCCCGGAACATGCGGACGAAGGTCCCTCTGCTGCTGAAGCCGACGTCGAAGCAGATGTCGGTGACGCTGCGGTCGGTCTCGCGCAGCAGGAACATCGAGCGCTCCACCCGCCGCCGCTGCAGGTAACGGTGCGGCGTCTCCCCGAAGACGGCTCGGAAGCTGCGAATGAAGTGGGCGTCGGAGATGTGAGCCACCGCGGCCACGGCGCGGACGTCGAGCGGCTCGGCGTAGGCGCGGTCCATGGCGTCGCGGGCGCGCAGCAGGCGCCGGTTCAAGTCCTCGACTTCCCGGCTCACGCTGCAACGCTACGACATTGGCGGGCACGTGCTCAGCCGCCCTCCGTCAACAACCCTCCCTACCGGCTGAATGCCTGTGGCCGAGATCGCCTGGCTTTTCAGGCGTCCGGCTCTTGGGTCGCTACCGGCAGCACCGCGGGCAGATCGACATACAAACTGTCCGGTGCTCTCACGTCGTCCTCTACGGGGGACTAGGGCAGCGGTTTCTCGACCATCGCGCTGCCGCCGCCGCGCCGCACGGGCTCGGCGGCAGCGAGGACCAGACCTCCCGCTAGGAGCTCGATTCCCGTCGCGGCCCCGATCTCGGGTGTAGAGCTGAAGCTCTCTCCGAGGGCTTCCAGCTGCGCTCGCTCGGCCGTGCCGAGGAAGGCAGGCTCGGCCTGGGTGGTGGCGGAATTTCGCTGAGAGAGCCGCGCCGTTGCAATCGCCCCAGGGAGAGTTCGCCCGAGATCCAGCCGTTCGAGCAGGAGCTGGAGGACGGTGGTGATGATGCTGGCGCCGCCCGGCGAGCCGAGCGCGAGGATTGGTCTGCCGTCCTTGAACACGATGGTCGGGGACATGCTCGAGCGCGGGCGCTTGCCGCCCGCGGGTGAGTTCGCGGTGCCTGGGACGAAGTTGAAGTCGGTGAGCTCGTTGTTGAGCAAGAACCCATGGCCCGGCACGACGATGCCGCTCCCTCCGATCTGCTCGATCGTGAACGTGTAGGAGACGACGTTGCCAAAGCGGTCAGAGACTGTGAGGTGCGTTGTGGATGAGGGCACGTTGAACGGCCCTGGGTCACCGGGCGCGACGGGGACCGGAAGTGCGGTGGCGCCAATGAGCGCCCGGCGCTGGGCGGCGTAAGCGTCCGAGAGCAAGCCCTGTATTGGCACGTTGACGAAGTCAGGGTCGCCCAGGAACTGGTTGCGATCGGCGAACGCCAGCTTGGACGCCTCCAGCATCAGGTACAGCGCCTGGGCCCGCGGCAGCGAGCCGAGATCGAAGCCCTCGAGGATATTGAGCGCCTCGCCCACGGTCGAGCCCCCGCTCGAGGGCGGGCCCATGCCAAAGACCTCGTAGCCGCGGTACTGGACATCCGTCGGCGCGCGCGAGATGGCCTGGTAGCCGGCGAGATCGCCGGCCGTCATCAGTCCCGGCCGCACCGTCCGAGTGGCGCCGGGTGCCAGCGGCGGATGCTGCACCGTCGCCACGATGGCGTCGGCCAGAGCGCCACCATAGAACGCATCCATTCTGTGCGCGGCCAGCGTCTGGTAGGTCTTGGCAAGGTCTGGGTTGCGGAAGATCGAACCCACCGGCGGGGCATCGCCATCGGGCAGGTAGAGCTCCCTGGTCGAGGTGAAGTCCTGGAAGCGATCCCGGTTGGAGACGACCTGGTCGTGGAATGTCTGGTCGACCTCGAAGCCACCCCGAGCGATCCCGATGGAAGGAGCGAGCGCTTCCGCCAGCGGAATCGATCCAAACCGAGCCAGCGCCTCCTCCCAGAGCCGCGGGGTCCCCGGCACGCCCACGCCCAGCCCGCTGGTCACTCCCTCGGCGAACGAGATCGGTTGCCCGGTCGAAGGATCGACGAAGCTGTTGGGCCGGAACGCCGCCGGCGCAGTCTCGCGCCCGTCCAGCGTGAACACGCGGCCGTCACGCGCGCTGTAGACGACCATGAAACCACCGCCGCCCACACCGCAGGAGAAAGGTTCCACGACTCCAAGGACGGCCGCCGCGGCCACCGCGGCGTCTACGGCGTTGCCGCCCCGGCGCAGAACGTCGATGGCAGCTTTGGTGGCCACTGGGTCGACGCTGGCCGCGGCGCCACCGCTGCCGACGGCACTCGCCTGCTTGGTCGGTGTCGGGCGCGCCGCGAGAACCGGCTGGGCCGCGATCCCGATCGCAGCCACCACGGCCAGAAGCGCAAGCACCGGACGCCCCGCGGAACCCCTCATCGCACTTCTCCCCCGAGCCACATAGCCACCTTCGAATGGCGGCTCTCGCACGACGAGCCTACGTCCGCCTCGAGAGACTGTCAACGCAGAAATCTCGGGTCCCCGACCAAAAAATTGCAACCGAGATCGCCCCCGAAATCCGAACTTACTGACAGCAATTCTGTCGTCTGTATCAATCGAGTGGAAAAACCGTTCAAAACTGGACGCGGTCGGCGTCCATCTTGAAAGACACCGGGGTCGAGTTGCGCCACCCAGCCGACGATCGCGGTCTCCGGTCAGCGGTCAAAGTGCCAGCGAGTCGCTCCGTGCGGCTCCTTGGTCGCTACTCCAACGGCCGTGGTTGGAGTGATTCCTACCGCAGTTCAGCCAGGCGCTCCGCGACCGTGTCCGCGCTCGGCACGTTGGCCTCCTTGCCTTCGTCCAGGAGCGCGCGCATAGCCGCCGAGAGAGCGCTGTGCAGCCGCTCGGGCTCAAGGGATTCAACGTGCGTTCCGTTGAAGCTGGCGAGGCTGTCGGCGGGTAGGTCGTCGTAACCGCGGGCTTGTACCGCCGGTAGTCCCCGACGGAGGCAGGCGAGCGATAGAGCGTGGTCCCGGACCGCGCCGATGTAGTGCTCCGCCTGCCAAACACGCCCGCGTTCGATGCACGCGCGCGCGTGCAAGCCGTAGACGACGCCCCACCCGAAGAGGTCTCCGCCGGCCGGCGGCTTGCGCCCATCGGCCGGCTCGCCCTCAGCGGTTTCGCCGAACAGCAGTCGGAACCGGGGACTGGCGGCGGCGAAGCGCGCCGCCGGCGTCAGCGACAGATCGAGCTGGAGAGCGTCCGGCAGCAGGAACACGCGGTATATGGTCGGCCCGCGCTCAAGGTCGACGAGATGCACCGCGGCCATCTCGTCGCTGAGCGTGCGACTCCAGTCGTCGAGAACTTCAGCAAGGAGCACGTCGTCGGCGACGGCGAAGGTGAGGTCGAGGTCGGAGAAGCGATCGCCGCCCCCGACTGCCAGCGAGCCGACCGCGGCTCCAGCAACGACCCGGCGGTCCTTTTCGGCAAGGGTCAAAACGCTTTCGCGTAGGGCGTCCCGTTGCTCAACCGTGAACACGACCGCGCGGATCGTAGACGGTGCCGCGTCGCAATTGCTCGAATCCCGAAGTCAAAGCCTGACGGAATTCCCGGAAGACTCTCACCAAGATCACAAGCGGTCCCGAGACTCTGACTTCAGCCTGGGTTCATGCGCAAGGACGCCGTTGTGCCTGTCGCGAGCCGAACCAGCACGGGCCGCTGGCCTGTCGGCCTTTTGTACGCGGCTCAACTCCTCGGCGAGGTTGCGGTCGGCATGGTCGCGGGCGCTCCGGGCGTCCTTGCATATCGATCCGCGCTGGTCGCAGCCGGGCAGCACGCGACGACCCGGCTGCTCCATTTCGATAAGAGCGATTGATGAAGAGATTGCTTCGGGGAAACCTCACTGGCCTTCCCGTCGCGGCAGGACACTTTTTCCCTGCAGAGTTTTCCTCAGGAGACGGCGGCCTCGATGATCGGTTTTTTCATCAGGACCGGCTAACCGCGTCCCGCTGTCCCTAGCGAACGTAGACCGACTTGATTTGGACAGGCTCGGGCGGCTTCCAGCCTTCGAGCAGGTCGCCGCTCAGCTCGTAGACCTCGACTCCGATGGGGTGGCAGTTGGCGACCGGGTCCGCACCATCCGGACCCCACCCCCACTTCGAGAGGTCACCGCTGGGGCAGGTCGAGATTGCGCACAGAAGGTCGATCTCAGCGAAGAACTCGAAGAAGTCGCCTTTCCTCGCGGGGCTCGGTTCCATGAAGTAGATCTCGTGTTTCGGGTCAAGGCCGGTGACCTGGAAGACGTTCAGCACGTCATGCACGTCGAGCTCGGTCAGGTGGTATGGCGCGACCGCGCGCGACAGGTTGTTATGGCACGTGACGTCGTAGTCACGGTCGTCGAGAAGCTTGTAAAGGTATGGATCGCATCGACTCCCGAGCAGGTCGTGGCAGCGTCCTCCGTTCGCCGTGGGCGTGGTCGGCAGCGTGTCGTTGGTGATCGTGACCATGGGACGCAGGTAAGGCAGGCACGACCACAGCCGGTCGAACGTCGTGACGTGGGCGCCCTGCAGCTGGCGTGTCCGGGCGGCCCAGAACCGTTCGCGCGGGTTGTACACGTTCCACAGGTTGAGGTCGCAGACCTGCGGTCCTTCCACGGTGACGATGCGCACGACGCAGCCCGCCTTGACAGGCCATGCGTGTCCGCTGCGGATCGGGACGATGTGCTCGTGCACGCGCCGCCTGCGCCCGGTGGCCTGAGCGATGCGTTCGTAAAAGCCGCGGTCGATATCAAGACGTCCCGGCACTTCAGGGTCGTGGTAGAGGTGCATCGCGCATCATTGTGATCCCGGCCGTGGCATGCTGCGGCTGTGCATTTGGAAGTGACGACCTGGAGCCTCGAGATGAATGAGCCATCACAGCTTCGGCCTTCACCACAGCCGGCCGGCTCCGTCGACGTACGCCGGGCGGCGCGACCGTCGCCCGAGCTCGGACATTTCCTGTACACCGCCGCCGGCGGCAACTGGTACTGGATCGACCGCCTCGAGTGGACGTACGAGCAATGGCTGCAGAGGCTGAGCCACCCGCGGGTCGAGACGTGGGTGATGTACCTCGAGGGCACGCCGGCCGCCTACTTCGAGCTCGACGGCGCAATCGAAAACGACGTCGAGATCGCGTACCTCGGGGTGTTGCCGGCCTTCATGGGCCAGAGGTTGGGCGGCTGGCTGCTCACTGAGGCGATCCGAAGGGCGTGGGCCATGGGAGCGCGCCGGGTCTGGGTGCATACGTGCACGCTCGACGCCGTGCATGCGCTCGCCAACTATCAGGCGCGCGGCATGCGAGTCTTCGCTCAACGCGTCGAGAGGGTCGAGCTTCCAGACGCATTGCCCGGGCCATGGCCAGGCGCCGGAATCCAGGGTCCGCACGCCGTGTTGTCGCAATCAAGCAGTTGAAGGGAGGGAGACATGTCGCAGGTTGAAGAGCGCCTCGCGAAGCTCGGTCACAAAGTGCCAGACCCTGGGACGCCGAAGTTCAACTACCTCGGCGCAGTCAGGACCGGAAACCTGGTTTTCGTCGCGGGCCATGGGCCGCGTCGCGAGGACGGCGAGTATGCCTACCGCGGCAAGGTCGGACAGGACATCGACGTCGACACCGCCCGCAAGGCGGCCGAGCTCGTAATTCTCAACTGCCTCGGCAGTCTCAAGCAGGAGATCGGCGACCTGGATCGCGTGACGCGGATCGTCAAGCTCCTCGGGATGGTGAACTGCGGACCGGACTTCGTCGAACAATCGATTGTCATCAACGGCGCCTCCGACCTCTTGGTCGCCGGGTTCGGGGACGCCGGCAAGCACGCCCGCTCTGCGGTCGGCATGAGCTCCCTGCCGATGGGAATCTCGGTCGAGATCGAGATGATCGTAGAGGTGCGCGGCTCCTAGTCGGGAAGCTGGGCTATCGCCTCGATCTCGAGCAGCAGCTCGTCGCGGACCAGCCGGCTCACCTCGACCAGGGTGCTGGCGGGGCGATGCTCGCCGAAGAACTCTTGACGCACAGGGTTGATCAATGGCCGCTGCGCCACGTCGCGCATGAAGATCGTCACCTTCGCGACGTCCGACGGGGCGGCTCCGGCCGCGTCGAGGATGCGCCGCAGGTTGCGGAAGATCTGTCGCGTCTGCTCGACGACATCGCCTTTACCGACGATCTCGCCCCGCTCGTTCGTCGCCACAAGCCCTGACACGTAGAGCGTTTTGCCGGCGACCACCGCATCGGAAAAATGGCTGATCGGCTCCACGAGGCCCGCCACCCTGAGCGTCCGCACAATGCGGAAGATTAACGTGTGACTCCGTGAGGAATGAGCGTGCCTGAACCCGCCGGTGCGCCCACTCCACCCTCGCGCCGGCTGCCGGGAAAGGTTGCGGTGGTGACGGGATCGAGCGGGGGAATCGGGAGGGCGATCGCCTATGAGTTCGGGCGCGAAGGCGCGTCCGTCGTCATCAATTCGCGCGACGCTGAGCGGGCCGGAGCAGCCGCCGCGGCGATGGAACGTGACGGTCTCCAGGCGACAGCTTTCGCCGCCGACATCCGCGACCCGGTCCAAGCGCGGGCGCTGGCGTCCACCGCCGTCGAACGCTTCGGCCGCCTCGACGTCTGGGTCAACAATGCCGGCATCAATGTGATCAAGCCGGCACTCGAGCTGGAGCCAGACGAGTGGGCTCGGGTCATCGACACCAACCTGAGCGGCTGCTTCTACGGAGCCCAGGCCGCGGCACGCTACATGGTCCCGCAGAAAAGCGGCGTGATCATCCAGATCGGCTCCATCATCGGCGAGGTCGGATTGCCTCGCCGCGTTCCCTACACGGCCGCCAAGCACGGGCTGATCGGCCTGACCAAGGTGCTCGGGACGGAGTGGGCGAAGGACAACGTGCGGGTGGTATGCCTCGACCCGGGCTACATCAGCGCGGGACTCGGCGTCAAGAGCCAGACGCGCGGGGGCGCGTTCACGGCTGTCGACATCGAGCGGCGCACGCCCATGGGGCGTTTCGGCGAGGCGGTCGAAGTGGCTCGGGTCGCGGTCTTTCTCGCGTCTGACGACGCCAGCTACATCACCGGCAGCCACATCACCGTCGATGGAGGATGGGTCGCATACGGCGGCTGGTAGCCCGCGCGCGTCACGCAGGAGGAGATGAGGTTTGATGCCTGACTTCACGCAATCCGTCGAGGGCCTGGAGCCGCCGACAGTGGTGGACCACGTCCTGCTGCCGGTCGCCGACCTCGAGGTCGGAGCGCAGAGGTTTTACGAACGTTTCGGTCTAAAAGGGATTCCAGGCGGCCGGCATCCCGGGGTCGGTACCGCCAACGTCATCGTGCCGCTGGGCTTGCAGTACCTCGAGCTGATCGCGGTGGTCGATCAGGGAGAGGCCGCGTCGAGCCGGCTGGGCGGACGCGTCGCGCGCGCCTTGAAGGAAGGGAGGATGTTCGTCGCCTGGGCGCTCCGGACCCAGGACCTCGATGCCGTGCGGGCGAGGATTCAGGGAGCCGGCTGGGACCTTCCGCCGATCGTCGAAGGCTCGAGGAAGCGACCCGACGGCCAGGTCCTCAGGTGGCGGACGCAGGATGTCGAGGCAGGTCCCGAGCCCAGCGCGGTTCCCTTCGTCATCGAGTGGCGCATTCCCGACGGGCTCCATCCTGGTGAGGCCGGGTCGTCGCATCGAGATGGTTCGGCGGCGCTCCGGCGCGTCGTTGTCGGTGCGCGCGACCCGCGCCGCGTCCGTGACCTGCTCGAGATGCTGCTAGGCGATTCTGTTTCGTACGAGGTGCGCGAGGCCCGCCTGGACGGTGTGCAGCGGGTCGTGCTCGAGACCACCGGTGGTGAGCTCGTGCTCGAGTGACCAGCCGGCTCGAGGGAAAGGTCGCGGCCATCTCGGGCTCCACCCGCGGCATCGGCCGCGCGGTGGCGAGCGCTTTTCTCGCCGAGGGAGCCAAGGTGGTCGTCAACTCGCGCGACGGCGTCGCCGCCGCCGGGGTGGCCAGAGAGCTGGGCGGCGATAGCGTCGGGGTCGCCGCGGATGTCACCACCGAGGCGGGCGCCGCCGCTCTGGTGGAAGGGTCCTTGAACGCCTTCGGGAAGCTGGACATCTTCGTCAACAACGCCGGCACCGTGCATGCCGGCGACACGCTCGGCATGAGCCTGGCGGACTGGGACAGCGTCATCAAGCTGAACATGACGGCAGTCTTTCTATGCTCGCGCGAGGCGGCGCGCGCCATGCTCGGCGCCGGTGGCGGCGTGATCATCAACACCGCCTCGGTGCAGGCATTCGCGCCTTTCCCTCGCAGGCTTGCGTACGGATCGAGCAAGGCGGCGGTGGTGATGATGACGCGGATCATGGCGGCAGAGTGGGCGCCCTCCGTCCGCGTCAACGCCGTCGCGCCGGGTTATGTCCGCACCGAGATGACGGCGCGGCTCGAGGCGGAGGGCCGGATCGATTTCAATGCGATCTCCGGCCGGACGCCGCAGGGCAGGATGGCCGAACCCGACGAGATCGCGGGCGCTTACGTCTACCTTGCCGGCGCGGAGGCTTCCTTCGTCACCGGCGAAACGATCGTCGTCGATGGCGGCTGGCTGGCCTTCGGCGCGTTCGAAGGGATCTGAGCCGGCTCAGGGTCGAGAGGTCAGCGTCAGCCCCTCGACTGGAATCGCCGGCTTCTTGCCGTCGACCAGGTCGGCGACGATCCGGCTCGACCCGCACGCCATCGTGAACCCCATGTGGCCGTGGCCGCTGTTGATGTACAGGTTGTGGTGCCCCGCCTGGCCCAGGATGGGGGGGCCGTCAGGCGTCATCGGCCGGTTGCACGCGCGATACGTACCCCTGTCATATTCGGCCGCGTCCGGCAGAAGATCGCCTGCGAGCTTGCGGATCAACCTGAGGTCGTGCTCCGTATAGCTGGTCTCATAGCCGGTGAACTCCGCGCTGGATGTCATCCGCAGCCGGTCTCCGATCCGGCACCACGCCACAAGCAGCTCCTCGTCGACGGCGCCGACGCGCATCTGGGGGCCACCGTTTTGCTTGATGGGAAAGGTCGCGCTGTAGCCCTTGGCCGGCGCAATCGGAAGCCGGACTCCGACGCTGCGCGCGATTCTCGGGCTGTGGACTCCCGCGCTGAGCACGAACACCTCGGCATCGAGCGAGTCGCCGCCGTCGAGCACCGCGGCCTTCACCTTGCCGCCACCGGCCGCCAGCTTCGCGACGCCCTGTCCGAACACGAACTTCGTGCCCATCCGCTCGCAGACCGCCTGGAGCTTGCGGGTGAACATGACGCTGTCGCCGCTCGAATCCGTGATCCCGTAGATGGCGCCCGCGAGCTTATGTTTGACCGGGGCCAGGAACGGCTCCGCCTCGACGACGCCATCGGCATCGAGGACATCCTGCTTCTGGCCGTGCTCCTGCACGAGCCTCATCTTCTGGATGCCCGCCTCGAAACGCTTCGGATCGCGATAGAGGTAGAGGATCCCTTCATGGATGTCGTCGTAGTCGATCCGCTCGTCGGACGCGATCTGGTCGAGCATCCGCTGGCTGTATTGGGCGAGCCGCAGCTTGACGAGCGTGTTCTTGACCGCGCGTTCTGCGTTGCACTCACGCAGGAAGCGCAATCCCCAGACCGCCATGCCCGGCGCCTTGAAAGGGTTGACCCTCAGCGCGGTATCCTCGACCGTAAGCGAGCGCAGGAGCTCTTTCGGCGCGGAGGGCGATGCCCACGCGAACGAATGGCCAGGCGCGATCAAGCCGGCGTTGCCCGCGCTGGCGAGCGTCGCCGCTTCACCCTCCTTGTCGACGACGGTCACCTGGTGGCCTGCTCTCGCGAGGTAGTACGCGCTGGTGACCCCGACGACCCCGGCGCCGATGACCAGAATCCTCAAGACTTGCGCCCCCTCAAAATCGTTCCACCGTCATCGCATCCATGCGCTCCCAGTCGACCTCCACGCCAAGGCCGGGCTTGGACGGCACGCTGACCATGCCGTCGGGCCGCAGCTCGATCTCGTCCACCATTCCGGCTCCGTAGCCTCCCATCGGCATCGGGTACTCGAAGTACCTGCAGTTCGAGACGGCGCCCATGACCTGGAGATTCGCGGCCTGTGTAAGCGTGTAGCCGAAGCTGTGGATCTCGCATCGGACGCCGAGCGCCTCCGCCAGCGCCGCGGTCTTCTTGGTCGCTGTGATCCCGCCACTGATCACAGCGTCGATGCGCACCATGTCCCATGCGCCGCAGGTCAGATAGTTCGCCGCCTCCTGGTACGTCCGCGTGTGGACCTCGCCTGACGTGACGGCGATGTCCAGCGCGTCGGCCAACGCCTTGTACGCCTGGATGTGCTGGTCGCGAAGCGGCATCTCGAACCACTCGTAACCAAGCTCGTCCAGCCGGCGGCCGACGCGAATCGCGTCCACCAGGCTGTACGAGCCGACGGCATCGACCATCAGCGCAATGCCGGGTCCCACCTGTGCGCGGACCGCCGTGCACAGCTCGATGTCGCGGTCGGGGTCGCCCCAGACGTGCAGCTTGATCGCCCTGAATCCGTGCTCCAACCACGCTTCGACTTCGCGCTGGAAGTCGGCATGCGTCGCATACGTGAGTGAGCTTGCATAGGCGGGCAGCTCGTCGCGCTGCGCCCCGAGCAGCTTGTAGACCGGAAGCCCGGCGGCTCGGCCGGCGAGGTCCCATAGCGCGCAGTCGACGAGGGCGAGCGAGTGCGGCGGCACCATCAGGATGCTGACCTCGTTGAGACGCTGCCAGATCCTCTCGCGGTACAGCGGATCCTCCCCGATCAACAGGGGTCTCAGCTCGGCCAATGCGGCGGCCACTGCGCGGGCACCCAGGTACGTGCTGCTTCCGGCCACGCCCTCGATGCCGTCATCTGTCTGCACGCGCACGATGACGTTCGCCAGGTTCATGATCAGTCGATCGGCGAAGACCATCGTCACCCCTGCATCGACCACCTGCACCGAAACGCCGGTGATCTTCATCGCGTGGCGAACATACTCCGCCCGGCTCTGTGAGCGCGAGGCCGCGGCTGGCCGGCCGCGCTAGCTGATGGAGAAGCGAACCTGGCGCGGCGCGAGCCGGATCAGCTCCCCGTTCCCGGGGTGACCCCCCTTGCTCCAACCCTCGAGGTAGCGCCGGGCCTCCTCGGGCCCGAGGTAGCGGAGCGCGATCGCGCTGACGAACTCGATTCGCTCTGATTCCGCCAGCAGTTCGACAGTGGCGTCGCCGACGGCGCTGGCGATCAGGTAGGGTCTGTCGACGGTCGAAACGGTAAGCGCGGCCCTGCCGTCCCTCGAGAGGGCGCGTCCTTTATATGTGGCAGGTTGGCTGGCGATCAGCACCTCGCCGGCCTGGTATTCGAACCAGACCGGGATCACGCGGGGATAACCGTCGAGGCCGAAGAAGGCGAGTTGCCCGATGATCGGACGGGCGAGGAGGTCGGCCGCGCGCGGATCCAAGCCGCCATTCTAGGCGCGGCAAGTATTGTGCCGGCAACGCTGGGAAATCAACGGAGGGTGCCGTGGCTGAAGATGGGCGAGTGAAGCTGCTGACCGAGGGCGACATTCCTTACTCGGAGCTGGTTCCCGGCTTACAGCTGGCGCGAGCGATCACGCACGCCGCCACGACGCAGCTCGGCGGCGGTTACATGCGTTTTGAGACCGAAGCGGAGTTTGCCGACTGGACTTTGAAGTACGACGAGGTCCTTTTTGTGCAGAAAGGTGAGCTGGAGGTGGTCGGCAGCTCAACGAGCGCGAAAGCGCACGCGGGCGAGGCGATCCTCATCCCGAAGGGCGCCAAAGTGACATACCGCGGCCGCGCGGGCACGGTCGGATTTTTCGTCCTCTGGCCCTTTGACTGGGACAGGAAGCCGGCCCCGGGCTAGGCGCGCACGGGCTCCAGCGGCGTCTCGGACGCGTCCTCACCCAGGCGGCCGGCCAGCCGATCGAGGTTTTCCATCGACAGCTCGTTCGCCGCGTCGCGTGGCGTCATGCGCCTGGCGTCGGCCAGCTCGAGCATTCGCCTGACCGTCTCGCGCATCACCTTCGAGACGTGTGCGAAGGATTGCTCGGCGTCCGCCTCGATCACCCCGAGAAGGGTCCACCACCACCACGCGTTCGCGCCGCCGTTGGCGACGTAGTCGGGGATAACAACGACCCCGCGCTGGTGGAGAAGGCGCTGCGCGTCGTCTGTGGTCGGGATGTTTGCCGCCTCCACGACCATGCGCGCTTTGATCGCGGCCGAGTTCTCGGCCGTGATGGCGTCCGCGACCGCGGCCGGCACGACAATGTCGGCGTCGATCTCGAGCCAGCGTTCCCTCGGCAGCTCAAGGTCGCCCGGCCGCAGCGCGGAGCGGTCGATCTCGCCCAGCGTGGTGCGCGACCTGAGCAGCAGCTCAACGTCGAGACCGTCGGGGTTTGTCACCGCGCCGTTGACATCGACGACGCCGACGATCCTGGCCCCGAGCCTGGCCAGATACCTGGCGCTCGAGCCGCCCATCGAGCCGAAGCCCTGCACGACTGCGCGGAGCTTCGAGATGTCCCATCCTTTGTACTCGGCGGCCGCGGCAGAGGCTTCGGCCACGCCGTATCCGCCGATGCAGTCGGCGAGCCCGATGCCCTCGACGTTGACGGCAAGGCCCTGGCTGACTCGCCGGCCCGCGGCCTCCGGGTCTCCCGAGCGGTCGAGCATCGCCTGCACGGTCATGCCGACGCCCTGCTCGGCGAATACCTCGTTCAGCAGCTCCTGGCTGATCCCGAGGTCTTCGGCCGTGCCCCAACCGTTGCGATAGAGGGGCCGCATGGCACGCACGTACCGCGAGAGCAACCCGCGGGCCTCCGGGTCGTGCGGATCGATGTCGACGCCGCCCTTGGCGCCGCCACCCGGTAGGTTGAACGCGCCATTCTTGTAGGACATGGTGCGGGCCAGGCGCTCGACCTCTTCGATCGTCACACCGGAACGCATCCGCGTCCCGCCTCCTGCCAGGCCGTTGACCATTCGGTCGATGACGGCGTAGCCCTTCCGTCCCGTCACGGGATCGGTCCAGACCACGCGGAGCCTCGGTTCCGGTTCAGAAGTCATGACAACCCTCCGCTCGCCGGTGCCCCGTGGCCAAGCCCAGAGTCTAGCCCGCTCCGACCTTGACACTCGGATACGGGGTACCGATACTGGGCCCAGTTCCAAGGAGTAGTGGCTTGCCGCCGGCGCACTCTCGCCCCGACGCGACGGGAAGATGACGGTGGGCGACAACGAAGGGATAGGGAGGCACAATGTTCAAACGGCGATTTGTGGCAGCCAGCCTGGCCGCCTGCGGCGCGCTGTTGATCGCTGCCTGCGGCAGCAGCAGCAACAACGCAAGCAACGCTGGTCCGATCAATGTCGGAATCACGGGTCCTTTCACCGGTCCTTACGCCGACCCCGGCATCGCGATCCGGAATGCTGGCGAGCTCGCGATCGCGGACATCAACACCGCAGGCGGCGTCAACGGCCGGCAGCTCAAGGCGTTTAACGCCGACGACGCATGCGACGCACAGCAGGGTGTCCAGGCCGCCCAGAAGCTGCTGACCCAAAAGATCATCGCGATCGTCGGCGGCTATTGCTCCGGCGCATCGATCCCGGAGAGCGACACTCTGCACCGCAACGGCGACCTGCCATTCATCACGGCGGCGTCGAGCAACCCGAAATTCACCGATCAGGGTTACGACAACGTCTTCCGGATGGTCAGCCGCGACGATGCCGAAGCGCCCGCGGATGTGAGCTTCATGCAGCAATGGCTGAAGGCCAGCAAGATCGCCATCATGCATGACAACACCACCTACGCCAAGGGCGTGGCGGACTCCGCCAAGCAGTCGGCACAGGCGGCCGGGATGACCGTCACCTACTTCGACGCGATCACGCCTGGCCAGAAGGACTACACGGCGGCCCTGGTCAAGGTCAGCACTGGCCATCCCGACGTCCTCTTCTACACCGGCTACTACCCGGAGTTCGGGCTGCTTGCCAAGGAGTACGTGGCGCTGTCTCCGTCGTACAAGCTGAACGGCGACTCCGCTTGCGCAGACCCGAGCGTGATCAAGGTCGCCGGTACAGCCGTGACCAACGCCGGCATCACCATCAACACCCTGCCCACCACCCAGTTCATCCACAACGCCAAGAACGACAAGTTCACGAGCGCGTACAAGGCGAAATACGGACAGGATCCAGGCGACTACTCCTCATACGAGTACGACGGGATGATGGCGCTCGCGGCGGCCTTGAAGGCCAACGGGGGCAAGACCGACGCCAAGAGTCTCAACGCTGCCATCCACGCCGTCTCGATCGCCGACGGAATCACCGGCAACATCGCGTTCGACGCCAAGGGCGACCGCCCGGCACCCCAGTTCCTCGGCGTGCACGCGGTGGGGAGCCCTCCGCAGTTCCAGCCGATCGCAATCCGCAAGAGCGGTACCTGGGTGGCGTCCTCTTAGAGATTCAGACCTGAACCAAAGGTGGGGCTGCTCGGCGCGCCCCACCTTTTTTCTTTGCCTTCAGGCGCCTGCGACCGACTCGAAGCCTCCGAGGTAGGCCTTCTGCACCCTCTCGTCCTTTGCCAGCACCGCGGCCCCGCCCTCGAGGACGATCTGCCCAACCTCGATGACATAGGCGTGGTCCGCGATGGCGAGCGCCTGGCGCGCGTTCTGCTCGACCAGGAGCACGGCAGCGCCTCGTTTGGCTATCTCGCGCACCGTCTTGAGGACGCTCCTCGCCAGCATCGGCGCCAGCCCGAGCGATGGTTCGTCGAGCATGAGCACCTTGGGGTCGGACATCAGCGCCCTGCCGATGGCAAGCATCTGCTGCTCGCCTCCCGACAGCGTCCCCGCCAGCTGCATACGCCTTTCGGCCAGCCTGGGAAAGAGGTCGAACACCGCGGCTTTCCTCTCCTTGATGAGCTGATGTTGAGAGCGGATGAGGTAGCCGCCGAGCGCGAGGTTCTCTTCCACGGTGAGGATGTTGAAGATTCGCCTGCCCTCCGGGACGTGGCTGACGCCCATGCCCACGATGACGTGAGCTTCGATCCCGACCAGGCTCTTGCCGGCGCACGTGATCGATCCGCCCCGTGGGCGCAGCAGGCCCGAGATCGTGCGAAGCGTCGTCGTCTTGCCGGCCCCATTGCCACCCAGGATGGCCACGATCTGCCCGGGCTCGGCGTGCATGGAGACGCCTTTGAGCGCTTCGATGTTGCCGTAGTAGACGTGGAGGTCATGGACCTCGAGGAGAGCCATGACCTCCTCAGGCTTCCTGTGCGGTCAAGGTGCCCATGTCGTCGTCTTCTCGCCCCAGGTAGGCCTCGATGACGGCCGGGTTGTTCTGGATCTCAGCGGGCTTGCCGAGCGCGATGAGAATGCCGTGGTCGAGCACCGCGATGCGGTCCGAGACTCGCATCACCAGCGACATGTCGTGGTCGATCAGGATGACCGTGATGCCGAGGTCGCGAATCTTGCGGATGATGGCCACCAGCTCCAGCTTTTCGGTCGGGTTCATGCCCGCGGCGGGCTCGTCGAAGAGCACAAGGTGCGGGTGCGCGGCCAGCGCGCGCGCGATCTCGACGCGTCGCTGGTCGGCGTAGGAGAGCTCGGTCGCCAGCCGGCCGGCCACCGATTCGAGCCCGACGAAGCTCAGCCAGCGTCGCGATTCCTGCAGCGTGCGGAGCTCGTCCTTCCGCTCGCCCGGAGTGTGCAGCATTGCCTGCCACGTCATCGTCCGGTGTCGCGGGTAGAGCCCGACCATCACGTTCTCGAATACAGCCATGTTCTTGAACAGGCGAATCCCCTGGAAGGTGCGACCGATACCACGCGCCACGATGACGTGGGGACGCAGTCCCACTACCGGCCGGCCGTCGAACAGGACCTGGCCTCGCTTCGGTCGTTGGACACCAGTGATGCAGTTGAAGAGGGTGGTCTTGCCGCCGCCGTTGGGACCGATGATGCTGAAGATCTCGCCGCGCCGCACGTTGAAGGAAACGTTGTCGACCGCGCGCAAGCCGCCGAACTGCTGGACCACCCCCTCCACCTGAAGCAGCGTCTCGCCGACGCTCGGCACCTTGTGGCCGGCGGCCGCGTGCCGGCGGTCTCTCGCCTCCATCTGGACCTGGTGCTCGCGCAGGATCCTGGCGGCGGTGTCTTCCGCCTCCTCCTCCTCCAGGCCGTAGAACGGTTTCGGCTTGCGCCTGATGCGCGGCCACAGGCCCTGGGGCCGCAGCAGCATCATCCCGACCAGCAGAATTGCGAAGACGAGCAGCCGCACGTCGGACAGTTCGCGCAGCACCTCGGGCAGCGCGACGACGACCAGCGCGCCCAAAAGCACCCCGGGAAGGCTGCCGGTGCCGCCGAGGACGATCACGATCAGGATCAGAACCGAGAGCTGGAAGGTGAAGCTCGTAGGATCGATGGCTCCGATACGGGTCGCGAAAAAGGCGCCCGCGAGGCCGCCCCACATGCCGCCCATCACGTAGGCGAAGAGCTTGAGGCGCAGAGACGGAACACCGACGGATTCTGCGGCGAACTCGTCGTCTTTGATCGCCACCCATCCCCGGCCGAGCCTGGAGTGGTCGAGGTGCTCGGCGAAGATCATCGCGATGGCAAGCAGGAAGAGGCCGACGATGAAGAAGTCGCCCTGTGTGTTGAACTCGTATCCGAAAAAGTTGGGCCAGGGGATGCCGAGAACGCCGTTCGGTCCGCCTGCGAATTCCCAGTTGTTGAACGTGATGCGCGTCATCTCGCCGAAACCGAGGGTCACGATGGCGAGGTAGTCGCTGCGGAGCCGCAGGGTGGGATAGCCGAGGATCGCTCCCGCCGTACCGGTGAAGAGCACCGCAAACGGCAACGTGGTGAAGAAGTTCCAGTGGGCCTGGGTCATGAGCAGGGCGCTCGTGTAGGCGCCGATCGCGAAGAAGGCGGCATAGCCGAGGTCGAGCAGGCCGGCGTATCCGACCACGATGTTCAGGCCGAGCCCGAGCATGGCGTAGGTCGCCACCGAGACCGCGACCGCCGTGACGTAGTCGTCGCCCCAGGAGATCACCGCGGCGCCGATAGCTACCAGGACGACGATGACTCGCGACCAGTACGGCGTCCTGCCCAAGCGGTCACGCACGGTCGCGTAGGCGCGCCCCACCGGGCGCTCTGCGAGCTGGGCGATCACATCCGTTCCGCCACTCGCTCACCGAACAGGCCGGTGGGCTTGACGATCAGTACCGTGATCAGGACGCCGAACACGACCACGTCTTCCCACGTGCCCGAGAGATACCCGGTGGTGTAGGCCTCCAGCAGACCGATCAACAGGCCGCCCACCATTGCCCCCGGGATGTTGCCGATTCCACCCAGCACCGCGGCCGTGAAGGCTCGAAGCCCGAGCAGGAAGCCCATGGTGAAGTGGATCTGGACGTAGTAGATGCCGAGCATCACACCCGACGCGGCGGCGAGCATCGCGCCGAGCACGAACGCGATGCGGATGACCGCATCCACGTCGATCCCCATCAGCCTGGCCGCGTCATGATCGACCGCCAGGGCTCTCATCGCGGTGCCCATCGTCGTGCCCTGGACGAAAGCGACGAGCCCGCCCATCAGGAGAAGGCTCGCCGTGACCAGGGCGATCTGGACGTAGGTGACGTGAACCGGACCCACGAAGAAGCCGCTCAGCGGAAGCAGGTTCGGCGGATAGGCCTCGATCGCCGCACCCCATATGAGCTCGGCCGCGTTCTGAAGAAGTAGGGACATACCGAGTGCGGTGATCAGGATCGCCAGCAGCGATCGCCGGAGCAGTGGCTTGTACGCGAACTGGAGGATCCCGAGGTTCACCACCGCGGTGCCGATCATCGGGACGACGAAGGCGATGACGAGCGCCAGGTAGATGGGAAGGTGCTCGAACCCGAAAGACACGAGCAGGGTCCAGCCTAGAAACGCGCCCACCATCGAGAGATCTCCCTGGGCGAAGTTGATGAGGCGGATGATCCCGTAGACGATCGTGTACCCGAGGGCCACAAGGGCGTAAAACGATCCCACTGTGAGACCGATGACCGTGTACTGGAGGAACACCCCCATCCCCAGCACCACCTCCTGATTGGACAGGTCCGACGGCTGCGTGCTTCCCCTCGGCTTTTGGTGCAGCCTCGGTTCTCGGTATCGTACAGGTGCCCTCTGCGACTGAATCGAGGTGGTTTCGCGACTGCGCAAGTCGCACACGGAGGAAGGCGATTGGAGCGGCGTGACGTCGCGGTGCTGGGGGGAGGAGTCGCCGGCCTGACCGCGGCCTACCTCCTGCGCGACCTCGACCTCGAGGTTTTTGACTCCGCCGACCATATCGGTGGCAGGACCAGGTCGCTGCAGCAGAGCGACGGCATCTGGCTGAATACGGGCGCGCAGTACGTGTCGACGGACCGGGTCAAAGTCGTCGAGCTGGCCGACAAGGTTGGCGCCCGGCTTCTTCGCGACGACAACCTGGAGGAGTACTGGCGCGGTCTGTATCCGCGCGATCCCGACTCCCGGTCGGAAATCGAAAGCTGCATCGAACGCATCACGGCCGAGCAGATGGATCGCCGGCCCCCGACTCTCCCCGAGCTGGACGACCTGGCCTTCGATCAGTGGCTGGGGGAGGTTTCGCCCGACGCGCATCGCTTCTTCGACCGCTGGTGCCAGATCATGAACTCGGGTTCGTCGGTCGAGATCTCGCTCTACGGCGCGCTGTGGCTATGGGGAGACCAGCGCAGCACACCGTGGAGCGACCAGCCGGTGCCGCGGCACGACCGGGGCGATTGCGTCTTTGACGGCGGTACGAACGAGTTCACCAAGGCGCTCGCCCGCGGGATCGGAGGGCGCGTCTCCCTGAGGTCCCGTGTCGTGTCAGTCCGTCCAACAGACGGCGGCTATGCGATCGAGGTCGAGGAGGATGGCGGGACGCGACGGGTCTTGGCTCGCCTGGTGGTCTCCGCCCTGCCGGCGCCGGTGGCCGCCGACGTCATCGTCGACCTTCCGGGATGGAAAAGCGCAGCCCTGCGGGCGGTGCGCTACGGCCGCTTCATGACCACGAACATCGTCGTGAGTCCCAAGGATGCGCCGCCGAGCCGATATCCGCTCACCGCAGCGCGAGCCGACGTTGCGTACAACCTCGATGCGTTCATCATCAAGACGCCTGGAGATTTCGACGAGCGCGGCGGTTGCTTTCACAACATCGTCGGAGACCCGACCTCGCGCGTGGTGTGGGATGACCCGGACCACACGATCAAGACAGGCACGCTTCGCGAGCTGTTCCGCCAGCGCCCGGAGTACCGTGAGCGGGTCGTCAGGGTGGAGGTTCAGCGCTGGCCCCACGGCATGCCCCTCTACAGCGTCGGCCGGATGAAAACCTTCGACCAGCTGGCCGAGCCTGTCGGTGGAATCCATTTCTGCGGTGACTACAGCTGGGCCTCCAACATGGAGGGCGCAGCCCTCAGCGGAGAGCGCGCCGCGCAGGCGCTTCGGGCGCAGGCCTGATTGCGACATCCGCCGCGGTCGAGCGGTCCTGAGCAAGAATAGGCCGGTGCAGGGTCGGCGCTCGGTGCTGCTGCCCGACGGCACCATCGCCGCCGGGGCGAAGTCGCGCATGGAGGAGGAGTTCCTGCTCGAAGCCCTGCGCTGGATGATGAAATCGCGCCTCTACGACCAGCGCGTGATCGCGCTGCAGCGCCAGGGCCAGTTCGGCGTTTTCTCGCCTGGAACGGGCCAGGAGGCTTCGATCATCGGCTCGGCGATGGCCGTCGATCCGAGCCGGGACTGGATGGTGCCCCAGTACCGCGAGCTGATGGCGACCGTCCACCATGGCCTGCCGCTGGAGGTCATCTCGGCCCAGTACCTGGGCAAGATCGCTCCCGCGCGAATCCCTGACGGTGTGAAGGTGCTGCCGACGCAGGTTTCGATCGCCGCGCAGCTGCCGCAGGCCACTGGCCTGGCGTGGGGACTTCGCCTTCGGGGCGAAGACTCGGTGGTGATCGCTTACGTCGGCGAGGGCGGCTCGTCCGAAGGTGACTTCCACGAAGCCCTCAACCTGGCCGGCGTCGTTCACGCGCCGATCGTCTTTTTTCTCCAGAACAATCAGTGGGCGATCTCGACCTCGCGGCGCGTGCAGTCGGCGACACAGAGCTTTGCGCTGCGCGCCGCTGGTTACGGATTCGAAGGCGTCGAGGTCGACGGCAACGACGTGATGGCGGTCTACGATGCCGCCTGCGACGCGGTGGAGCGGGCGAGGAACGGCGGCGGTCCGAGCCTCATCGAAGCAGTCACGTACCGCATGAGCTTCCACAACACCACCGACAACCCTTCGCGTTACCAGGACCCGAAGGAGTTCGAGGAGGCGCGCACGCGCGATCCGATCGAACGCGTCCAGAAATATCTTGCGGGGCTCGGTCTATGGGACGGCAAGCGCGAGACGGCCTTGACGGAGGAGCTCCGCGAGGAAAACGAGCACGCGCTCAAGCACGCGGCCGGCGCAGCGGCGCCTCGCCCGGAGGACGTGTTCGCCAACGTGTACGGTGATCCGCCTCCGCGCGTGCTCCGGCAGCGGGCCGAGCTGGTCGACCGGAGCGGAGTCTGAAATGCCGGAGCGAAACGTCGTCGAGGCCATCAACAACGCTCTTGCCGACGAGATGGAGAGCGATCCGCGAGTCATGGTCCTCGGCCTCGACGTGGGCAAGCTCGGCGGTGTCTTCCGAACCACGAGCGGACTGGTGGAACGCTTCGGGACCGACCGGGTCGTCGACACGCCGCTGGCGGAGGCCAGCATCATCGGCGCCTCGCTCGGCCTGGCCTTGGCCGGCATGGTGCCGGTGGCCGAGATCCAGTTTCTCGGCTTCACGGCCCAGGGGTTCCACCAGCTGGGACCTCAGCTGGGCAAGTACCGTCAACGCTCGCGCGGCCGGTACCACTGTCAGGTCACCGTCCGAGCGCCCTTCGGGGGTGGCATCCGCAGCCCCGAGTTCCACTCCGACGCCGTTGAAGCACAGTTCGTGCAGTCGCCGGGAATCAAGATCGTGATGCCCTCCAACCCCTATGACGCCAAGGGCCTGCTGATCGAAGCGATTCGAGACCCTGACCCGGTGCTCTACTGCGAGCCGGATCGCCTTTATCGAGCCGGCCGAGCAGAGGTTCCGGACGGGTCCTACACGGTGGCGTTTGGCAAGGCGGCGGTCGCGCGTGAGGGAAAAGACGTCACGCTCGTGGCCTGGAGCGCAGCCGTCGAGCTGTGCCTGCGCGCGGCCGGCAAGCTGGCGGATGAGGGCGTGTCGGCCACCGTGCTCGACCTCCGCACCCTGGTTCCGCTCGACGTGGAGACGCTCTGCGCGCAGGTGGTGAAGACCGGACGCTGCGTGATCGTCCACGAGGCGCCGCTGTCCGCGGGGTTCGGAGCCGAGATCTCCGCGACCCTGATGGAGGAGGTCTTCTACGACCTGGACGCGCCGGTCGCTCGCGTCGGAGCTTTCGACGTGCCCTTTCCGGCCGCCTCGCTCGAGGACTACTACCTGCCGTCGCTGGATCGCGTGCTCGTCGCCGTGCGCCGAACCATGCAGAGCTGATGTTCAGAGCTCGACGGTCGACCCCGCTCCCTTCGCCACCGCTGCGCGGTAGACGAGGCTCGCAGCCGCGAGGTCCTCGACTGCGTGGCCCATCGACTTGTAGACGGTGACTTCATCACGTGATCGCCTGCCCGGCCTCGTGCCGAGCAGCATCTCTCCCATCTCGGTCGCCCTGTCTGGGTCCATCCCCGTGAGCTCCGCGCAGCCGGCAGGGGGAGGTAGGAACGCGGCCGCGCGCGACTCCACGTAGAGTCCTCCTGCCTCGGCCAGGGCGCGATCGAGCTCGCCGGCGGGAGGCGCGAATCCGACCGAGGAGACGTGGGTGCCCGGAGAGACCCACTCGCGCCGGATCACCGGCGCGCCCGAATGGGTGCAGAGGGCGATGACGTCGGCGCCCCGGACCGCGTCCTCGAAGCTCTCGACCGCGTGAGCCCTGGGATCGAGCGCGGCCAGCCGCCGCGCGCTGTCTGGCGTCCGGGAGGCGACCCTGATCTCCTCGAAGTCGCGCACCCGGGGCATGATCTCGAGATGGGCGTGTCCCTGGACGCCCGCGCCGACGATGGCCAGCACCTTCGC
>VBDR01000027.1 GCA_005882135.1 Chloroflexota bacterium
AGTGGTGACGATCAGCGCGTCGCCGATCTTCACTCGGACCCATTCCTGGAGCTTGACCACCTTGGCCTCGAGCGCCAGCAAGACCTCGTTCTGCGAGCTGAACACCCGCAGCTTGGAGGTGTCGGACGGCTGCTCGCCGCGCGTTGCGGTGAGCCAGTAGCAGCCGAGCACCACGTCCTGGGTCGGCGCCACCACCGGGTGGCCGTCGGCCGCGGACAGGATGTTCTGCGACGACATCATCAGGTTCTTGGCTTCGGCGATCGCGCCGCTGAATAGGGGCACGTGCACGGCCATCTGGTCGCCGTCGAAGTCGGCGTTGAAAGCGGCGCAGACCAGGGGGTGGATCTGGATCGCCGAGCCTTCGACCAGCACGGGCATGAACGCCTGGATGCCGAGGCGGTGCAGGGTCGGGGCGCGGTTGAGCAGCACCGGGTGGTCGCGGATGACCTCGTCGAGGACGTCCCAGACCTCGGTCCGGCTGCGCTCGACCATTCGCTTGGCCGACTTGATGTTGGTGGTGTAGCCCTTGTTCACGAGCTCGCGCATGACGAATGGCTTGAAGAGCTCGAGCGCCATCTTCTTGGGCAGGCCGCACTCGTGGAGCTTCAGCTCGGGTCCGACCACGATCACGGAGCGACCCGAGTAGTCCACGCGCTTGCCGAGCAGGTTCTGGCGGAACCGGCCCTGCTTGCCCTTGAGCATGTCGGAGAGCGACTTCAGCTTGCGGTTGCCGGTGCCGGTGATGGCGCGGCCGCGGCGGCCGTTGTCGATCAGCGCGTCGACCGCCTCCTGGAGCATCCGCTTCTCGTTGCGCACGATGATCTCGGGCGCGCCGAGTTCGAGCAGCCTCTTCAGGCGGTTGTTGCGGTTGATCACGCGGCGGTAGAGGTCGTTCAGGTCGGAGGTGGCGAAGCGGCCACCGTCGAGCTGGACCATCGGGCGCAGCTCGGGCGGGATGACCGGCAGCACCTCGAGCACCATCCACGTCGGGCTGGCGTTCGACTTGCGGAAGTCCTCGACGACCTTCAGGCGCTTGATCGCCTTCTGCTTGCGCTGGCCGCTCGAGGAGCGGGACTCTTCGCGCAGGCGGTACATCTCAGAGGTCAGCTCGATACGCGAGAGCAGGTCGCGCACCGCCTCGGCGCCGATGCCGGCGCGGAAGGCGCGGCCGAACCGCTCCTGGAAATCGCGGTACTGGGTGTCGGTCAGGATCTGCTTGGCGTGCAGGGCTTCGAGGTCGGTACGGGTGGCCTCGATCTCCTGCTGCAGCGCCTCGAGCTGGCCCTGGATCCCCTCGCGCTCGGTCTTGGTCGCGGCGTCGATCGAAGCCTCGAGTGCCTTCTTGTCGGTATCAAGCCGCTCCTTGGCGCGCTTCTGCGCGGCCTTGGTGTTGGCCTCTAGCTTCTCGACCTTCTCCTGGACCTTCGCCAGCACGCCCTTCGACATATCGCGCGACATCAGGTCGCCCTTGTCGATGACCGCCTCCTCGTCGCCGTCGACGCCGACCGTCATCGTCCGGCGCGACTTGGTGCCGATGCCGGCCTTGATGTGCTCGGTGGCCTTCTTGCCCTGTGTCGTCAGCGCGTCGACCGACTCCTGCAGCTCTTCCTCGAGCCGGGCGACCTCCGCGTCGACTTCGGCCTTCAGCTTCTTGGTCTTGGCCTCATGCTCCTGGCGAAGCTCGCGCGCCTTGGCGTCGATGTCAGCACGCAGGCGGACCGCCCGCTCGTCTTTGTCCATGTTGAGGACGGCGAGCATGTCCTGGCGAACTTCTTCGTGGACGTCGGTGACGATGTAGTTCGCGAAGTAGAGGATCTTCTCGAGGTTGCGCGGCGACATGTCGAGCAGCAAACCCATGCGGCTCGGGATGCCCTTGAAGTACCAGACGTGGCTGACCGGCGACGCGAGCTTGATGTGGCCCATGCGCTCGCGGCGCACCTTGGACCGCGTGACCTCGACGCCGCACTTGTCGCAGATGATGCCCTTGTAGCGGTAGCGCTTGTACTTTCCGCAGTGGCATTCCCAGTCCCGGGTGGGACCGAAAATGCGCTCGCAGAAAAGTCCGTCGCGCTCCGGGCGGAGCGTGCGGTAGTTGATCGTCTCAGGCTTCGTGACCTCGCCATGCGACCAGGACATGATCGTGTCGGGCGACGCCAACGACAGCTTCAGCGCGTCAAAGTTTTCTAGCTTCAGCAACCTTTTTCCTCTTCTTCCTTATCTATGTATCTATTCGGATCTATATGTCTATCCGGCCGAACCTCGCGACATTCGCGATTTCGCGAGGACTCCATCTGGTTTGAATCCCGGCCTCATTCGGCGGAATCCTCCCCAAGCTCTTCGCGCTCGAGACTGATGCCGAGATCCAGCGGGATCTCGGGAATGTCCTCTTCGCTGAGTACGATCTGGCGCTCGTCCTCGCTCAGGATCTCAACCCCGAGCGCAAGGCCCTCCAGCTCCTTGACCAGGACGCGGAACGACTCCGGGATGCCGGCCTCGAGCGTGTTGTCGCCCTTGACGATTGCCTCGTAGGCCTTGACGCGGCCCACGATGTCGTCGGATTTGACGGTCAGGATCTCCTGCAGGACATGCGCGGCGCCGTACGCCTCGAGCGCCCACACCTCCATCTCGCCGAACCGCTGGCCGCCGAACTGCGCCTTGCCGCCCAGCGGCTGCTGGGTGACCAGGCTGTACGGACCGGTGGAGCGGGCGTGGATCTTGTCCTCGACCAGGTGCGCCAGCTTGAGCATGTAGATCTGGCCGACGGTCACCGGCTCGTCGAACTCCTCGCCCGTGCGCCCGTCGCGCAGCCGGACCTTGCCATCCACCGGCAAGCCGGCCTTCTCGAGCTCGGCGACGATGGTCTGCATCGGGGCCCCGTCGAACACCGGGGTCGCGATCTTGATGCCTAGCGTGCTGGCGACCCATCCGAGGTGCGTCTCGAGCACCTGGCCGAGGTTCATCCGGCTCGGCACGCCCAGCGGGTTGAGCACAATGTCGACGGGTGTGCCGTCCGGCATGTATGGCATGTCCTCCGACGGCATGATCCGGGCGACGACGCCCTTGTTTCCGTGGCGCCCGGCCATCTTGTCGCCCGCCGAGATCTTTCGCTTCTGGGCGATGTAGACCCGGACCATCTCGTTGATGCCGGGGCCGAGCTCGTCTTTGTTCTCGCGCGAGAAGACCTTGACGTCGACCACGATTCCGCGCTCGCCGTGCGGCACTCGTAGGCTCGAGTCGCGCACCTCGCGCGCCTTCTCACCGAAGATCGCGCGCAGCAGGCGCTCCTCCGCCGATAGCTCGGTCTCGCCCTTCGGCGTGATCTTGCCCACCAGGATGTCGCCCTGCTGGACCTCGGCGCCGATGTAGACGATGCCGCGCTCGTCGAGATTGCGAAGCGCGTCGTCCGCGACGTTGGGGATGTCGCGGGTGATCTCTTCCGGGCCGAGCTTGGTCTCGCGGGCCTCGGACTCGTACTCCTCGATGTGGATCGAGGTGTACAGGTCCTCCTTGACGACGCGCTCCGAAAGCAGGATCGCGTCCTCGAAGTTGTATCCCTCCCAGGGCATGAAGGCGACGAGCACGTTGCGCCCGAGAGCCATCTCACCCTGGTCGATGGCGGGGCCATCGGCGAGGATGTCGCCCTTCTCCACGTGCTGGCCGGGCTTGACCACCGCGCGGTGGTTCAGACAGGTGCCCTGGTTGGAGCGTGCGAACTTCTGCAGTGGATAGTGGCGGTCGGGACCGCCGCCGTCCGGCTTGACCACGATCTCAAAGACGGGCGTCGCGTGGACCGCCTTCAGCTCTTTCGGATTTGCGATGTCGGTGACCGTGCCGGCCACGTCGGCGACGATCATCTCGCCCGAATCCTTGGCCGCGTAGTACTCGACACCCGTGCCCACGAGCGGCGCGTCGGTGACGAGCAGGGGCACGGCCTGTCGCTGCATGTTCGCGCCCATGAGGGCGCGGCCCGCGTCGTCGTGCTCGAGGAACGGGATCATAGCCGTCGCCACCGAGACGATCTGCTTGGGCGAGACGTCCATGTACTGGATGTTCTGGATCTCTTCGATCTTGAAGTCGCCGCGCGCCCGGGCGGGCACTCGCTGGTCGACGAACGTGCTCTCCGACGTGAGGGCTGCATTCGCCTGCGCGATTCCGAACATGTCCTCCTCGTCGGCGGAGAGATACTCGACCTCAGTCGAGACCCAGGGCACGATGTCGATCGACGCGACGTGCGCCTTGATCAGCTTCTGCACCGCTTTGAGGTCGAGCGTCTCGTGGGCCGCCATCACCTCGTGGCCCTTCGCGTCCATCGCGGCGCGCCGCAGCACGCGGCCTTCGAGCTTGGGCGCGATGTCCTCGTTCAGCGCCACCCGGTTGTAGACGCGGCGGAACGGGGTCTCGATGAACCCGAACTCGTTGACCTTGGCGTAGGTCGCGAGGTTGCCGATCAAGCCGATGTTCGGACCTTCCGGGGTCTCGATCGGGCAGATGCGGCCGTAGTGACTGTGGTGGACGTCACGGACGTCGAAGCCGGCGCGCTCGCGCGAGAGCCCACCGGGACCCAGGGCCGACAGGCGCCGCTTGTGCGTCAGCTCGGACAGTGGGTTGTGCTGGTCCATGAACTGCGACAGCTGGCTCGAACCGAAGAACTCCTTGATCGCGGCCACCACCGGACGCGCGTTGATCAGGGACGCGGACGTGACCGTGTGCGGGTCGCTGATCGTCATGCGCTCCTTGATGATTCGCTCCATCCGGATGAGGCCCATGCGGAACTGGTTCTGCAGCAGCTCGCCCACCGCGCGGACGCGGCGGTTGCCGAGGTGGTCGATGTCGTCCGGGATCTGCTTCTCGCGCGGCGAGTTGTTGAGCTCGATCAGCTTGCGGAGGAAGGCGATGAAGTCGCCCTTCTCCAGGATCCGCAGCTCGCGCTGCCGGACACGCTCGAGGATGTCCTCCTCGTCGCGGCCGAGCCGCTTGTCGACCTTGTAGCGGCCGACGCGGCCGAGGTCGAACCGGCGCGGGTTGAAGAACAGGGACTGCAGCAGGTTGCGGGCGTTGTCGACCGACGGCGGGTCGCCAGGGCGGACACGCCGGTACAGCTCGAGCAGGGCGTCCTCGGTCTTGGACGTGGTGTCCTTGTCCAGAGTCGACTCCATGTAGTGGTGCTCGGGGTTGTTGTCGACGTCACCGAACATCTCCAGCAGCGCGCGCTTCTGAGCCTCGCGGTCGTTTTCGGTGCCCTTCAGCTGCGGCAGCTCGAGGGCCTTCAGGAGCACTGTCACGGGGACCTTGCGCTTGCGGTCGATCTTGACCGTCAGCAGGTCCTTGGCCGAGGTCTCGATCTCCAGCCACGCGCCGCGGTTGGGGATGAGCTTGGCGCCAAAAAGCTTGCGACCGGTGTTGGGGTCCTCGGCGGCGGTGAAGTAGACACCCGGCGAGCGCACGAGCTGCGACACGACGACGCGCTCGGTGCCGTTGACGATGAAGGTGCCCTCGTCGGTCATCATGGCGAAGTCGCCCATGTAGACCTCGGACTCCTTGATCTCACCCGTCTCCTTGATGGTCAGACGGGTCCGGATCCGCAGCGGCGCGGCGTAGGTCATGTCGCGGTTGCGGCACTCTTCGACCGAGAACTTGGGCTGCCCGAACTCGTAGTCCAGGAACTTCAGCTCGAAGTTCTTGCCCGTGTAGTCGGTGATGGGGTTGATTTCGTCGAACAGCTCGCGCAGGCCATCGGTCTTGAACCACTGGAACGACTCGAGCTGGGTGGCGATGAGGTCTTTGAGCTCGACGAGGTTCGGGATACGGCCGTAGCTAAGGCGCGAGGGGGCTCTCATCTCTGAGATCAATTCGGTACTCCTTCCAGGAAAAAGGGCGCGCTCAGTTAAAGGGCAGGGTGAGCGGCCGGGACGTGCACGAACGGCCAGTATACGACGAAATACCCGTCCGTGGGGACGTTCAAACAGGACCAGGCGAAGTGGCCGCCTGGCCGAGGGTTTCCGGCACTATACCACCCGCCCACGGATGCCGCTAGCCTGTCGCTGATGCCTGATTGGAAGGCTCTCCGGGCTGAATTTCCTCTCCTGGACCGCTGCATTTACCTCAACGCCTGCTCCCTCGGACCTCTTCCCCGGCGGGGCCGTGCCGCCCTTGCCAGATACGCCCAGGACTGGGACGAGCAGGGCACCCCGGTCTGGTTTTCGACCTGGCTGCCGCTCCTCGAGCGCTTTCGCGGGAAGGTCGGCGAGCTGCTCCAGGCCCCGGCCGGCTCGACGGCGATCGCCCCGTCCGTTTCCGTCGCCCTGAGCACCCTGGCGACGGGACTACCGCTGCCGAAGGGCCGGAGCAAGGTCCTGATCGGCGAGCTGGACTTCCCGACCATCGGCCACCAGTGGCTCTCGAGACCGGAGTACGAGGTCGAGTTCGTCCCGTCCCGCGACGGCATGACCATCCCGCCGGAGGCCTTCGCCGAGAGGATCGACTCCCAGACCGCGCTGGTCGCGACGACCCATCTCTTCTACACGACCGGCTACCTCCAGGACGTGCGCGCGATCGCCGACGCCGCCCACTCGGCTGGCGCCCTGTGCGTGATCGACGGCTACCAGACGTGCGGATGCGTGCCGCTCGACGTGTCGGCGATGGAGTGCGACGCGTTCGTGGGCGGATGTCTGAAATGGTTGAGCGGAGGTCCGGGCAACGCCTTCCTGTACGTCAGGCCTGAGCTGATCCCGAAGGTCCGCCCGCAGGGCACCGGCTGGTTTGCGACCCGAGACCCTTTCTCTTTCACGCTGCAGGAGCTGGTCTTCGCATCCGACGCGAGACGTCTCGAGACGGGGACCTGGGCCATGGCGTCCCACTACGCCGGGCTGGCCGGCCTGGAGCTGATCCTCGAGGTGGGCGTTGGAAACATCCAGGAGCGCCTCCGCGACCTGACCGACCGCATCCTCGAGCGGTGCGACGAGGCCGGCGTGAACACCTTCACGCCGCGAGAGCGCGCCCGCCGGTGCGGCATCGTGACCCTCGAGTGCGAACATCCCGAGGACGTCGAGGCGAAGCTGCACGCCGAAGGCGTCATCGTCGACTCGCGGCCGGGCCGGATCCGACTCTCACCACACTGGTGCGTGACCGCAAAGGAGCTGGAGCGCGGCATGGACCTGGTCCTGGACCATGTGGGGGCCGCGAGCAGAACCTCGTAATTTCGCACCGCTGACGAGCCGCCCGCCAGGCATGCGGAACCGTCATGTTTCGCTGTGTGCCGTTGGGCCTGCCGCAAACCATCCGCGCCTGCCTTTTCGACCTCGACGGCGTGATCACCCAGACCGCCAAGGTCCACGCCCGGGCCTGGAAGCAGGTCTTCGACGAATTCCTCCAGACCCGCGGGCAACCTGCCTTCGACCCTATGCACGACTACGACGACTACGTCGACGGCAAGCCCCGCACCGACGGCGTCCGCTCGTTCCTTGAATCCCGCCACATCACCGTTCCGGACGAGGCCGTGGAGGACATGGCCGAGCGCAAGGACCGCCTGTTCCTCGACCTCATCCACCGGCACGGCGTCCAGACCTACGATGGGACCGTTCGCTACGTCCACTCGGCTCGGGCGGCCGGGCTCAAGGTCGCCGTCGTCTCCTCCAGCAAGCACACCACCGATGTCCTGCGAGCGGCAAAGCTGGATGGACTTTTTGACGGCCAGGTCGACGGCAACGTCGCGGAGCGGGAGCACCTGAGGGGAAAGCCAGCGCCCGATACCTATCTCAAGGCGGCAGAGATGCTCGACGCGACTGCGCCGAAATCAGCGGTCTACGAAGACGCGCTCGCGGGCGTCGAGGCCGGCCGCGCCGGCGGCTTTGGCCTCGTCATCGGCATCGATCGCGTAGGCCAGGCGGAAGCCCTTCGCCGGCACGGCGCCGACATCGTGGTCAACGACCTCGCGGAGCTCATGGCGGATTGACGTGATCCGGAACGACCACTTCACGTGCGAGCCGTGGAATGTCCGCGAAGTCAGGCTCGACCTCGACCGCCTCGGCCAGTCCGAATCCATCTTCGCACTGTCCAACGGACACATCGGCTGGCGCGCCAACCTCGATGAGGGCGAGCCGCACACCATCGCCGGCTCCTACCTGAACGCGGTCTTCGAGGCCGTTCCTCTCCCATATGCGGAGACTGCGTACGGCTATCCGGAGGCGGGACAGACCCTGGTCAACGTGACCGACGGCAAGATCATCCGCCTGCTCGTCGACGACGAGCCGTTCGACATCCGCTACGGCAAGCTGGGGTCCCACGAGCGTGTGCTCGATCTCAAGACCGGACTCCTGACGAGGACGGTCGAGTGGGAGTCGCCGGCGCACCACACCGTCCGGGTCCGCTCGACGCGGATGGTCTCGCTGGTCGATCGCGCGCTAGCCGCAGTCCTCTATGAGGTCGAGCCGATCGGCGCTGAGGTCGAGCTCGTCGTCCAGTCCGAGCTGGTAGCCAACGAGCCCCTCGACGTCAAGCAAGGTACCGACCCGCGGGCGGCCGACGTCACCGAGAATCCGCTGGCCGCTGAGCTTTCGGCCGCGACCGAACGCGGGGCGGTGCTGATTCACTCCACCAAGGGCAGCTACCTACGGGTCGCCGCGGCGATGGAGCACGTGGTGCGGGCGCCGCAGGGCTCCGAGACCAAATGTGAGAGCGACGCCGATTGGGCCCGCTTCACCGTCGCGTCCAGGGTCAAGCCTGGACAGCGCCTGACGCTGGTCAAGTTCGTGGCCTACGGCTGGTCGAGCCTGCGCTCGGTGCCAGCGATGCGATCACAGGTGGAAGGCGCGCTCGCAGCGGCGGTTGCGCACGGCTGGAAAGGACTGGCCGCCGCCCAGCGCCGCTACCTCGACAGCTTCTGGTCGCGCTCTGACGTGGAGCTCGTGGGCGATGACGAGGTCCAGCAGGCCATTCGCTTTGCCCTGTTCCAAGTGCTGCAGTCGGCGGCGCGCGCCGAGCAGCGGGCGATCCCCGCGAAAGGGCTCACAGGCCCGGGCTACGACGGTCACACGTTTTGGGACATGGAAACGTTCGTCCTCCCCGTCCTCACCTACACGGCGCCCGACTGTGTCGCCGACGCGCTGCGCTGGCGACACTCGATCCTCGACCTTGCACGCGACCGTGCGCGCGACCTCGGGCTCCGCGGCGCCGCGTTTCCGTGGCGAACTATCCGCGGCGAGGAGTGCTCCGGCTACTGGCCCGCGTCAACCGCCGCGTTTCACATCAACGCGGACATCGCCGAGGCCGTCCTTCGCTACGTGAGCGCGACGGGGGATGTGCGGTTCGAGCAGAGCGTGGGCGCGGAGCTCCTCATCGAGACCGCGCGATTGTGGGCATCTCTCGGCCATCACGACCGCAACGGAGAGTTTCGGATCGACGGGGTCACCGGGCCTGATGAGTACAGCGCCCTGGCCGACAACAACCTGTACACGAACCTGATGGCGCAGCGAAACCTCAACGCCGCGGCGGACGCCGCCGGCCGCAACCCTGGAATCGCCAGGCGATTGAAGGTCACCGCGGCAGAGGTCAAGGCCTGGCGCAAGGCCGCGGCGAGCGTCTACATCCCATACGAGCCCGACCTGCGGATCCACAAACAGGCGAGCCAGTTCACCGATCACGAGCACTGGGACTTCGCCCACACCAGGGCCGACCAGTACCCGCTGTTCCTCCACTTCCCCTACTTCGACCTCTACCGCAAGCAGGTGGTTAAACAGGCCGACCTGGTCCTGGCGATGCACCTTCGGGGCGACGCCTTCACAGCCGAGGAGAAGGCGCGCAACTTCGCGTACTACGAGGCGATCACCGTCCGCGACTCATCGCTCTCGTCATGCACGCAGGCCGTCATCGCGGCCGAGGTCGGGCACCTGCGGCTGGCGCACGACTACCTGGCCGAGGCGGCGCTCATGGACCTGGACGATCTCGAGCGCAACGTTCGGGACGGCGTCCACATGGGCTCGGCGGCGGGCGCGTGGATCGCCGCCGTTCAGGGTCTCGGAGGAATGCGGCACCACGGCGAGTCGCTTGGATTCAGTCCGCGGCTGCCGGCGGCGATTCGCAAGCTGACCTTCCGGGTCACCTTCCTTGGACGCCTGATCAAGGTGACCGTCGACCGCCGGCGCGCCACCTACACGCTCATGCGCGGCCGGCCGCTGACGTTCGATCACCACGGCGAACCGGTTCGGCTTGGGCGGGCGAGACCGCTGGTGCGGGCGATTCCGCCCATCAACCCGCCGCCCGAGCCGCATCAGCCCGCGGGCCGCGAGCCTACGCGCCGCTTCCTTTCCTCACTCGCTGGGGAAGGTGGCCCCGCCGCCAAGCGGCCGGGCCGGATGGGGGGCTCCGACCCTACTTCAGCTCCGCCGTCGCGCCCGCTTCCTTCAGGCGGGCGACAGCCTTCTCGGCGTCGGCCTTCGATACGTTCTCGAGCACCGGCTTCGGCGCGGCGTCGACCAGGTCCTTCGCCTCCTTGAGGCCGAGCTGCGTCAGCTCGCGGACCGCCTTGATCACGTTGATCTTGCTGTCGCCGACCGCCGTGAGCGTGACGGTGAACTCCGTCTGCTCCTCTTCGGCCGGCGCCGCCTCGCCGCCGGCCGCCGGTCCGGCCACCGCCGCCACCGCCACCGGTGCCGCCGCTTTGATGCCGAACTCGTCCTCGATTGCCTTCACAGCCTCGACCACGTCGAGGATGCTCCAGTCTTTGAGGGCCTCCACGAAGTCTTTCGGGGTGATCTTGGTCGCCGCCATTCCTACACTGCCTCCAGTTTGTTCTTGTACGCGTTCAGCACTCCGAGAAGCTGCTGATGCGGGGTCTGCATGATCGCCACCAGCTGGCCAACAGGCGATTGAAGGGTGCCCAAAAGCTGGGCGATGAGGGTCTCGCGGGACGGCAGGTCGGCCAGCTGCTTGACCTGCTCCGGCGAGAAGACCCGGCCCTCGACGAGCCCACCCTTGACGTCGAGCTTCAGCCGCGTCGAGCGGACGAACTCGTTGATCAGCTTCGAGGGAAGACTCAGGTCGTCGTAGCCAAACGCGATGGCGACCGGGCCTTCGAGCTCGGACTGCAGCGCGGGCACACCGGCGGCTTCCGCGGCGCGCCGGGCCAGCGTGTTCTTCACGACGCGGTACTCGACGTCACCGCTGCGAAGCTTGCCGCGCAGCTCCTGGATCTGACTGACGGTCAGGCCGCGATAGTCGGTGAGAACAGCGACCTTGGCCTTCTTCAGCTTCTCGCTGAGCAGCTCGACCTGCTCGGCCTTCTGTTCCTTGCGTGCTCTCGGCAAATAAAAAATCCTCCCTGCCAGACCACGCTCAAAGGCAGGAAGGATCCGAAGTCCTTCACTTCCGAATGCCTCGGTAGGAAATTAAGCCTGCTCGCGCTGGCGCCTACGGTCTACGGCAGGAAACGGATTATACGCGAGCCTTTTCCCAGTCCTCCCGCAGGAGCTCCGTGAGAATCAGGTCACGCCATGCGCATCCTCGATTCGGGGTGGGCGCAGCCGGACGAGCTTGCCTTGAATGACCGGGCCGTACACGGCCCGAAAGCCTAGCTCGCGACGTGCAGCTTGGCGGCTTCCCTCACGTCAACCGGCACCGACGGACCCTGCGTCGAAACGAGATAGAAGCTGCGCAGGTACTGCCCCTTCGATGTTGCCGGCTTGTTGCGAATCAGCGCGTCGACCAGCGTCGCGAGGTTCTGGTGCAGCTGAGTCTGGTCGAACGAGACCTTGCCGATCGGGACGTGGATGATGCCGAACTTGTCGGTCCGGAACTCCACCTTGCCACCCTTGGAGTCGCGCACCGCCCGTGCGACGTCGTTGGTCACAGTGCCCGATTTCGGGTTTGGCATCAGGCCGCGCGGCCCGAGGATCTTTCCGAGCGGACCGACCTTCGCCATCATGTCCGGGGTCGCGATCGCGGCGTCGAAGTCGGTCCAGCCGTCCGCCACCCGCTTCACCAGGTCGTCGCCACCGACAACGTCGGCGCCGGCCTCCTGGGCCTCCCGCGCCCTGTCTCCGACAGCGAAAACCGCGACGCGAACCTTCTTACCGGTGCCGTTGGGCAGAACAACCGAACCGCGGACCATCTGCTCCGCGTGGCGGGGGTCAACCCCGAGCCGGATGTGCGCCTCGACCGTGGCGTCGAACTTCGAGATCGACGTCTCGCGGACCATCTGGCAGGCCACCTCGGGCTCGAGGCCCCCGTTGCCATTGCCGGCCACCGCGGCCTCCACCTTCTTGGCCGCCTCGATGTACTTTTTGCCCCTCTTCTTCGGCATTACTCGATGACCTCCAGGCCCATCGACCGGGCGGTGCCTTCGATCATCTTCATAGCCGCGTCCGGTTCGTATGCGTTCAGGTCCTTGCGCTTCAGCTCCACGATCTGGCGCAGCTGCTGCCGTGTGACGCGGCCGATCTTTTCGCGGTTCGGCTTCGCCGAGCCTTTATCGACACCGGCGGCACGCTTCAGCAGCTGGACCGCGGGCGGCGTCTTGAGCACGAAGGAGAAGCTGCGGTCCTCGAAGATGGTGATCAGCGCCGGCACGACATCACCGGCCTGCTGAGCCGTGCGCTCGTTGTAGGCCTTGGTGAACTCCATGATGTTGATGCCGTGCGGGCCAAGCGCGGTTCCGACAGGCGGCGCCGGAGTTGCCTTGCCGGCCTGCAGCTCGAGCTTGAGTACCGCTCGGACCTTCTTCTTACCCATACCTATCTATATGTCTGTGTGTGGGCGCTCAGCGCACCTTCTCGACCTGCAGCAGGTCGAGCTCGACCGGCGTCTCCCGGCCGAACATGTTGACCAGCACCTTCAGCTTGCCCTTCTCCGGATTGATCTCGTCGACCTTGCCGTGGAAGTCGGTGAAGGGCCCGTCCACGACGCGGACGGACTCACCGACCTGGAACTCGACCCGGATCTTCGGGGCTTCCTGCTTCATCTGCTTCTGGATCGCCCGCACCTCTTTTTCCTGCAGGGGCACGGGGCTGTTCGCCGAGCCGACGAAGCTCGTCACGCCCGGCGTGTTGCGGACCACGAACCACGACTCGTTTGACATCTTCATCTTCACCAGGATGTAGCCGGGGAAGATGCGCTTCTGGACGTGGCGCCGCTTGCCGTCCTTGATCTCGATCTCGTCTTCCATCGGGACGAGGACCTGGAGGATCTTGTCCTGCATGTCCATCGACTCGATCCTTTTCTCGAGGTTCTTCTTGACCTTCTCCTCGTGACCGGAGTAGGCGTGCACGACGTACCACTGCGCTTCCTCTTCGGGCGACGCGGTCTGGCTCTTCTCGACCGCCATCAGTGGACCCCGTTGTTGTAGATCGTCCGCTTGGCGGCTTCGCTTACGAAGTAGTCCGTGCCGCCGATGAAGACGCCGAGCAGGATCACCGTGAAGATCACGACCAGCGTGTAGCGGTAGAGCTCGGCGCCGGTGGGCCAGACCACCTTGCGGAGCTCGTCGTAGACGTCGCGCAGGAAGTGGCCGATCCCAGGCTGGGAGGTCGGCTCGTCGCGCTTGCGGGCTGTTACTGCCATCTGCTGGTTACTTCGTCTCCTTGTGAGAAGTGTGCTTGTGACACCACTTGCAGTACTTGCTGAGCTCGATCCGGTCAGGATCGTTCTTCTTGTTCTTCACGGTGGTGTAATTGCGCCTTTTGCAGACGCCGCAGGCGAGGGTGATGATGTCTTCCATGGTTGGCTCTTTGCTTGGGGGAGAAAGAAAAAAGCCTAGGTTTCCTAGGCGCTGTCAATAGTAGCAGAGGACTCCGAGGGCTTTGACTGCGTGTCCGGGATCGTGGCTGACCTGGCCATATGATTCGATCGATGCCCGCCACCGCAATCGCCGTCCTGCACGGCGACCAGACCGGCGAGGAGCTGCTCCGCGAGGCGCTGCGCGTCCTGGATCCAGGCGTGCTCGGTCTGCAGGTCGAAACCCGGGATTTCGACCTCTCCCTCGAGGAGCGCCGGCATACCCGCAACCAGTGCGTCCTCGACGCCGCCGAAGCGCTCCGTCAGCTCGGTTTTGGCATCAAGGCGGCCACCATCACCCCCGAAGGGGCCGGCGACGTCGGGAGCCCCAACGCGATCCTGCGTAAGCAGATCGATGGGCGGGTCATCGTCCGCACCGGTCGCCGCATCCCGGGCGTACGGCCGCTCGCCGGCGTGCACGCGCCGATCTCCGTGATCCGGATGGCGGTCGACGATGCGTACGGGGCCAGGGAGTGGCGCGAGGGCCACGACCTCGACGAGTGGGCCTACCGCACCGAGAAGATCAGCCGCCGCACCTGCCGGATCGTGGCCGACTACGCATTCCGCCATGCCCGCCGCATCGAGGCGAAGGTCTTCGGCGGGCCGAAGTTCACGGTCAGCCCGGTGTACGAGGGGATGTTCAAGGAGGAGCTGGACGCCGCGGCCGGGCGGCACCCCGACGTCCGCTACGAGCCACACCTCATCGACGCCACCTACGCCCTGCTCCTTGCCACCAGCGGCGAGGCGCTGGTCATCCCGGCACTGAACCGCGACGGCGACACGCTCTCGGACCTGGTCATGCAGATGTTCGGGACCATCGCGGGCGCCGAGTCGACCCTGCTGGCATTCGATGAGTCGGGCGCCGTCACGGTGGCGATGACCGAGGCTCCGCACGGGACCGCACCGGCGCTGGAGGGCAAGAACGTCGCCAACCCGATGGCGATGATCATGTCCGTGGCCTCGCTGCTCGGCTACATGAAAGGTGAGGATGCCCGGCGAGCCTCGCGCGCGATCTACGAGGCTGCCCTGGAGGCGGTTTCGGAGGGTGTGCGGACCGCGGACCTCGGAGGCCAGGCCTCAACGTCCGACTTCACAGCCGATGTGATCCACCGGGTCAAGACGAAGGTCGAAGTGTGGAGCTCCTTGGCCGACATCGAGAGATAGGTCCCTTCCCCGCTCGCCGGGGAAGGTGGCGCGGAGCGCCGGATGGGGAGAATTGAGCTTGCTATCCGATATCTGGCGCTCGGCGACTCGTACACCATCGGCACCGGCGCCTCCGACGAGTCGCGCAGCTGGCCGGCGATCATCGCCGCGCGACTCAACGCCGAGCTCACCAACCCGGCGGTAAACGGCTACACGACGCTGGACCTCATCCGGCACGAGCTGCCTCTGGTCAAGGGCCTGCAGCCTGACCTCGTTTCGGTCCTGATCGGGGTCAACGACCTGGTCCAGGGCCGAACGCTTGAGCAGTACCGCGACTCGCTGCGCACGATCTACGAAGAAGTGGCGACTCTGAAACTGGCCGCGGGGCGCGTCGCGGCGGTCTCGATTCCGACGTGGTCATACGCGCCGGCGGCCGCGGACTACGGAGGAGCACAAAAGGTCGACAGGCTCACCAGCGCTTTCAACGCGGTCGCACGCGAAGAAGCCAAAGCGCGGGATTTCACGTGGGTCGACATCGGGCCCGCAAGCACGGCGCGAATCGGGTCGCAGGGCTGGATCGGCGCCGATCAGCTGCATCCGGGCGACGCGCAGTACGCCGTCTGGGCCGACGCGATCTGGTCCGCCGTCCGCGAAAGCTGGTCCTCCCCATTCATAGAGAAGTGACTCCTCCCCATTCATATGGGAAGTGGAGGGGGCTGCGGGGATGAAGCCTAGACGGTGATCCTCTTGAACGACTCCGCGTACTGGTAGCCGCCCTTCTTGCCCACATCGCGATGCCGCTTGCGCATGAACTTCTCGAAGTCCCACTCGCGGCCCGGCTTGGAGACCTGGCTTTTGTGCTTGCGCAGCGCCTCGATCTTGCGGTCGAGCGTCGGCGTGATGTCCACCAGATAGTCGCCATGGGTCCAGAACGGGATCCAGACCTCTTTCACCTCGTGCGGCTCGAAGCCCTCCTTGAGCAGCGATCGGAAGGCGCGGGGGTTCCGCGAGTCAGGGTAGACGGCGGCCATGGTGGCCTCGCCGACGGCGAGGTGGTCAGGATGCGAGCCTCCCATCGGCGCGTCGAGCACCCGGCCGGGAATGTGCGTGATCACGAGCTCCGGCTTGTACTTACGGATCATCCGCACGATGTCGCGCCGCAGGCCCAGATCAGGCGCGAGATGCCCGTCCTTGTAGCCCAGGAACTCGACGCGCTTGACGCCGAGCACCCTCGCCGCCGCACGCTGCTCTTTGGCCCGGATGGCGACCAGCTCGGAGTCCTTCTGATTCGGGTCCTCGCCGCCCTGGCGGCCATCGGTGACGATGACGTAGGTGACGTCCGCCCCGCTGTCCGCCAGCCGAGCGACAGCGCCGCCCGCGCCGAAGTCCGGGTCATCCGGGTGCGCCGAGACGACCATCACGCGCTGAAACTTGGGAAGTTTTCCGTTGCTTCGGGCCGTCGCCATGGGAAGAACGATAAAAGCTAGCGCTTCGCCTTTGCAGGGGCGTGGAGCGAGACCAGCGGGATCGCGGGCTGGATCGGCTGCCAGAGCGCCTCGAGCTGTTCGGCCGTGAGCCGACCCCGGGCGGCGATGACACGGCCGCCAAACGCCACGGTCTTCACCGCGGCCCACCCGCCGCTTCCGGCCAGCCGCATGGGAACCGTCACCACCGCGGCCAGGGCCGCGGCTTCCTCACCGGGCCGCGTGACGCCGTCGGCGACGGCGCGTGACAGCGCGCTGGAATGCGCCTCATCGACCTGCCACGGCTCCGCCAGCGCCGCGCACTGGCTCGCCCCAAGCCGCCCCACCGCCGTCACATAGCGCGACACCATGGCCCCCAACGCCCGCGGATTCGTGACCGGGATCGCGGATGCGAAGGGCGCGTACGAGGCCGCGAACTTGATCGGGGTCAGGTGATGGCGGTGGACCAGCGCCGCCAGGGCAAGCCAGGCGGCCACGGCCTCATCGTCCGAGCGCCCGCCGAAGAAATCGATCATGGCGGTGCCGGCGTTGACGAGGGGCACCACCGCCTCCTGGTTGGGGTCAGGTGCGGCCGCGGCCACGCGCTGCCACTCTCCCCTGTCCAACGCGGCGACCCGGTGGGCGAAACCGCCCCCATTCATGTGCGCAAAGACGATCATCGGCTCGAAGGGCTCGAGCATCCGGCGGACCTGGTCGACGTCGATCCTGCCGTGCGACTCGATGGCGAAGCCCGCGCGCTCGACCGCGGAAAAGGCGCGGCACCGCGTGTAGGTATCGAGATCGCGTGTGCCCTCGAGTGCGGCGAGAATCGACCTCACGACCCCCGCCGGCTCGGCGGCGAGCTCGCGCGTGACGCTCGCGACGAGCTTGCGGCGATCAAGCACGCGCAACCACTTGATCGGGCTCAACTCCGCGGCGCCTTTGATGAATGCCGCGACTTCGGCGTGGTTCGGTCCGTAAGGCGCGGCTGCCCTAGCGGGCGCAGGCTGCACAAACCGGCTGCGAGGCGGACGAGTGATGGTCTTGATCGCCCTGTTGACGGCGCTCCGCACACGCTCGCCCGCCGGATGCGTCTCGACTTCGCTGAGCGAGGCAAGCGGAATCACCGCTTCGAGCGGCGTCCAGAGCTCGGCGATCTCCTGAAGGCTCAGCTCGCCCATGGCGCCGAGCACCCTGCCGCCGTGGACTGCGGTGCGCACCGCTGACCATCCCTGATCACCGACCAGGTGGTTTGGAATCAGGGACAGGGCCGCCACGGCGACCGCCTCCTCACTCTTCACGTGCTTGTTCTTGGCGACCGCCTGCAGCAAAGCATGCGACGCGCCGGGCTCGATGCGCCAGCGGTTGGCCAGCGCCTCAACCTCTTCCCGGGTCAGCGCCTGGAGCAGCTCGAGGAAGCGCCGCGTCTTCGGATCCAGCACGTCAGAGCCCGACAGCGGGATGAGGACGGCGAAGGGCGCGTAGTGGACCGCGAACTTCAGCGCCGGCAGCTGCGAGCGCACGACGAGCGCCGTCATCGCCTGCCAGGCGGCCACCTGCTTTTCCTCGCTTCGCTTGACCAGGGTGTCGAAAAGAACCTCGCCGGCTCGAGCGAGCGGTTCCGAGATCAGCCGCTCGCTGCTCCGGATCGCGACCTGGATCGAACGGGCGGAATCCCGCGACCCGGCGCCGTCCTTGCTGACCGAGGCGACGAGGCGGCGGGTGGCCAGGACCTGTCGCCACTGCCACGGCGTCAGCTGGCCCGCGGCGACGATGAAGGCTTCGACCTCCGCCGTGTGCGGCCCGAACCGATGTGAGGCCTCGTCATTGGACCTCTGGATGCGGCCGAGCAGACCTTGGGAGGCGGGCGCCACCCGCACATTTTCGGTTGCCCGGGCCGCCCGAAGACCCCCTTAAGGGACCTTAAACGCTCTCCACTTTGAGCAGGTTTGTCTGGCCGGGGCGACCGACAGGGACCCCCGCCACGACCACTACCCGGTCGCCGGGCCGGACCATGCCGCTGACGAGGGCTGCCTCGGTCGCGTTCGAGATCATCTGGTCGGTATCCCGGCCGGGGCTGACGAGCAGCGGGACGACACCCGAGTACAGCGCCGTCCGGCGGAGCACCTCGGGGTGCGGACTCGCCGCCACGACCGGCATCGGCGGCCGGGCCTTGCTGCAGCGCAGCGCGGTCGTCCCCGACTCGGTGAAGGCGATGATCAACTTGGCGTGGATCTCCGCGGCCGTGGCGGCGGCGGCGTGGGCGATCGCGCTCCCGACCTCGCCCGGCTCGCGCCAGATCTGGCGGGCGCGCTCGTAGTCAGGATGCTTTTGAGCGGCGAGGCAGATGCGGGCCATCGCGCGCACCGCCTCGACCGGGTGGGCGCCGATCGAGGTCTCCTGGGAGAGCATCACAGCGTCGGTGCCGTCCCAGATCGCGTTGGCGACATCGGACGCCTCCGCCCGGGTCGGCCGATTGGAGGTGACCATCGACTCCAGCATCTCTGTCGCGGTGATGACCGGCACGCCGGCGCGGTTGGCGCGGTCGATCACATCCTTCTGCACCGCCGGCAGGTCGCCGAGCTTCAACTCCACCCCCAGGTCGCCGCGAGCGACCATCACCGCGTCCGCCACCTCGAGGATCTTGCTGAGCTGCCGGATCGCCTCCAGCTTCTCGAGCTTGGCGATGACGGGGATCTTGCCGCCGAGGTGCTCCTGGCAAGCGATCACGTCCTCGGGCCGCCGCACAAACGAGAGCGCGAGGTAATCAACCTCGAGCTCGACGGCCAGCTTCAGGTCGGACAGGTCCTTTTCCGTGAGCGCGGGCAGGGGCAGGGTGCGGCCGGGGACGCTCACGCCCTTGCGCTCGCCCAGCAGCCCGCCCCGCACCACCGAAGCCTCGGCCTGGCCATCCGACACAGCACGGACAGCCAGCTCGATCCGGCCGTCGTCGAGCAGCACCCGATCCCCCGGCCGCAGGGCCTGGACGAGCTCCTCATGGCTGACGTGGATCTGGTTGGGTTCCAGTTTCACCTCCGCACCTTGTGGGGAGGTCGCGCCGGAGGCGCGGGTGGGGGCGCTCGCACCTCCACCCACGAGGGTCACGACTCGTCCCCGAACCAGCCTTTGAAACGTGCCCTCGACCCTCCCCGTCCGGATCTTCGGACCCTGGAGGTCGCCCAGCAGCGCAACGGGCCGGCCCGCCGCCTCCGCCGCCTCCCTTACGTTGGCAGCCGCCTGCTGATGGGTGTCCGCGTCGCCATGCGAGAAATTGAGCCGGGCGACGTCCATGCCGGCCAGGACCATCGCCCGCAGCACCTGGGGCGATGAGCTCGACGGCCCGATTGTGCAGACGATCCGCGTGCGCCGGACCTGGCTCACTGGTAGCGCTTCACGCGGCGCGTCATCTCCTGCTCGGCGTCGATGACGCGCCGCTCCAGCTCGAGCGCGCTGATCACGGCGCCGCCCATGCCTCGCACGAGGTCTCGCTGAAAGCGGTCGGAGGTCGCGACCGTGATCACGTCACCCGATTTGGTCGCGTCATAGGCGATCCGTTCGATGACGTGGTCGGCGGAATGTCCCTTGCGCGTGAAGATCACGCGCACCCCCTCCACGGTGTCCTCGGAGTTGGAAAGCGACGCTGAGTGGTGGGCATCGAAGACAATGGTCACCTCGTCCCCGGACACCAGCCCGAGCACCGACAGTCGCTCGATCAGCTTGTCGCGTGCCGCCTCCAGTGACGCGCTGGACGCCAGGTGCTTCAGCGACGTCCACGCGTGGACGACGTTGTAACCGTCGACGATGAGGCGCTCCAACTCCTCAGAGAAACCGCATGTTGAGCTGGCCGAAGATGATCAGCGCCTGATCGATGTTGGCGAGCGCAGTCAGCTGCAGCACGGCGTGATAGAAGGCGCTGCGCACCGGGGCGACGAACCAAAGCAGAGCGAAAACGGCGTAAATGGCAAGCAGGCTGAAGCGCATGGCGGCGTACTGCACGGAGTACGGCAGCCACGGCCGGATGATGCCGAAGCCGTCAAGCCCGGGCACGGGCAGCAGGTTCAGCACGGCCGCCATGGCCATGAAGAATCCAAGCAACGCGAGCGCGCCGAAGAAGTTGACGTTGTGAGGCCCGATCCACGAGGCTTGGTTTGCGATCGAGAAAACCGCCGCGATCACCAAGCCGCACACCAGGGTCCCGACCGGTCCGGCCACCGCTACAGCCGAGCTCCAACCACGGGTTCGCAGCGCGGAGTGATTGATGTAGACCGCACCGCCCGGGAGCGCGATCCCGCCCAGCAGCAGGAACACGATCGGCAGGACCAGGCTCATCGAGACATTCGTGTAGCGCAGAGGGTTCAACGTCAGGTATCCCGCGCTCGCGACAGCGCGATCGCCACCCAGATACGCGACCACCGCATGACCGAACTCGTGAATGCACAACGACGTGATCCAGCCGCCGACGACGAAGAGGATCGTCCACACGGGCAGATACCGCGGCACGGGGTTCAACCACAGCAGGGCCCCCGCCGCCGCGGTCGCGGCCACGATGGCGATGAACACTGGGCTGATTCCCAGCACCCCACGCAGTGACGGCCAGGGACGCCGGCGGAGAGCGGCGTCAGGACGCGTCGGATCGCGATACGACGGGACGCCGGCTCTGCTTCCAGTCTGGACGTGCCGGCGCAGGTCGTAAAGCGTGAGACCGGCTTTCTGCAGCGGGACCGAGGTCGAGGGCGAGTCGCTGTATAGCATCGCCAGGAGCAGGTGGATCGAGTCGACCTGGTAGTGGCCGAGCACCTGGGCCTCGCGGTTCGCATTGACCAGCAGGTGGCGCAGGGAAGGTGATGTTGCGGCGCCGTTCGACTCGATTAGAGGCGCGATCGACTTCGGGTCGAACCCCAGCGCATGGATCTCGGTATCGGCCAGGCTGCCGGGCAGCTGAAGCGTGGCATTGAAGACGTCGGCGGGGGCAACTTGCAACGAGCCGCGAGCTGACGCTACCTTCACTGCGCGCTCCAGAATCTCCCGGGCATCGCGCGTCAACGCTATGTCAGCGGAGGCGCGGTCAAGCTCCGTGGTGGCGTCAGGCACCGCTTCAGTCTAAGAGAGGGTTTTGGAGGGGGTCTTGCCCGAAGCCCTCTGGCGCAGGACCTCATAAAGGGCAGCCGCCGCGGCCGCCGAGGCGTTGAAGCTCGCGATGTGGCCCGCAACAGGCAGCCTGACCCGAGCGTCGCATCGTTCCTTGACGAGGCGGTGGACCCCCGCTCCCTCACCGCCGACGACCACGCACACGCGCTGCGTGAAGTCGAACTCCCACGCCGCCAGCTCGCCCCGCGGGTCAAGCGCGACGCACCAGATGCCGGCGCGCTTCACCTCGGGGATCGCCGACGGAAGCCCGGAGACGCGCGCGATCGGCATCAGCTCGGCCGCGCCCGAGCTCGCCTTCACAGCGGCGGGTGACAGGGGGGCGCTGCGGTGCTCGGGGATGATGGCGCCCTCGGCGCCTGCGACCTCAGCACTGCGCAAGATCGCGCCGAGGTTCTGCGGGTCCATGATCGAGTCGAGCGCGACCAGCAGCGACGGGTTCGTATCGAGCAGCTGCTTCAGCGTCCAGTCGCGGCGCGGCTTGAGCTCTGCCGCGACGCCCTGGTTGACGCCTGGCGCCATCACGTCGAGCTTGTCCGCGGGCACGACTTCGATGCGCGCGAGCTTCGCCAGCTCCTCGAGGCGCGCATCGTGGCCGAGACCCGCCGCCTGGTACACCTTGACCACACGTCCCGCGCGCGCAGCCTCGAGCACCGCGTTCCGCCCGTAAATCAGCTGCCTCAAACTGATTGCATGGTTGCAGACTTCATGGCGCAGGCGAGGGAGTTGCTCGCAGGCGGCGTCAACGAAAGGAGCTTGAACGCGGTCGGCCGGTTGCTCTCTGAGGTCTCGCGTGAACCCGGGTTCATTCCGCGGACCAAGATGAAGAGCCTGCATGGCGGCGACACCACTTCAGCTGTGCTGCAAACGGATCCCGACGGCCTGACCCTGATGCTCGGAAAGTTCTCGCCCAGGAAGGAGACCCCGGTGCACAACCACAACTCGTGGGGAATCGCCTGTGTGGTTCAGGGAAAGGATCGCTACCGCCACTGGCGCCATAACGATGAGGGCCAGTTGAAGGTCCTCTACGAGAAGGAGCTGGGCCCGGGCTCGTTTGTGACGTGGCTCGATCCGCCGCACGACATACACAGCCAGCAGGGGATTGGCGAACCGGCGCTGGAGCTGGTTTTGTTTGGCAAGAACACGATGACGATTCCCCGCAACTACTACGATCCGGAAACGGGAGAGGTCAGGACCGCCCTGCCTCAATAACCGGCCCCGGCGAGATCCGTCTCCACCGGACACCATCCCTCGAGTCCTCCAACGCGATGCCCCGGCTCCTGAGGTCATCACGGATCCTGTCCGCGCGGTCAAAGTCGCGGGCGCGACGTGCCTCCTCGCGCTCGGCGATCAAACGCTCAACTTCCTCGGCGAGGCCAGGCTCCTCGACTCGAATCACATCGAGGTGGGCGTCGAGGTCATCGATCAGCTCGAGCAGCGACGCTTTGTTGGACGGACCCACGCGGCCGGCGTCGAGCGCTGCGTTGGCCTCGCGGATGTGGTCGAAGACGAGTCCAACCCCCTGCGGGAGGTTCAGGTCGTCGTCCAGCGCTTCGCGGTAGGCGATGCGGACCTCGGCCGTGCGTTGCGCGAGCCCGGCGTCGTCGCTGACGGCCGGCGCCGTCCGGATCACACGCTCGTTGAACTCGCGCAGCCTGCGCACCTGCTCTGCGGCGGCATGCAGGGCATCGTCGCTGAGCCGCAGGCGCGAGCGGTAGTGCGCGTTCGCGATCAGGAAAAAGCGAATCGCGAGCGGATCGTGGCCCGCCCCGATCAGGTCGCGCAGGGTCGTGAATCCGCCCGCGCTCTTGGACATCTTCTCGCCAGTCGCGTCGAAGAGGTGTTCCGAGTGGAGCCACACTCGGACGAAAGGCTTCTGGTTCGCGGCCTCGGACTGCGCGATCTCGTTCTCGTGGTGCGGAAACAGGAGATCCACCCCGCCCGCGTGGATGTCCAGCGTTTCGCCCAGATAGCGCTTGCTCATCGCCGAGCACTCGATGTGCCAGCCGGGTCGCCCCCGGCCGAAGGGTGCCTCCCACGATGCCCCGATCTCCTCGTCCTCGGGTTGTGATTTCTTCCACAGCGCGAAGTCGCTGACCGATTCCTTCTCGTATTTGTCGGTGGCGACCCTGGCGCCCGCCTTCAGCCCGGCGCGGTCGAGGTGTGAAAGCGCTCCGTAAGCCGGAAAGCTTGCGATGCGGAAGTAGACGTCGCCGTCGGCGATGTATGCGTTCTCGTTCTTGATCAAGGTCGAGATCATGTCGACCATCTCGGGGATGTGCTCGGTCGCGCGCGGATAGTGCTCGGCGGGCTGTGCGCGCAGCGTCGCCATGTCCTCGAAGAAAGCCCTGGCGTAAGGCTCGATGTACTCCTCGATTGTCGTTCCCGCGTGCATCGCCTGGTCGAGGATCCGATCATCGATGTCGGTCAGGTTCATGACATGCGTGACCCGAAAGCCCGCCACGCGAAGGTGCCGGCGGATGAGGTCGTAAAAGAGAAACGCACGCAGGTTTCCGACGTGCGCGAAGTTCCACACCGTCGGACCACAGGTGTACATGCGCACAAGACCCGGTTCGAGTGGCTCGAAGACGTCCTTCGTCCCGCCGAAAGTGTTGTGCAGGCGCAACGAATTCACCTCCCCACCCCGTTGGAAGGTCGGCGCGCAGCGCCGGGTGGGGGCGAATGCTTCACTTCCTCGATGGTGGCCACCGCCTGGGCGGCGATGCCGGCCATCTGACCGAGGGCCCCGAGCCCCTCCGGAGACTTGCCCTTGATGTTCACCTGGTCGGTTCCCACGCGCTCGGCGAGCTTGGATTTCATTGCTGCCATGTGCGGTTGCAGGCGCGGCTCCTGCGCGATCAGCGTGCAGTCAACATTGACGACCCGATAGCCGGCTCCCCGCACCGCCTCCATCGCGCTCGAAAGCATGTCGAGGCTGGAGGCGTCCTTGAACAGCGGATCGGTCGCCGGAAACAGCGTCCCGATGTCGCCGAGCCCAGCCGCGCCGATAACCGCATCAATGACCGCGTGCGTCAGCACGTCCGCGTCTGAGTGTCCGTCGAGCCCTGTGGGATGGTCGATTCGCACGCCGCCGAGGATGAGGTCGCGGCCCGCCCGCAGCGGATGCACGTCGTATCCGATGCCGACTCTCACCGGGGGGCGGTCTCGTGCTCCCTGATCAGCGCCTCCACGACCTCGAGGTCCTCGGGCGTGGTCAGCTTGAGGTTGGCTGGCTCGCCTGGCACCACCGTCACCAGGTGGCCCGTGGCGGCGACCAGCTGGGCGTCATCGTCGCCGACCAGGCCGGCGTCGGCCGCTTCACGATGAGCGCGCGCCAGCAGCTCATAGGCAAATGCCTGCGGAGTCTGGGCGAGCACGATGCGCGAGCGATCCAGGCTCTCGGCCAATCGGTTGCCTTCGACCCGCTTCACGGCATCGCGCGGCGCAATCGCGGGAAACGCGGCGCCCGACTCCATCGCCGCCGCCAGCACGCGCCGGACCAACGCGGCGGTGGCGAGCGGACGCGCGGCGTCGTGGATGAGGACGAAGTCGCAGCCGCCAAGTGCCGCCAGGCCCATGCGCACGGATTCCTGGCGGCTCTCCCCGCCGGCCTTCACGACGACCGGCTTGCGCGGCTGGAGCGCCTCCACCTCGCGCTCGGCGCTTTCGAGGCGGCTCGGCGGCCCAACGACCACGATCCGATCCACCTCATCGAGGGCGAGGAAGAGCTCGAGCACACGGGCCAGGGTGGTGCGGCCGTTGAGCCGCACCAGCGCCTTGCTCCCGCGGCCGAGCCGGGAGCCCGTGCCGGCGGCGGCCACGATCGCGCCGATGGTCACGCGGATTCCTCGGTCTTGGGGCGAGGCCCCGGACGGCGTCCGTTGCTTCCGCCCGCGGGCTCGGCGAAGATCATCCGTCCGGCCGACGTCTGGATCACCGATGTGACGACTGCGGTGATGGTCTGGTTCAGCAGTCGGCGTCCGTTCTGGATGACGACCATGGTCCCGTCGTCCAGGCTGCCGACGCCCTGCCCCGGCTCTTTGCCTTCTCGCGCCACCGTGACGATGATCTCCTCGCCCGGGATCGCCACCGGCCGCATGGCCTGGGCCACCTCGTTGAGGTTGAGCACCGCGACGCCTTCCAGGCGCGCGATCCGGTTGAGGTTGAAGTCGTTGGTCATGATCGCCCAACCCTTTCGCTTCGCCGTGCGCACCAGATGCGCGTCGATATCGCCGCTGGGAACGGCGTCGTCCTCGGTCACCTGGAGGTTGACGGAAGGGTCCTTCTGCATCTCGGTGAGCACCTCAAGCCCGCGCCGCCCGCGTCGCCGGCGCGTGACGTCGGCCGAGTCAGCCACCATCTGCAATTCGCGCAGGACGGAGCTCAGGATGACGAGCGGCATGTCGACGAAGCCGGTCTTCGCGATGTCGAGGATGCGGCCGTCGATGATGACCGACGTGTCCAGCAGCACGGCGGGCAAGCGATGGGCATCCACCTCGCTCTTTCCGACGCCAAAGAACAGCGCGCTCAGCTCGGCCCGCCGAGTCAGCCCAACTGAGGCGCCCTGCGCCGCGAGGAGCAGAGCCAGCACGAACGAAAGCGCGTAACCATAGGGAAGGTCGCGGACGAAAAAACCAATCAGGACGGCGATGACCAGACCAACGACCATGCCCAACAGTCCGCTCAGCAGGTCGGGCAGCGGAGTGCTCGTCAGCCGGAAGTTGACCTTTCGCCACCCACCCAGCAAGTAGGGGGTGCCGAGGTACGCGAAGATCAAACCTTCCAGCGTGGTCAGCCCGATGATTGCCCAGCCGGGGTGCGCGGTGCCGATTCCCCGGACCATGAAATAACCGAGCAGAAAACCACCGATCACTCCGAGCCCTGCACCCAGCCATCGGGCCAGATACTCGGAACGCTTCACGAGGCTACCTCCTCAAGAGACCGTGAGTCCGGCCCCCTGTATGTATGCGCCGGACTTGATAGGTGAAGAAAACACGGCGGAGACGGCCTCCGCCAGCGACCGGACCTCGACGACGTCGAGGCCGGAATGCCGGCCGGCTCTCGCCCCGGCCGGAATCAAAGCCCGCGTCAGGCCGTGCCGAGCCGCTTCCTGAAGGCGGCGTTCCAGCTGGCTGACGCGGCGCACTTCGCCCGCCAATCCCAGCTCTCCGATCACGATCAGGCCGTCCGGCATTGGCCTGCTGCTCTCGTTGCTGACGATCGACAGGGCGAGACCGAGGTCGGCGGCCGGCTCCGTGATCCGGATGCCACCCGCCACGCTGACGAAGATGTCGGAGCTGCCGAAGCTGGCCTGGAGACGTTTTTCGATCACGGCCAGGATCATGTGCAGCCGGTTGAGGTCGATGCCGTTGGCAACCCGCCGAACCATCGAGTTTTGTGTCTTGTTGACCAGGCTCTGGACCTCGACCAGGAGCGGCCTGGTGCCTTCCATGGCGGCGACGATCACAGTCCCCGGAGCAGCCGACGCGGCGCCGGCGAGGATGGCGGCCGAAGGGTCCGGCACCTCCTCGAGCCCGGCTTCACCCATGGCGAAGACGCCGATCTCCTCGGCCGAGCCGAAGCGGTTCTTGGTCGCGCGCAGGATCCTGAGCTCCTGCCGGCGGTCCCCTTCCAGGTACAGCACGGTGTCAACGATATGCTCCAGGACCCTGGGTCCGGCGATCGAACCCTCTTTGGTCACGTGACCGACCAGAAAGACCGGCACCCCGGTCTCCTTCGCCAGCCGCATGAGGCGGGCGGCCGACTCGCGTACCTGGGTCACGCTGCCGGCGCTACCTTCGAAACCGGCGTCGGTGACCGTCTGGATGGAGTCGATGACCGCCAGCCCCGGGGCCTCGCTCCGGATCGCCTCGCAGATCGCGTCGAGGTCGTTTTCGGCCAGCAGGAGGATATTGGGCTCGAGGGCGCCCAGGCGCTGGGCACGCATCCGGACCTGGTGCCCAGATTCCTCGCCGCTGACGTAGAGGACTTTGCCCACCCTGGCGACCTGGGCCGCGGCGTGCATCAGGAGGGTCGATTTGCCGACGCCCGGCTCGCCGCCGATGAGAACAATGCTGCCGGGGACGACGCCGCCGCCGAGGACGCGATTGAGCTCACCCCAGCCCAGTGGCATGCGCGGCGCATCTTCAGAGCCGATCTCGCTGAGCGGCAGCGGGCGGGCCGCCTCATGGGGTCTGGATCGCGAGTCTCGGGCTGCCTCCCGGACCTGGAACTCCTGCAGCGTGTTCCAGGCCCGGCAATGTGGACACTGGCCGGCCCAGCGAATGCTCTCGCCCCCGCATTCGGTGCACACAAAGGTGATGGTCGATTTGGGCATAGGCAGACTGTCTACCCATGATCGGGGTTTTACAAGCTCGGCCGTACCGTTTTACAGGGCCGCGCGTTTTACATGGTGAGCGTCCAGACGCCGCCCTGACTACCCCCGGGGCGGCGCCGGCTCCCCTTCCCCGCTTGCCGGGGAAGGTGGCCCGCCGCGAAGCGGCCGGCCGGATGGGGAGGTACAACCTCCCTCATCCCTACCCTTGTGGCTAGCTCGGCTTTGACCTTTACCTCCCCACGCTGTGGGGAGGTCGGCCCTGACCGCGCAGCGGTCACGGCCGGGTGGGGAGATACAACTGCCCTTATCCTCCCAAACATGGACGCCTCGATCTCCATCGACCGCATCCGTGAGGCCGCCGAGGTTATCGACCCCGTTTTTCTCGACACACCTCAATTCGTTTGCGAGCCGCTCAGCGGCCGCATCGGCGTCACCACATTGCTGAAGGTCGAGTCCGTGAACCCGATCCGCTCGTTCAAGGGTCGCGGCACGGATTACCTGCTGGACCGCCTGGGCGTTGATCGCCGAGGCATCGTCTGCGCCTCGGCCGGCAATTTCGGTCAGGGCATGGCCTACGCATGCCGCAAGCGGTCGAGACCGCTCACGGTCTTCGGCGCGCGCACCGCAAACCCGCTGAAGGTCGAGCGCATGCGTGCCCTGGGCGCGACTGTGCGCCTGGAAGGCGACGACTTCGACGAGGCGAAAGAGGCAGCCAAACGGCACGCCCAAGAAAATGATGAGCTCTACATCGAGGACGGGATGCTCGGCGCGATCGGTGAAGGCGCAGGCACCATAGCGGCCGAGCTGATGACGAATGGCGAATCGCTTCACGCTGTCTTCGTGCCCCTGGGCAACGGCTCGCTGGTCAATGGGATCGGCACGTGGTTCAAGCGCTTCTCGCCCACCACGCGCATGGTCGCGGTCTGCGCGGACGCGGCTCCCTCCATGGCGCTCTCATGGCGGGCGCACAAACCTGTCATCGCGCCGAGCACAACCATCGCCGACGGCATCGCGGTCCGGGTTCCAGTGGCCGAGGCCGTCGGCCTCATGGCGGGGACGGTCGATGAGGTGATGCTCGTCAGCGACCAGGAGATGAAGGCGGCCATGCGTGCTCTGTTTGCCGACGCCGGCCTTGCGGTCGAGCCGGCAGGCGCCGCGGGGTTGGCGGCGATCATCCAGCGCGCCGAGGAATTCGAGGGTAAGCGGGTGGCGACGCCCCTGACCGGCGGCAACCTCACGGAGCAGCAGGCTCGCGACTGGCTCTTTTGAAGGGCTACTGATTCTCGAGATCGGCCAGGTAGTCGAGCGCCGCGAGCGGGCCATGCTGCATGAACACGTCGGGCGCCGCGCCGCGCAGGCTGGCCTGCAGCAGGTCGGCCAGCTGGGTCCGAAGGTAGAGCGGCAGCTGTGGCCGGCGCCTTGCGTACGAGGTGACGAACCGCCTCAGCTCCGGGTCGAGCCGCCTGAGCATCAGCTCGGCCGGGCTCGCCGGGGCCAGGCCCGCGGGCGCTTTGTGAACCGGCGCGGCCGGGGCGAGGCCGGGAGCAGGCGGTGGCAAGGGCGGCGCCGCGGGCCCGCCGCCCGGCAGCTGCCACAGGCGGATCGAGTCCGAGTCCTTGACAACGATCGTGCCGGCGGCGAGGTCGCCAAGACGCTTTCCCTTGCCGTTGATGAACAGCACGACCAGGCCGACTCCATACGCATAGGGCAGGAAGTCCACGATCCTCACCACGTTGCGGATGCCCGCCTGGAAGAACGTCATCGGCTCGCCCCGATCGCCCACCGCGCGCAGCCGGAAAACCCTCTTGCCAATGGTCTGGCCGGACCAGAAGGCCTCGCAGGTCCAGAAGTAGCCGAATACGATGACGAAGCTGCCGAGGATGGCGAGCAGGTAGGCGATCGTGTCCAGGCCCACCTGCCCCATCGCGATCGCCACGAACAAGAGGCCGAGCAGGACACCCGCCAGGATCAGGAGGTCGAGGATCTGGGCGATGCCGCGCGTGCCCAGGCCCGCGACCTGGTATTCGAACGACACCCGCTCAGGAGTGGCGACGACCAGCTCGGTATCGGAGAGCGGCTGTTCCATGCCCAGGCTATTTTCCCTTCCCCGGAATTCAGAATGAACCTATGAGAGCCGAAGACTTCGTCGCCCAGCGCCGTGAGGACTGGAACCGGCTCGAAGACCTGCTCGCCCGCGCCGGCGCGGGCCATATGAACGCGCTCACCCCCGCCCAGGTGCTGACGATGGCCGCCCTCTACCGCCGCGCCACCGCCGACCTCGCGCGCGCCCAGCGCGACTGGCCGGGAGAGCCGGTGCACCGCTACCTCAACGGCCTGGTCGCACGAGGGCACGGCATCGTCTACCGCCGTGGTGGCGAGATCTGGAAGCGCGTCCGCCGTTTCTACGTCGAGACGCTTCCAGGCACCTTCCGAGCGGCATGGCCGTTCCTGCTCGCGGCGGGTGCGCTGATGTTCGTCCCCGCGATCGTCACCTACTTCGTCGTCCTCGCCCATCCCGACGCTGCGTACGCAATCGCAGATCCCCGACTCATCGACCGGGTTCATCACCACGAGCTCTGGACCCACATCCCGGCGGACGAGCGCGTCCAGGTGGGCGGCCTGATCATGGTCAACAACATCTACGTCTCGATGGTCGCGTTCTCGCTGGGTGTGTTCTTCGGACTGCCGGTGATGTGGGTGATGATCTCCAACGGCATCTCGCTCGGCGGCCTCTTCGGCCTGACTCAGGCCTACGGGCTGGCGGGCGGACTTTTCGATTTCGTCATCGGACACGGGGTGCTCGAGCTCTCGATCGTCATCGCCCAGGGCGCCGGCGGCCTGATGATGGGCTGGGCGTTGGTCTCACCGGGCAACCGCAAACGGTCCGACGCGCTGGTGATCGCTGCCCGGCGGGCCTTCACCCTCCTGCTTGGCCTCGCGCCGCTGCTGGTCGTCGCCGGGACCATCGAGGGCAACATCTCACCGTCCGACACGCCGTTTGTCCTCAAGGTGTTCGTCGGGCTGACGACCGGCGTCCTTCTCTATTCCTACCTGCTGCTCAGCGGTCGCCCATCTCCTCTAAAGAAGGGCGCGCTCCTTCAGCTCCAGGTACCGCTCCACGAGAGCGGGCGATAGCTTTCCCGCGACCACATCCAGCCCGAGCACGCCGCCGCGTCGCAACAGTTCAAAGCTCTCGCGCCGGCTTGCCACGGACTCCTCCGCGGCCGCCCACTCGTAAGCGCGGTTTGTGCTGTCGATCGGGTCGTCGCGGGCGCTGAGCACGGCCGGATCAGACATCGCCACGACAAGCACCAGGTGCCGCGCCGCCAGCCGGAGCGCATGCGCGACCAGCTCGCGCGACGCCTCCGGGTCCTGCACGTCCGTGAGCATGATCACCATCGATCGGCGGCCGACGCGCAGCGCCATGTGCGTCATCGCGTGCCCGAAGTCCGGCTCGACGTACTGGGGTTGGATCGCGTACAGCGCTTCGGTGATGCGCCGAAGCTGAATCGCGCCGCGTTCGGGTTTGATGAAGCTCGTGACCCGATCATCGAACGTCATCATGCCGACGCGGTCGCCGTACGCCTGCGCGACCCAGGCCAGCATCAGCGCGGCGTTGACGGCGTGGTCGAGCTTGTCCAGGTCGCCAGCCGGCGCGGTCATGAGGCGCCCGCAGTCGAGCGCGATCATCACCTGCTGCCCGCGCTCCGCCTCGACCTCGATGACCACCGGGCGGTCGCGCCGGGCGGTCGCGGTCCAGCTCACGCGCCGCATATCGTCACCACGCACGTAGTCGCGCAGGCCGGCGAACGCGGTCGACGCGCCGGGCGGCCTCGCCCGCCGCATGCCGGCCATCGCGCGGAGCCCGCGCCGCAGCGAGAGCTGGATGCGCTTGATCGCGATGACGTTCGGAAAAACCGCGACCTCCTGCGGTTCCGCCAACCGGACCTGACGGCGCCACCACCCGTCTTCGCGCCAGACCTGCAGGTCGATGGAGCCAAACCGATAGGCGCCTCGCTTCGGCGAAAATGTGCGGTAGGTCAACCTGAGCCTTCCGCTGGGGTCGAATCGGCCTGTGACCTCACGCGGCTCCGGCCGCAGCCCCGCCGGAGCGTGGTCCGCCATCTTGGCCAGCAGGCCTGCAGCGGCTCGGTTCTGGATCGTCACCGTGACCTCTTCGGGCTCGCCAAGAGAGAACGGTTCGGGGGTCGAGCGCCGAACCGTGTAACCGGACCGGCCCGGCACGAGGGCGAGGTCTCGCGCCGCGATGATCACAAGACCGGTGTGATAGACGATGGCGACCAATCCGAGCACCGGCGAAACCACGGCCAGCGCGATCAAACCCGCGCCGATGGCGACGGCCCAGATGAGCCGGGGCTGGGGCGCGAGGCCCCGAACGAAGCCCAGGATGCGCATCAAAGACTAGGTCTGATCGGCGCCGCGCGGCGCGCGCGCCTCTATCGTGGCGGCACGACCCGGCTTGCCACGGCATCGAGCACGCTGTCGGGGGTCTGGCCCGCGACCTCCGCCTCCGGGCGAAGGATCAGTCGGTGGCGAAACGCCGGCGCCAGCAGCGCCTTGACATGGTCCGGAGTCACGAAGTCATGGCTGTCGAAGGCCGCAAAGGCGCGGGCCGCCAGCATCAGGAGCACCTCCGCGCGGGTGCTTGCGCCGAGAGCGATCTCGGGAGCGGCGCGCGTGGCCGACGCCAGGTCGACGACATAGCGCCGGATCTTTTCGTCCAGCACCACCGTCGAAACCTGCGCCCGGCACGCGTCGATGTCGGCCGCCCCCAGCGCCGGCTCGACGCCGGCCTTCACGGGATCGCGGAGCTCGATGCCCGACTCCCACCGGCGCAGGACCTCCATCTCGTCGGCCGCCGCCGGGTAGTCGAGACGCACCTTGAAGAGGAAGCGGTCCTGCTGGGCCTCGGGCAGCGGATACGTGCCCTCGTACTCGATCGGGTTCTGCGTGGCCATGACGAAAAACGGAGCCGGCAGCGGCAGCTGCTGTCCCTCCAGCGTCACCCCGCGCTCCTCCATCGCTTCGAGCAGGGCTGACTGGACCTTGGCCGGGGCGCGGTTGATCTCGTCCGCGAGCAACACGTTGGTGAAGATCGGCCCGCGGCGAAGCGCAAAGGTGCGCGTCGCCAGGTCGTAGACCGACGTGCCGAGGATGTCCGCCGGCATGAGATCCGGTGTGAACTGGACGCGCCCGTAGTCGAGGGTCAGGGCGCGGGCGATCGCCTTCGCCAGCAACGTCTTGCCCGTTCCTGGCACGCCCTCGAGGAGGACGTGGCCTTGCGCGATGAGCGCGATCGCGCACAAGCGGATCGCGTCCTCCTGGCCGACGATCGCCTTCGCGAGCTGTTCCCGAAAACGAGCGTAGAACTCGGTCGCCGTGGTCGAGGCAATGCTCTTCCCCATTTATCGGGAAGTACCCCGTCCTCCCCATTCACGGGGAGGTGGCCCGGAGGGCCGGAGGGGCGCCGACGGAGGGGCTGGCCGGCGGAACGGCGCCGGGTGGGCAATCTCGTGCAGCCGTTGGGCCGCGTTCAGCAGATCACGCTCCGTGGCCGAAGCCGCGACAAGTGAATTCTCGATTTGAGCCAAGTCCCCGGCCACCTCAGGGGCGCGCACCCAAAGAGCATTCCAGAACCGCTCGCGCGGGTGCAGCGGCAGGCCTGTGCGCGTCGCCACCGCTCGTTCGGTCGCGCCCGCGAGCAGGCCCAGCGTCACGGCGCGGGCGCTCGACCGCCGCAGCAGCTGGCCGACCGCGACCGACCACTCGGCGTCGGACCGCGCGACCTCGGCGGGTCGCTGGATCAAAGGCCCGAACCGCCGTCCGCGCAGGACGAGGCCGAAGAAGACCGCGACCAACAGCCACAGGAGGGCAGCGCCCCAGGGCGTCGTGACCCACGCCTGGGGAGCAAAGTCGCTCACAGTGAGCCCGTGGTGGTACTCATCAAAAGCGACGTGGGCGCTCGGGCCGGCTGAGCTGAGGAGGTCAGCGAGCAGCCTTCCGTTGCCCGCCTTTTCGAGATAGCCGTTGCACAGCACGAGCGGGTCGGCGAGCACGTAAACGGTCCCGACGCCGACGTGCTCGACGTATCCGGCGACGTAACCGTCCGGGCTCCGCAGAACCGCGACCTGGCTGGGTGATGGATCCAGCGGCATGATCGTGCTCCCGCCCGCCACCCGCTCCACCCCGGCGACAACGGGGGTCGCCGTGTACTCACCTCCTGGCGCGTAGCCGCCAACCCGGGTGACTCCGAACGCCCGATCCAACTCCCGGTCTCCGTGCTCAGAGGCGTAGATGAGCGTGCCGCCGCCGGTCTGCACCCAGCGGCGCGTGAGCTCGGCCTCGGCGGCGGTGTACTGGCTGGTCGGCGTGAACACGAACATCAAGGACATCGGCGCGGGCGTGTCGAACGTGCCGGTGACCTGGTCGGTTTGGTGGCCGATGGCCTGGCTGAACAGCAGCGCTGCCGACGCACCTGCCGAAGCGTCGCTGTTGCTGCTGTGCTCCGGAGAGTCCTCGTGCGGCTGCAGCAGGTAGGCGGCTGCCGCGATGACGATCGCGACCACCGCGGCGATCACCCAGCCACGCGCTCCTTTCACGCCGCCGCCTCCACCTGGTGTCGAAAGGGTTCAGCCACGTGGGCCGCCGTTGTGTAGGTCGCCTCATCGACGTCGTGGCCGCCGTACACCGCCGCCTCGAACGGGAGCAGCAGCGGGCGCAGGCTGTTGAAGTCCGGCGCCCGCTGGAAGATCTCACGCACGGTGAGCGGGCTGCCTTCCCACGACCGTTCGCCGGCAAGCGTGGCGGCGACACCGGCGCAAAGGGCCCGGATCGCCGCGACCCGGTGGCCTCTGGCGGCGAGGCGGTCGGCCTCGGCGAAATAGTCAGCCGCCGGTCGCGGTCCATCTGACACGCCGTCGATCGACTGCGCGAAGCGGCCGCGCGCAGCACGAGCCAGCACGAAGACCACCGCCGCGACGACCGCGATGCCGACGATGTAAAACCACAGGGCCGGCGCTTGTGCGCCGCCGCGGCTGCCGAACAGGAGGCGAAGCAGCGCGGTGATCCGGTCCTGAATCCACTGCACCAGGCGCTCCAGCGGCGACGGTGGCCGGTGGAGTGCGTCGTACCGGCTCAGCGACATCACCTCATGCAGGCCTTGTTGCGCGACCGCGGGATCGGATGTGTTCGCGGCCTCGCGGAGGGCCTTCAGCAGCGCGGAGAGCCGGCTTCTCGCGTCGTCATAAAGCGGTGGCCGAGCCTCGAGGTCGGCCACGATCTCCGGCTGGCTGGTCCCGGTTCCCGAAACCAGCACCCTCAGCGCATTGGTCGCCGGCGCGGTGTCTGGCGCCGAGGCTCCCTGCAGGATTCCGTAGGCGCGCTGCACCGCGTCCGCGTAGAGGGGGGCCGGCGGCGGCTCCGCAGCTGCGGTCGTGGCCGCGAGCAGAGTCAGGGCGAGCGCGATGGCCACCGCGGTCAGCCGCCGGCTCGTCAACGCGGCGGTCAGGAAGCTGCCGCCGGATACGCGATCCGGTACGCGATCTGAAAGAGGTCCAGCGCCTCGCGGCGTACTCGGAGGTCGAAATAGATCAGCACGATGACGATCTGCAGGACAGGGCTGACCAGGGCGCTCACCAGCTCGGCGGTGCCCAGGGTCAGGGCCGCCACGATGAAGGGCGAGACGACGATGGCGAGCAGGTACTGGGCCAGCTGCAGGAACGCATCCAGCGCAAACCGGGCCACGTACCAGACGATGAGCATCAGGAAAAGGACGAGAAACGTCCGCCACCACCGGCCTTCGACCAGCTGCCGGCTGCGTCCGAAGGCGGCGCCCACGCCTATGTTCTCGACGAACATCGCGGGCGTGACCACAATCCACATCACAAAGAGCCACGCCCAGAGCGCGACGGGCGCCACGCACAGCAGGACCGCGATCAGTCCGGACACTGAAAAAAGCAGCCAGTAACCGAGCAGGGGAAAGTATCGACGCAGCACGCCCATGAAGATGCCGCCTGCCGTCACCGGCCGGCCCAGGGCCGACTCGCACGCCGCGTACACGACCGCCGTGTTCGTGAACGGAAGGATCAAGAACGTGATCAGCAAGCCCGCCCCGAAGGATGCGAGCAGCGGGGTGAGGGAGCTCAAGTCTGCCTGGCCGGCCTGCTGCAACGCCAGGGTCAGCGATCCGAACCCGAGTCCGAAAAGCGCGGCCGTCGGGATGGCGAGGATTACCGAGATGCCCGCAAACAGAAGAAAGTGGCGCCGGTACATACGAAATGTTTCATCCAACAAGTCCCCGATCTCGAGCGGGCGCAGCCGCAGCGGAACGGATACGCTCACCTACCTGAACCTGTAATCAGTCGTAAAGCCACCGGCTAAGCGTTGCACGAAATGAAGGGATGGGAGTTGAACCAGCGTGCAGAATCCGAGTCAGATGACGTAAGGGTCCTCTTCGTTGAGGACGATGCGTCCGTGGCCCAGATGTACAGGCTCAAGCTCGAGCTCGACGGCTACACCGTCGACGTCGCAGGTGACGGGCTCGTCGCGCTGGAAAAAGCAAGGGCTTTGCACCCGGACATCATTTTTCTGGACATAAGGCTTCCCAAAATGGACGGCCTCACCGTGCTGGAAACCCTGCGCGCCGACGACTCGACGGCCGCCATCCCCGTCGTCATCCTCTCCAATTGGAACGAGAAGGAGCTGGTCGAGCGCGGGATAAAGCTGGGAGCGCTCGACCACCTGATCAAAAGCCAGACCACGCCGGCCCGCCTCTCCCAACGGCTGAAAGGCTGGCTTAAGGGGTAGGCAAGGCTTTCACCTCCCCACCACGTGGGGAGGTCGGCGGCGAAGCCGCCGGGTGGGGGCTTACGGTTTTGCAGGCCCGGTGGCCGCCGGCTCCTTCTTTGTGTGCTTGGTGGGCGTGAACTTCAGCCCGTCCTCACCCTCGACGTCGATCTGGACCACGTCGCCGCGCGCGATCTTGCCGCGCAGCAGGTGCTCTGACAGCTGGTCTTCGATCCGGCTCGTGATCACGCGCCGCAGCGGCCGCGCGCCGTACGTCCGGTCGTAGCCCTCCTTCGCCAGCAGGTCCTTGGCCGCGTCGGTGACCTCGATGGTGATCTGCTGCTCGGCCAGGTGCTTGCTCAGCCTGGCCAGCTGCAGGTCGACGATCTCGCGGATCTGGTGCGTGGTCAGGCTCTTGAACACGACCACGGCGTCGACACGGTTCAGGAACTCGGGGCGGAACATTCGCTTGAGCTCGTCATCGATCTTCTGCTTCGTGTTCTGGTGGCGGCGCTCGACCTCCTCCGACTCGTCCACGACCGCGGGCTGAAAGCCGAGAGCGGTGCCCGCCTGGTTGACATCGCGGATGCCGAGGTTCGAGGTCATGATGATCACGGTGTTGGCGAAGTTGACGATCTTGCCCTTGGCGTCGCTGAGGCGGCCGTCCTCGAGGATCTGCAGCAGCATGTTGAAGACCTCGGGGTGCGCCTTCTCGATCTCGTCGAAGAGGATGACCGAGTAAGGCCGCCGGCGCACCGCCTCCGTCAGCTGTCCGCCCTCGTCGTACCCCACGTATCCCGGAGGCGATCCAACCAACCGCGCGGTCGTGTGCCTTTCCATGAATTCGGACATGTCGAGCTTGATCAGCGCGTCCTCCGAGTCGAAGAGGTACTCGGCCAGGGCTCGCGCCAGCTCTGTCTTCCCGATGCCGGTGGGGCCCAGGAAGATGAACGATCCGATCGGCCGCCGCGGGTTCTTCAGGCCCGCCCGGGCGCGCCGCACCGCCTGCGAGACGGTGACGATCGCTTCGTCCTGCCCGACCATGCGCTTGTGGATCTCGTCTTCCATCCGCAGCAGGCGGGCGCTCTCCTCCTCGACCAGGCGTGACACCGGCACGCCGGTCCAGGCCGCGACGATCTGAGCGATGTCCTCCTCACCCACCTCGGGCACGGTCTCGCCGAGCTTGTCGCGCCACGCGGCCTCTTTCAGGGCGAGCTTGTCCTGAAGCTTCTTCACCTTGTCGCGGACACCCGCCGCGGCTTCGAAGTCCTGCTTGTTAACGGAGTCGTCCTGCTCGGCGCGCTGCTTGCGGATCTCCTTCTGCAGCTCTTTGAGGTCCTCCGGCGTCGTGGTCAGCTTCATGCGTACCCGCGCCGACGCCTCGTCGATCAGGTCGATCGCCTTGTCGGGAAGCGCCCGGTCACTGACGTAGCGGTCGCTCAAGACAGCGGCGGCATGCACGGCCGCGTCGGTGATGGTGACGCGGTGGTGCTTCTCGTACAGCGCCTTGACTCCGTTGAGGATGTCAATCGTCTCGTTCAGCGTCGGCTGGTCGACGTACACCGGCTGGAAGCGGCGCTCGAGGGCGGCGTCCTTTTCGATGTACTTGCGGTACTCGTTGAGGGTGGTCGCACCGATGCACTGGATCTCGCCGCGTGCGAGCGCGGGCTTGAGGATGTTGGCGGCGTCGATGGCGCCTTCGGCCGCGCCGGCGCCGACGAGCGTGTGCAGCTCGTCGATGAAAAGCACGACCTCGCGGCTCGAGCGGATCTCGTCGAGGATCTTCTTCAAGCGCTCCTCGAACTCACCGCGGTACTTGGTGCCCGCGACCAGTGCGCCCATGTCGAGCGTCAGCACGCGCTTGTGCTGCAGCGACTCGGGCACGTTGCCCATGTTGATCTGCTGGGCGAGGCCTTCCGCGATCGCGGTCTTGCCCACGCCCGGCTCGCCGATCAGCGCCGGGTTGTTCTTGGTGCGCCGGCTGAGGATCTGGATCACGCGCTCGATCTCGGTCTCGCGCCCGATCACGGGGTCGAGCTGGTTGCGGCGCGCGAGCTCGGTGAGGTCGCGACCGAACTGGTCGAGCAGCGGGGTCTTCGACGGCTTCTTGGGCGCGGGCTCGGCCTCGGTCTCAGCGCTCGAGTCGTGCAGCAGGCGCTCGATCTCGGTGCGCACCTTTTCGAGGTTCGCACCCAGGTCTTCGAGCACGTGCGCGGCGATGCCCTCACCTTCGATGAGCAGACCGAGCAGAAGGTGCTCGGTGCCGACGTAGTTGTGGCCCATGCGCCGCGCCTCTTCGAAGGAGATCTCGATGACCTTCTTCACGCGCGACGTCGGGATGATCTGCTGGATGATGATCCGCTCGTTCCGGCCGAGGACCGATTCGATGGTCTGCCGGACCTTGCCGATCTCGACCCCAAGGTTGTTCAGGACCTTGGCGGCCAGGCCTTCACCCTCACGGAGCAGTCCGAGGAGCAGGTGCTCGGTTCCGATATAGCTGTGGTGCGATCGTTCTGCTTCTTCTTGGGCGAGCGTCAGAACTTTCTTGGCCCGCTCAGTGAATCTCTCAAACGGATACAAGGTCCCTATCCTCCTGGACTCCTTCTACTGCTTAGGTGGGGCCAGCACCTCCTCAACACAACAGTGGTACCGGGTGGTACCCCAGCACCTAATATAACGTCCAACTCAGCTACCCGATTTCAGTTAAGAGGAGGGCGGTGAGGCACCTTCTCGAACGCCTGGGTGGCTACCTTCCTGCGGCCCTGGGTCTTTTGCTGCCGATCGTCTTTTTACCCGTCGCCAGCGATTCCTACATCCTCCCTCGTGCATCGATTGTGATCGCCTGCGCCTGCCTTGGCGCAGGGATTGCGCTTCTCATCCCTGGCACGCCGCGACTTGGCGCCTTGCGCATGCCACTCATTGCCGCCGCCGGCGCCGCGGTGCTGGCCTTCCTCTTTTCGGTTTCCCAGCCCCTCAGCCTTGCCGGGTCCTACACACGGTACGAGTCTTTGCCGATGAGGCTCAGCTACCTGGGCCTTCTGGCCACAACGTTCTGGCTGCTGCCCACCCAGCGGCAGCGCGATTGGGTGGTCGCGGCGTTCGTTTTTGGCACCTCGGTGGCCTGTCTCAAGGCGCTCGGCCAGTGGTATTTCCACGCCCCTTTCCGGCCGGACGGCGACCTTGGCAACGCGAACCTGCTCGCGGCGCTGATCGTGATGGGCATCCCGCTGGCGGTCGACCGCGCCCGCCGCGGCACGTACTTCGTCGGCGCCTGGGCGGCCGGGGTGGTGCTGATGGTTGCCGGCCTCCTGGTCACCACGTCTCGCAGCGGCGACCTGGGAGTGATCGCCGGATGCCTGGCCCTGCTCGCGTTCGCTGTCCCGCGGCGTCTGGGACGGGCGGTCGGCATCGCTTCCGGGGCGGCGGTCGCGCTCGTGCTGGCGGTGATGCTGGCGAGTCCGCTTCGCGTCCTCAACAACGACCCGCCGGAGCTCCGGCTGCACCTGTGGAGCGATGGGGCGCGCATGGTCGCGGCGCGGCCGATCACGGGCTGGGGCGAGGACTCCACCGGCCTCGCCTTCGGACATTTCCTGAGCCAGGACTACGCCACCTACGTGACCTTCGACCGCATTCACTCCGGTCCGCTGGACATCGCGGCGACGCAGGGCGTGCTCGGTCTCGTTGTGCTCGCCTGGGTGCTGGTGGTTCTTTTCCGAGGCGTATGGAAGGGCCGTTCCGAACCCGGCGTCGCAGGCCTGAGCGCAGCCCTCGCCGGCTACAGCGTGTGGGTGCTTTTCAACTTCGACTGGGCCCCCGCCACAGGCGCCTTCTGGCTCCTGGCAGGAACGCTGTGGTCCGCCTGTTCACCTCCCTACGCTGTGGGGAGGTCGCCCGAACGCCGGGTGGGGAGTCGCGTATGGCAACCAGCGCTCGCCACAGTGCTTGTCGTGGCGGCCACCTTGTTTGCCGTCTTCCCCATCCTCGCCGACACCTGGTACCTGCGCGGCCGCGCCGACCTCTCCGTCCAGGTCGATCCTCTTCAGGCCCAGTACCACTGGTCGCTGGGCGAGGGCCTAATCGCAAAGCGCGAGCAGGCGCGGGGAGTCGCCGAGCTGCGCCGCGCCGCCGATCTCGGCGAGACCGAGCCGAGCCTCTACGTCGAGCTCGGCGACCGCGAGCTGGAGATCGGCGATCGGGATGCGGCGCGGCGCGCCTATCAGCGCGCGCTGCAAATCGATCCCTACTACAGTCCCGCCGCTCAGCGCCTCGCGGCGCTGAACGGCTGAGAACAAGTCGAGCTGTCACGCAGCCGGGGCGGCGACCCTCCAGAGGTGGAGCTGACGGACGGCGGCGGAAGAATGTGACCGGCGGGCTACTCTTCCACCTCGGGATATTCGTCCTGGCGCTGGTCGGTGCGCGCACCAGCCAGGCTCGCAGGCGGCGCCGAGAGCTGCTTGAGGCTCAGCGAGATCCTGCGCCGGGCGGTGTCGATGCCGATCACCTTGACCTGAACCGTCTCCCCCACCTTCAGCACATCCTCGGTCCGCTCCACGTGGTCCCACGACAGCTCGGAGATGTGGAGCAGGCCCTCGATGCCCGGCATGATCTGCAGGAAGGCTCCGTACTTCTTGGTCTTGGTGACCTGGCCTTCCACGATCGAGCCGACCGGCATCGACTGGACGAGGCGCTCCCATGGGTCCTGCTGCAGCTGTCGCAGCGACAGCGAGATCCGCGTCTGCTCGGGGTCGAGCTTGATCACCTTGACGGTGACCTCCTCACCCAGCTGGAGCACGTCCGTGACCTTGGATACGCGGTCCCATGACAGCTCGGAGATGTGGATCAGGCCATCCGCGCCGCCGATGTCGACGAAGGCGCCGTAGCTGGTGATCCCCGACACGGTCCCCTTCACGGTGGTGCCGGTCTGGAGCCGGCTGAAGAGCTCTTCGCGCTTGCGTGCACGGTCCTCGTCCTCCGCCGCCTTCTGGCTGACGATCAGCCGGTTGCGCTTGCGGTTGACCTCGAGGATCTTGACCGGGATCCGCTTGCCGACGAGCGATTCGAGGCTGCCCGCGTAAGCGCGCGCCACCTGGCTCGAGGGCAGGAACCCGCGCAGGCCGAGGATGTTGACGATCAGCCCGCCCTTGTTCTGCTCGCGGACGTCGGCGTCGATGACTGTGCCGTCGGCCTGCTTCTCGGCGGCCACGATCCAGGTCGTCTCGGCGCGAGCCCGGCGTAGGCTGAGGACGACGTTGCCCTCTTCGTTCTCGGGCTGGAGCACGTAGACCTTGATCTGGTCGCCAGGCTCGAGCTCGGAGTCCACGTCTCCGCGCATGCCGAGCTCCTTGCTCGAGATGACTCCCTCAGCCTTGGCCCCGATGTCCACAAGGACCTCATCCGGGTCAACTCGTACGACGATCCCATCCACGATGTCCCCGTGGTTGGGGGTCTTGAAGGCTTCCTCCTCGAAGTGGAGGTAGTCCTCCATGGTCATCGATGCCGATGATTCCTGGTCAGTCCCCTCCTCGTTCTCGGTCAGGACAGCACCGGACTCAGTGGACAACAAAATACGAACCCCCTAAGAGTTATTGATGTGATCTTGGTCGTCAAAAACGGCCTCCGTCAAAATGAACGTCAATTGTAACGCAGAACGGAAGCTCTACCCAGGAAGGGGAATCGAGAGGTCATGGTTGTCGATCAGCCTCGTTTTGCCGATCCGCGCCGCGATCACCGCCAGCGTTCCGGGCTTCTCAAAAGTAGCCGCGTCGACCAGCTCCGCATACTCGAGATCGGCCAACGGCTCTGCCCTCAGCCGCGCCACGAGCACGGCCCGCAGCCGGACCGGATCTCGCTCGCCGGCAGCGTAGGCTCGGGCGGCGTCGCGGAGCGCATCGCTGAGGCTCGCCGCCGCCTTCCGCTCCGCGGGATCCAGGTACACATTGCGCGAGCTCAGGGCCAGGCCATCCTCCTCGCGCACGATCGGCCCCACCCGGATCTCGACGCCGAGGTCGAGGTCGCGCACGAGACGCTTCACCACCGCCACCTGCTGCGCGTCTTTCTGGCCGAAGTAGGCGCGGTCCGGCTCCACGGCGGCGAGGAGCTTCGTCACCACCGTCGCGACTCCCTCGAAATGACCGGGACGCGCCTTGCCTTCGAGCGGCTCGGCGATGCCGCCGACGTGGACCCGGGTGCTCGCCCCTGGCGGATACATCAGCTCGGTCCGCGGCTCGTAGATCGCGTCCACCTCACCCTCACCCAGCAGTCTCGCGTCGCGATCCGGATCGCGCGGATAGCGAGCGAAGTCCTCGCCCGGCCCGAACTGGATCGGGTTCACGAAAACGCTCACGACCACGACATCGTTCTCGCGTCGCGCGAGCTCGACCAGACTCAGGTGCCCGGCATGCAGGGCGCCCATCGTCGGCACGAGCCCAATCGATCTGCGCTCGGAGCGCCACCGGCGCGAGGCGTGGAGCATCGCGCCGGGTGTCTCGATGACGGCCGGGGCGCTAACCGCCGTACCTGACCTCTTCCCTGTCCTTTTGCCCCACGAACTCGGAGGCTTCGCCGAGAGTTCGCGGGGACCCCTGGGAGGCCGGAGCTGAGCCGTTGGCCGAGTACTCGTGCTCGGGGCCCGGGAATTTCCCGTTCCGCACGTCTTCGGCATAGGCGTTCGCCGCCCGCGTGATCTCATCGGCCAGGTTGGCGTACCGCTTCACGAACTTCGGCGCCTTGCCGGTCGTCAGCCCGAGCATGTCGTGCAGGACGAGCACCTGCCCGTCGGTGCCGGCGCCGGCGCCGATGCCGATGGTCGGGATGCGCAGCGCCTCACTGACGGTGCTCGCGAGCTTGCTGGGCACTCCCTCCAGCACGATGCTGAAGGCTCCCGCCTGCTCCAGGGCTTTCGCGTCAGCCAGGATCCTGGCCGCCTGCGCGTCCGTCTTGCCCTGGACCTTGAACCCGCCCATCTGGTGGACGAACTGCGGCGTCAGGCCGAGATGGCCCATGACAGGGATGCCGAGCTCGGTCAGCCGGCGCGTGATCTCGATCACGTGGCCGCCGCCCTCGAGCTTGACCGAGTGCATCCCGGCCTCCTGGAGGAACCGGCCCGCGGTTGTGATCGCCTGCTCGATTGACACGTGATACGACATGAAGGGCATATCGCCGACCAGCAGCGCCTGACGCGCGCCGCGGGCGACCGCCTTCGCGTGGTGGAGCATGTCCTCGAGCGTCACCGGCAGCGTGGTCGGATGGCCCAGCATCACCATGCCCAGGCTGTCGCCGACCAGGAGGACGGGGATGCCCGCCTCGTCGAGGATCCGCGCGCTGAGGAAGTCATACGCCGTGAGCACGGCAAACCGGCGGCCCTCGTCCTTGAATCGCTGGACGTCCAGCACCGTGGTCATCTGCGACCTCTCCTTCGGGTCGCTGCCACATCTCGGGTCAGCGCCCTTTTGGTCCGTCCGGCCGCCGCGGGATCGAGTCCCGCCTCTTTTGCGATCTCGAGCGCGACCAGGCCGAGCATACGATAAAGATCAGCTTCACCTCCCCACCCTGTGGGGAGGTCGGTGGCCGCAGGCCGCCGGGTGGGGGCTTTCAACTTCCGTAGAGCGTCGAGATGCCGCGAAACCGTCTCAGCATCGCCGCGCCTGATGGGTCCGGTCAGCGCCTCGACGGGGCCTCGCGCGCGGATGTTGGCGACCGCACCCTGCACCAGCGGCAGCAATGCGTCCCGGCCTTCCGCGGCAGTCCAGCCGATCTGCTCCAGCAGCCGGATCGCCTCCTCTACCACGACGTCGACGAAGTTGGAGGCGTACACCGCCGCCGCGTGATACAGGACGCGCTGCTCGTCGCCGACGTGCTTGGCTTTGGCGCCAATCGCCCGGGCGAGAGCGCGGAGCTGTCGCATCAAGGTCGGAGTCGTCGCATCGATCGCGACAGTGATGCCGCGAAAAGCCGCCGGGTCGCGCGGCATCGGAAAGGACTGCAGCGGATGGAACGATCCCCGCGGGTTGCCTTCGAGCGCGCTCAGCGCGTCGAGTCCTAGCGCACCGCTCAGGTGCACGATGCCGAGCTCCGCGGGCGGCTTCATCCGCGCAATGCGAGTCGCCATCTCGCTGACGGCGCCGTCGGGGACGGCGAGGAACAGCAAGCCCCGGCGCGGCATCCGGAAACCGGTTCGCGCAGGCACGAGGCGCGCGTGCAGGGCGCGGGCGAGGCTGCGGCCTAGATTGCCGCGGCCCGAAACGGTTAGCTGGTCTGGCGTTCTAGGAAGCTGAAGAGCTGGCCGCCGCCGGCTGCTGCGGCTCTTCGCGGGCGATGATCTCGTCGAGCTCCTTGCCGTCGATCGTCTCCACGACCTTGAGGCGCTCGACCACCGCGTCCATCTTCGTCCGCGACTTGGTCAGCACGGCCTTGGCGGTCTGGTAGCCGTGGTCGACGATGCTGCGGATCTCCTCGTCGATGATCGCGGCGATCTCCTCGGAGTAGTTGCGCTGCTCGCCGAGGTCGCGCCCAAGGAACACCAATTCTTCCTTGTGGCCCATGGTCACAGTGCCCAGCTTCTCGCTCATTCCCCACTGCGTCACCATGCGCCGCGCGATCTGGGTCGCCCTCTGGATATCGTTTTCAGCGCCTGAGGTGATGTCGCCGAACACGATCTCCTCGGCGACGCGGCCGCCCATGATGCCCGCGATCTGGTCCATCAGCTCGTCGCGCGATACGAGGTACTTGTCCTCTTCTGGCAGGCTCAGCGTCCAGCCGAGCGCCATGCCGCGCGAGATGATCGAGATCTTGTGCACTGGATCGGTGTGCGGGAGCGCCTTCATGACCAAGGCGTGGCCGGTCTCGTGGTACGCGATGATTTCCTTCTCGCGGTCGGAGATACGCCGGCTCTTGCGCTCGGGGCCGGCGATGACGCGCGCGATCGCCTCCTCGAGCTCGTCCATGCCGATCACCTTCTGGTTGGCGCGCGCGGCGAGGATGGCCGCCTCGTTGATGAGGTTGGCCAGGTCGGCGCCGCTGAAGCCAGGCGTCTGGCGCGCGAGCACGTCGAGGTCGACCGTCGAGTCGAGCGGCTTGTTGCGCGCGTGCACGTCGAGGATCTGGCGGCGACCCTTGATATCGGGTCGGTCGAGGGTGACGTGGCGGTCGAAGCGGCCCGGGCGCAGCAGCGCCGGGTCCAGGACGTCCGGGCGGTTGGTGGCTGCGATCACGATCACGTGCGTGTTGGTGTCGAACCCGTCCATCTCGACCAGCAGCTGGTTGAGGGTCTGCTCGCGCTCGTCGTGACCACCGCCCAGGCCGGCGCCGCGCTGGCGGCCGACGGCATCGATCTCATCCACGAACACGATGCAGGGCGAGTTTTTCTTCGCCTGGTCGAAGAGATCGCGGACACGGCTCGCGCCGACACCGACGAACATCTCGACGAACTCCGAGCCGGAGATGGAGAAGAACGGCACGCCCGCCTCGCCGGCGACGGCCTTGCTGAGCAGCGTCTTGCCGGTTCCCGGAGGTCCGACGAGGAGCACGCCCTTGGGGATGCGCGCGCCGAGTGCGACGAATTTCTCGGGGTACTTGAGGAACTCGACGATCTCCGTGAGCTCCTGTTTCGCCTCGTCTACCCCCGCGACATCCGCAAATGTGATCGCAGGCTTATCGCCTGCGATCATCCGCGCGCGCGACCGCCCAAAGGAGATGGCCTGGTTGTTGCCGCTCTGCGTCTGCCTGAGCACCCACCACATGAAGGCCGCGATCAGGATCACGAGGATGATGTTCGGCAGCAGCACCTGCAGCAGATAGCTGCCGTTGCTGTTCTTGTCGAACTTCACGTTGACCTTGTCGGTCTGCATCTCGGTGAGAAGCTGCGAGCAGCCACTGCTGCAGTCGGGCAGGGTCACGTTGTGCTTCTTGCCGCCTCCGACCTCGGTTGCGACGCCGTCGGTCCCGCTGATCTCGAGGTCGCTGACCTGGTGATTGTCCGCGTTGTCGATCAGCTGCGTGTAAGTCCAGTCGCCCTGGTTCTGGCTGCTCTGGATCGAGCTCCAGGTGAACCAGAAGATGAGACCAAGGACGACGACCAATGCAAAGTAAAAGAGGCTGGAGCGGGGAAAGCGACTCAAACTCAGATCTCCTCGAGGGCTTTTGGAGGTTCTAGCCTAACAACTTTCGGTGGCGGGGGAACCGGCATAGGCGTGATCGCCACGTGCAGGCCGCCCTCGTCCAGAGGGCTGGCGAGGTCGGCGTCGACTGCAAGACCGGGGATCCACGCGAGCCTCTCACCGGCGAAAACAAGCGGCCAACCGTCGCGATCCTCACGTGGCACCCGCGCGTCGACGAAGATGTCCTGAAGCTTGCGGGTGCCCCGGCCGCCGACCGGCCGCATGCGCAGGCCGGCCCGCCGAAATCCCACCTGCAGCTGAAGGCCGGCGCGGAGGTGGGTTGCCTGGCGGTCGTCGCAGCCCGCGCAGCTCCTGACCTCGAGGCGAGCAGGCTCGCCTGTAGCGGGCTGCGAAGGCACGACTTGCATGAGGTCCCCCACGATACGGAAACGCAGGCCTCCCGGAACATCGACGCCCCGGCCGCCACGACCAGGTTGGGTGAGCCGCAGCATCGCTTCCAGGTGGGCGCGAGAGAGGCCGGGCTCGGGGCCCCCCGCGCGTGCATACATCAGCTTCAGGACCTCCACCGCCACGGGTTCGGGCAGCGCCCGCAGCCTGGCCGGCGTCAGAGGTCCAGATCCCATCGCAGCGGCAGCCTGGGCGGTCGCGGTGTCGTGCCATCTCGAGGCGGCGGTCGCCGCGGCGTGGAAGCGGCGGAGGATGCCCGGCCGGTCGCGCTCGAGCGCCGGCAGGATGAAAAGGCGCGCGCGCACGCGCGCAAATCGCGGTTCCAGGTTGGCCGGGTCGTCGTAAGCGACGACCCCACGCCGGCGGAGAAACTCACGAACCTCACTTCTCCAGAAACCGAGCAAAGGACGCACGTAGTGGCCGCGCCGCGCCGGCATGCCGCGGAAGCCGGCGATCCCGCTGCCTCGCATGAGGTGGAGCGCGACGCCCTCGACGACGTCGTCCGCTGTGTGCGCGGTGGCAACGAGGTGCGCATCCGCGGCAATGCGCGCGCGCTCGAGAAACGCATAGCGAAGCTGGCGCGCGGCCGCCTGGAGGGATCCTTTCGGCAGCGGTTCCGCGCGCCGCTCGCTGATCAGGGGGACGCCGAGCCGCGCGCACAGCTCGGCCACCTGCAGTGCGACGCCGTCCGAGCCATCGCGCAGGGCGTGGTCGTAGTGCGCAGCCACGATGTCGCGGCCGGCTTCCTGCAGCGCGATCAGGAGCGCGGTCGAGTCGGGTCCGCCCGAGACGGCAACGACGACACGGCCGTGTGGGAGGGCCGCGATCAACATTCGACGGCCGCCAGCCGGCTGCTCAGCCAATCGACCTCCGACTGGTCATCCGGGTCGAGCGCGATCCCGAGCGATTCGAGTCCATGCATACCGAGGGCGAAACGGCGCTTCGCCTCCTCCCACTGGCCACGCGCTGAGGCGACTGCCGACCAGTTGATATCGCTCCAGGCGTCCCCGTAGGCGTCGGCGCCCGCGTGAGTGTCGCGCTCGCGGAATCTGCGCTCGGCCGCGTCGATGTTGCCGAGGTGAAGCTCGACCCAGCCCAGGTTGTGCTGCTCGGTCGGTAGGCGCGCGGCGTTGCCGAGAGCGTTGTTGAGATCGAGACTCTCCATGTACAGCTCACGGGCCGCATGAAACTGCCCCTGGAGCCTCACGCCTGCTGCCTGGAGGTGGAGCGGCGACGCCTCCGCCTCCAGGTCGCCGGCCGCACGCGCGCGCTCGCGCGCCCGCATAGCCAGCTCGATGACCTCGCCGTACTCGCCGTCGCGGAGGGCGATCCGCGCCAGTCCGGTCAGCGCATCGCACTCGCCGCGGGCGTCGTTGGTGGTGCGGGCGAACGTCAACGCCTCCTGGTTGCGCTCCCATGAGCGCCGGCGATCTCCGGACCGGAAGGCGAACAGCCCGTCGGCGTAAAGGGTGCGCGCCCGCCACACCGGTGCGGTCTCGGCGCCAGGCGCCGTGAGCGCCGCCGCCATCGCCGAGCTTCCTGCGTCGAGCTCTCCGTGCGAAAGCCAGGTCCGCCAGGTTCGCGCGGCGAGCTCGAGAGCGGATGCTGCGTCACCGACTCGCGCGAAAGCACGCACAGCATCCGCCAGAGCCGCACGATCCTGATCGAGGGGCGCGAGATCGCCGCGCCGCGCCTGGTCGAGGAGCTCCTCGGGCGTCATCGGCCGCAACCTCGGACGAAGAATCGCGCTGCCATGGTGGTGCCGGCTGGACTCGAACCAGCGACAACGCGATTATGAGTCGCGCGCTCTACCACCTGAGCTACGGCACCGCCGAGAGATCCTAGCGAGCGGCTTGAATCCGCGCCTTGAGCTTGCGCTTCTTCTTGCGATGCTTGGCGATGGCGACGCGCTTTCTCTTGTTCATGTCCTTCCGTCAGAAAATCAGGCGTGGTCGCCCGCCGGGGTTGGGGTCAGATGGTTGCGGAGGTCGGATTCGAACCGACGACCTTCGGGTTATGAGCCCGACGAGCTGCCGCTGCTCCACTCCGCGGTTTCAGTATAACTGCCGCCCGCGCCCCTCTCCCCGGCCCCTTCCCCGGCGGGGAGAGGGGAGCCGCGCTAGTGCGCTTTGGGCGACGGCGAAGCTGTGGGCGACGGGCTTGGAGGCGTGACCAGATACAGCTTTTCATCGGGCCGCGCGTAGCCGTTCAGCCGCGCCTCTTCCTCGTCGGCCGTGCCTGAGGTGAGGGCCTGCACGTCCTTGCGGTAGCCGGCGTTCTCAGCCGCGATCTCGGCGTTCTGCTTGCGGAGGTCTGACACCTGCTGGCTCAACCGGTGGCCGATATAGGCCTCCTGCGCGAACGCGACGCCGGCCCACGCAAGCACACCGCCCGCCGCCACGACCAGCACCGTCCTGCGCACGCCAAACGAGCTGGTGCGCACACTGCCCACGACGGTCAAGGCTCTGCTGTGTCTCATGCTGCGTTGATTTCAGGGACGCGAGTGGGAGCCGACTATATCAAATGGTTACCTGGATTCCTCCCAACGCCGAACCAGCTCATCGGCTTCCAGGTCACTGAACTTTTTGCCTTCGCGGCGCAGCGATGATTCCGCGGCCGCGAATCGGCGCCGAAATCTTTGACCCGCGACACGCAGCGCGTCCTCCGGGTTGACCTTCAGGCTGCGCGCGAGCGAGACGATCGCGAAAAGCAGATCTCCCATCTCCTCGAAGGCGCGGTCATGGTCGCTGACTCCAGCGAGCTCACGCGCCTCTTCGGCGACCGACTCCGCGGCGGCGGCTGGCGACGGGAAATCAAACCCGACGCGGGCGGCGCGCTTCTGCAGGCCAAGCGCCCATGCAAGCGCGGGTAGCGTGGAGGGGACGCGGTCGACGACCGAGTCCTCGCTGCCCGCCTTGCGCGACTCGTCCATCTTCTGGTGCTCCCAGTTGCGCAGCACCTCTTCCGCGTTCGCGACCGACCTGTCTCCGAAGACGTGCGGATGGCGCTTGACCATCTTTGCCGCCACGGCCTCCGAGACCTGCGCCGTGTCGAAGCGTCCTTCCTCGGCCGCGATCTCCGCGTGCATCGCGACCTGGAGGAGAAGATCGCCCAGCTCTTCCATCATCTTCGCGTCGTCGCCCGAGTCGATCGCCTCCAGCAGCTCATACGTCTCTTCGAGCAGGTAGGGGCGGAGCGACTCGTGCGTCTGCTCGCGGTCCCAGGGACACCCACCGGGCGCGCGCAGCCGGTGCACGACCTCGAAGATGGCCGCGATTCCGTCGGAGTAAGGCTTTTCCATGCCGATCTGATTCTATGAAGACGACGGAACCGCCGCGGTCCTGCCGGATTCGTAAAGCTGCGCCATCTCGTCCAGCAGGCTCAGCAGGTCGGCCTGCCAGCCCTCGCCCTTCCTTCGCATTTTGATGCGGTTCGGACCCACCGCGATCCGCCCCGCCATGCGCCGCGACAGCTCCTCCACGTCGAGGAACCGCTGGGGATCGACGCGGATGACGATGTCGTGTCCCTCCGCGATGACAGCGCGCAAACCCATGCGCTGCCCGCGCAGCTTCACGCGCAGCGAGTACGCCAGGTTGTCGAGCTGGTCCGGCGCGGGCCCGTAGCGGTCCTTCAGAGAACGCAGGATCGAGTCGAGCTCCTCCTCGTCTTCGGCGTTGGCCAGCTGCCGGTACGCGCCGAGCCGAAGCTTCTCGTCTCGGATGTACGACCGAGGAATGAAGTGGTCGAGCGGCAGATCGAGGTTCATCTCGGCTGTTGACAGGACATCTCCGACCGCCGTCTCTTCCGACCCGGTGCGGAGCCTGGACACCGCGCTCTGCAGCATCTGCAGGTACATTTCGAAACCGACGGCGGCGATCGCGCCGTGCTGCTCGGTGCCGAGGAGATTGCCCGCACCGCGGATCTCGAGGTCGCGCAACGCGATCTTGAAGCCCTGCCCGAGCTCGTGCAGCCCGGAGATCACGTCGAGCCGCTTGTCCGCCTCCTCGGTCAGCGACCGCCGGGGATCGAAGAGGAAGTACGCGTAGGCGCGGCGGCCCGATCGCCCGACCCGACCCCGCAGCTGATAGAGCTGGGCGAGACCGAATCGGTCGGAGCGCTCGACGATGATCGTGTTGACGTTCGGGATGTCGAGTCCCGATTCGATGATCGTCGTGCACACCAGCACGTCGTGCTTGCCGGATTCGAACTCCACCATCACCGACGCGAGGTCGTCCTCCGACATCTGGCCGTGGCCGATCGCTATGCGCGCCTGCGGCATGAGCCCGCTCACTCGCTGCGCCGCCTTCTGAATCGTGCGCACCCGGTTGTGCACGAAATAGACCTGACCCCCGCGCTGCAGCTCGCGGCCGATCGCCTCCCTGATCAGCTCGTCGTCATCCGCCGTGACATACGTCTTGATCGGCTGCCGTTCTTCAGGCGGCGTCTGGATCACGCTCATGTCGCGGATGCCTCCCACCGCCATGTGCAGAGTGCGCGGGATCGGCGTCGCCGAGAGAGACAACACGTCGAGCTGGGTGCGCAGCTTCTTCAGCCTCTCCTTCTGCATCACGCCGAAGCGGTGCTCCTCGTCGACGACGAGCAGGCCGAGGCGCTTGAAACGGACGTCCCGCTGAAGCAGCCGGTGCGTTCCGACCACGATGTCGACGTGTCCGCTCTTGAGGCCCTCGATAGTGCGCGCCTGCGTCTCGTCGTCGACGAATCGAGAGAGCATCTCGACCACGACCGGGAAGTTTTTCAGGCGCTCCCGGAAAACGTGGAAGTGCTGCTGGGCGAGCACGGTGGTCGGTGCCAGCACCGCCACCTGCTTGCCGCTCATGGCCGCCTTGAACGCCGCCCGGAGCGCCAGCTCGGTTTTGCCGAAACCGACGTCGCCGCACAGCAGGCGGTCCATCGGCCGGTCTGACTCCATGTCGGCCTTGATCTCGGCCAGCGCGGCCACCTGGTCCGGGGTCTCTTCATAAGGAAAGGACGACTCGAGCTCCTGCTGCCACGCCGTGTCCGGCGCGAATGCGACACCCGGGCGCGCCTCGCGCATCGAGTAGATCTTCAACAGCTCCTCGGCGACGTCCTGGACGACCTTGCGCGCCCGTCCCCGCGCGCGCGTCCAGTCGGAGGTGCCGAGGCGGTGCAGCGTCGGCGCACCTTCCCCACCGAGGTATTTCTGGACCCGGTCGAGGTTTTCGACCGGGACGAAGAGGCGATCCGCTTCGGCGTACTCGAGCTCGAGGTATTCGCGATGCGCGCCGTCGGACTCGAGCAGACGCATGCCTTTGAAACGTGCGATTCCGTGGTCGACGTGTACCACCAGCTCATCTGGCGCGAAGTCGAGCGTGAACTCCCGTGTCAGGTCCTCGGTCCGGGTGCGTGCGACGCGACCGCCACGTGAGGCGCGCCGGATACGGCCGAACAGCTCCGCGTCCGTCGCCAGGTGGAAGCCGATCGCCGGCTGCGAGCAGCCACTCGCGATGTCGACCGAGGCATGGTTGAGGGCGGCCTTCAGGTCCAGGTCGAGGTCGAGGTCGATCTCCCTCGTAGCGCCCTTCACACCCGCCTCGTCGAGCAGGGCGCGCAACCGCTCGTCCTGCTCGGTCGCAAACACGATGGAGGCGGAGTCGCCGCGGACGGCGAAACCGGCGAGCGCACGGGGCTGGCCAACCAGCGGCTCGCCCTCGAACCAGCCGAGGTCCAGCGCCTCGGCCGCGCCTTCGGCGGCGGTGACGGTGAGGCGAGGCCGGGCCGTGAAATCGTCGAGGCGGCTGACCGCCGGCAGGGTGAACTGGCGAGGGAGCTCCCCGCCGCCGGCCTCCGCCGCCGCAAGCATCGCCGTCTCGTCGAGCAGCGTCCGGGCATCGACCAGCTGGCGGCCTGGCTCGAAATCCAGCACCACCGCGCCCTCCGGCAGATGGTCGAGCAACGACGGCCGGGACGGATCCAGGTACGCGGCGTAAAACTCGACGCCCGCGAAGGCGGCACCCACCCCCAGCCGTGCCAGCTCGTCCTCCCACTCCGAGCGCACGTCACCCCGCAGGGAGTCGAATGAGACGGACCCACGCAGCCGGTCGACCGCCGCGGAGCCGCGCTCGGGCCCGATCAGCAGCTCCCGGCCGGTCCTGATCGTCGCGTCGGGGATCGGCATCACCGAGCGCTGGTTCTCGGAATCGAAGAGCCGCAGAGTCTCGATCAAGTCTCCCGACCATTCGGCGCGGACGGGTGCATCGGCCGCGGACGGAAAAACGTCCAGGATGCCGCCTCGCAGGGAGAACTGCCCACGGTCCTCGACCAGAGGCTCGCGCGTATAACCGAGCTCGACGAGGCGGCCCGCCACCGTCACCGGGTCCGGCCCCTGGCCTGGCTTGAGCACCACCGTGCCGGCGAGGAGATCGCCCCGCGAGATCGTCTGCCGCGTGATGGCGCGACGTGATGAGACCACCACCACCGGCTCCTTGTCCGCCAGCGCCGCCAGCGCCTCGAGGCGACGGTTGACCGCCTCGTCAAACGCCGGCGGGCGGTCGAGAAATGAAACCGCGACCTCGGCGAACACATACGTAGATGGTCGACCCGCCAGCCAGAGCCGCAGCTCATCCGCAAAGCGCTCGGGCCCGGGCACGAGAATGAGCACCGGGCGGCCGCGCTGCGTGATCGCCCTTGCCGTGGCGCCCGCAACGATCGGCCACGCCGAACGCGGCAGCCGTGCCACCTCGAGCTCCGCCGACCCGTGCGCGATCCATTGTTCAAGCTTTGGTGCCGCGGCTACCGCGCCTTCCCACAGCGCCGTCACGGCAACTCTTCGCAGCCCAGCGCGCCGGCGCGGTTGTAGCGGTCCATCGCGCGTTCGATTCCCGCATCGAGGGCGAGCTCCAGCGCGTCGGCGACGCCGCTGATCACATGCGGAAGCCGCGCCGCCTCGGCCTTGGTGAACCGGCCGAGCACGTAGTGGCGCCCCGAGGCGGCCCCCTTCCGCGCTGGCTTGCCGATGCCGACACGGAAACGAACGAAATCGTCGGTGCCGAGCGACGCGATCAGAGAAAGGACGCCGTTGTGTCCGGCGCCTGAGCCGCCGCGCCTGATCCGCATCCGGCAGAGCGGCAGGTCAAGCTCGTCGTAGACGACCCACGCCTGCTCGGGCGTCAGGCCGGTGTCCCTCAGCGCTTTCGCCACCGCCTGGCCGGAGAGGTTCATGTAGGTCTGGGGCAGGACGAACCACAGCCCGCGCGACTGCGAGCGGCCGACAAGCGACTGCCATCGCTTCTTGTCGATCGAGACGCCAACGCGGTGTGCGAGCTCGCGCACGCAGGCAAAACCGAGGTTGTGGCGCGTGTCTCCATAGTCGGACTCGGGGTTACCCAATCCGACTATCAGTCGATCCTCGATCTTCTCGTTCTCCAAGCAGGCGCAATAAGGCCCGCGGCGAGCGCCGCAGACCGTGGACTCGAGTTTAGAGGCGTCCCGGAGCGAGGGTGATGTTGGACTGGCGCAGCGCCTCGTGGCTCAGGCGGGTCATCTCCTTCCGCTCGGCCCGCGTTGCGTGGTCCCAGCCGAGCAGGTGCAGCATGCCGTGCACGACCAGCAGCGCGAGCTCGGTCTTGTCGTCCTGCCCATGCTCGGCGGCCTGCCGCTGCGTCGCCGGCCACGAGATCGCGATGTCGCCCAGATGGTCGTCCGTGCCGGTGAACGACAGCACATCGGTGGCGTGATCCTCGGCGGCGTAAGCGCGGTTCAGCTGCTGCATCTCCTCATCGCTCGTGATCCGAACCGCGACCGTGGAGGTGCCTTCAGGCAGCCGCGCGGCGACCTCGGGCACCGTCGCGGCGCGAGCCAGCACACGCCGGACGAACGCTGGCGCCACGGCGGCCGGAACAGCCTTGACGATTTCCGCTTCTAGTACAGTCACCCTCGGTGAAGATTCTCGTCACCGGCGGCGCCGGTTTCATCGGCTCACACGTCGTCGACGCCTACATCGCCGCCGGCCACGAGGTCGCGGTGCTCGATAACCTCAGCACAGGGCGGGAATCCAACGTCAATCCCGCCGCGAGCCTTCATCGCGTGGACGTCAGGCAGCTGGCGCAGGTGCAGGCGGCCTTTGCCGCTTTCAAGCCCGAGGTCGTCAACCACCATGCGGCGCAGTCGGAGGTGCCGAAATCTGTGGCCGATCCCGGCTATGACGCCCAGGTGAACGTCGTCGGAGGCCTGAACGTCCTCCGAGCGTCCGTCGACAACTCGGTGCGCAAAGTCATCTTCAGCTCCACCGGGGGAGCTCTCTACGGTGAGCCCGACATCGTGCCGGCCGGCGAGGACCACCCGATCCGGCCGCTGTCGCCTTACGGGACGAGCAAGTTTGCCTTCGAGCAGTACCTGGGCACCTTTGAGCGCACCTTCGGCCTGCGTTTCACGACGCTTCGGTACGCCAACATCTACGGCGCGCGTCAGGACTTCGCCGCTGAGGAAGGCCGCGTGGTCGCCATCTTCGCCAGCCGCATGATCGAGGGCAAACCGCTGACGATCGACGGCGACGGCAGTCAGTCGCGGGACATGCTCCACGCCGGCGACGTCGCGACCGCCAACCTCGCCGCCCTCGAGAGAGGCGATGGAGGCATCTACCACATCAGCACGGGTATCCCGGTCACGGTCAACGACCTCTTCCGCAAGCTCGCGCTGCTGACCGAGTACAAGCTCGAGCCGCGTTTCGGCCCCTCCCGCAAAGGCGATGTCTACCGGATCGCGCTCGACAACCAGCGCGCGCACGAGCAGCTTGGTTGGGAGCCGCGGATCCAGCTCGAGGAGGGACTGCGCCTCACGGTCAATTACTTCCGCGAGCACATCGCCCGTTCCCGCGCGTAATCGATGGACGTCGTCAGCTTCCTTCACGGCTACGGCGCGCGCGTGCTGGTCGTCTTCGCGGTCGTCCTGGCCCTGTGGGGCTCCTATCACTATTTTCGCGACCGGCGCTTGAGCGGGGGTTTTCGCTCGACCTACCTGATCATGGCCGCGGTCACCGCGCTGCAGGGATTGCTGGGCCTGGCGGCCCTGCTCTTGGGAGCCCATCCGACCCAGGGACTGCTGCACATGGTTTACGGCATCTTCGCCGTCCTTTTTCTGCCGGGCGCGTACGCCTATACGCGTGGGAACGATTCCCGACGGGAGGCCCTGATCCTCGCCGGCGCTTCTTGGATCGTGACCATTGCCTACTTCAGGGGCATCTCCACGGGCTAGGCCTGCCTTAAGGTAATCGCCGCGATGGATCCATCCGAGCGCCTGACGAAGACGAAATCGCGGCCGCCGATCCCCGCCGACCCGGAACGCCGGATCCTGATCACGGGAGGAGCCGGTTTCCTCGGCGTCAACGCCGCGGTCCACCTGATCAAGGAAGGCTGGTTCGTGACCTTGCTCGACAACCTCAGCCGCCCAGGCACCGAACGCAACCTCAAGTGGCTGATCACCCGGTACCCCAACCGAACCTCGTTCATCAAAGAGGACGTGAGGAACGCCAGCGCGTTGCCGGAGCACGTGAGGGGCCAGGACGCCATCCTCCACCTGGCGGGGCAGGTGGCGGTCACGACCTCGCTCGTCGACCCTGGGACCGACTTCGACGTCAACGCGCGGGGCACGCTCAACATGCTCGAGGCAGTCCGCCTCCACAACCACGACGCGCCCTTTCTCTTCGCATCGACGAACAAGGTCTACGGAAAGCTCGACGAGAACAACTCCGCCTGTAAAGAAACGCAGCCGATTGACTTCCACAGCCCATACGGATGCAGCAAGGGCGCCGCCGACCAGTACGTCAGGGATTACGCCCGCTGCTTCCACATGAACACCGTCGTGCTTCGGCAGAGCTGCATCTACGGCGCTCACCAGTACGGCACCGAGGATCAGGGCTGGGTCGCCCACTTCGTGCACTCGATCCTCAATGAGCGGCCGCTCACCATCTACGGCGACGGCACCCAGGTCCGCGATCTGCTCGACGCTCGCGACCTGAGCGCCCTGTATGCAATCGCGATCGACAAGATCGGCATCACGCGGGGCGAGATCTACAACGTCGGCGGCGGAGCCGAAAATCAGCGCAACCTCCTGGAGGTCATCGATCAGATCGGTGAGCTGACCGGCAGGAAGCCGCAGTTCAGCCATTCGGACTGGCGCGAAGGCGACCAGAAGTTTTACGTGAGCGACATCACCAAGGCGAACAACGATCTGGGCTGGACGCCACAGATTCCGTTCGAACGCGGCCTGCGCGAGCTGATCTCGTGGGCCGAGTCGGTCAACTGACCTGCCGCACGCAGGTGAAGTGACCGCAGCCGCCCGGCAGCGCACGTAGCAACCGAGCCTCTCCCCACGCGGTCGTCGCCACAGCACGACTGACGCCGCGCATCACGCTGCCGGCGACACCATGTCGCTCCGCGGACATGTCCTCGACCGACCCGCTTACGGGCCCGCGCAAGTCGAGCCACGAGAAATAGAGAAGGTCGAGGACCTGCAGCACGAAGTGGTAGCTCCACCGCGTGCGGATCACGGGCAAGCCGGCTGCCGCCGCCATGGCGCGGAACCTTGCCGCGGAAAAGACCTGGATGTGGCCGCCGTGGCGGACCTTGGCCGTCCAACGCGTGCCGCATCCGACGAGACGGTAGAGGGTGCGTGGCTGGCCTTCGAGAGGCAGCACGATGTGAAATCCACCTCCAGGCTTCAAGACGCGCACCACCTCGCGCAGCACGCGCTCCGGTTCATCGACGTGCTCCAGCACATCGAAGATCCAGACGAAATCGAGCTCGCCGTCCCCGAACGGCAGTCGCTCCGCGGTCGCCAGCCTGAAATCGACGCCCTGCGGGGAGGCGCTTGCCGCCGCGATCGCCGAATGGCTGACGTCGCACCCGAACACCTCGAGGTCGGAGCGCTCGCGCTTGACCGCTTTCGCGACCGATCCCGCCCCGCAGCCGACGTCCAGCACGCGCCCGTGTACGGGTCCCAGATCCTGCAGCAGGTAGCGCAGCTTGAGCCCGTTCATGTACCACGGCTTCGGGCGCAACGGCGCGGCACCCCAGCGCTTGGCCTCGTAGTCGAAGGACGCCGCAGGCGCTAGGGGCTTGCGGATCGCGCTGCCTGGCATTCGGCCGCCGGCACCGGGCGCACTGTCACGCCCACAATCTTCCAACCCGCCTGCGGCAACTCGCCGACATCGATGAACCAATCCGGATGCACCTGCAGCGCCCTGGTCAAATCCGCGTCGCCGGCCGGGATTGCGATCAACCGGATGTCATTCGTGCCCAGCCAGCACCGGACCAGCATGCTGACGGCGACCTCATGATCCTCATACCGATAGCCGGAGGGCGGGTACGCAAACGGGTCGTACATCTCGCTTACCAGATGCCTCCGCTCGACATGCCCGTATGTGATGTCGGGGCGGTCGGGCGGCACCGCCAGCGCGTGTCTGTTGTAGCCGGGTTCGTTGTACCAGCCACCGAGCTGCTTGCTTTCCTCGACGGTGGCCTGCCCGTCACCGTATGGACCGGGGTTCTCGGGGTTGCTGAACACGAACATATAAAGGAGACGAGGGACCGCCGCCACGGCTGCCAGGGTGGCGGTCCAAGCCCAGAAGTGACGATGCGCCTCGGGCTTGACGACCTCGACTTGCGACTGCGGCTCGTCTCCCTCTTCCTCGTCAGCCAGCAGCCGGGGCAGCAGCTTCAAGCCGATGCGGCTTGCAACCCGACCTCTTCGTGCGCGCGGGCGACTTCCAGCACCGCGCGTTCGAGGACGTCGATATGCCTTTCCCAGTCGAAGCGCCGGGCCCACTCAAAAGCGCGCTGACCGGTGGCCTGGTTCTCGTTGCGATTCTCGAGCAGCTTGGAGATGCCGGCGGCGTAGTCGTCGACATCCAGAGGTTCGGCCAGGTATCCGGTCCCGGGCCCCACGGTGACGGTGGGACCGGCCTGATTCCACGCGACCACTGGAATGCCTTTGGCCATCGACTCGATCACCCCCATGCCGAAGTCCTCTTCCGGCGCCGGGTAGACGTAGACGGCGGCGCCTTCGTACAGCGCCTGCAGCTCGTCCTCGGTGATCGCGCCCAGGAGCAGCACCGCATCCCCCAGGCCAAGCTCCGCGACGAGCGTCATCAGCGAATCGGTGTGCGACGTCGACGGCCCAGGCACGACGAGCTGGGCGCGCGGGTTACGCTTGCGCACCTCGAGCATGGCGCGGATCGCGAGGTCGAACCGCTTCTGCGGGTAGTGGCGGTTGGTCAGCAGGACGTAGGGCCGCCGGATCGGATAACCGTTGATGGTCAGGCCGCCTGAAAACCGGCCCTCGATCGGGAGCGGAAAACCAGAGCCCGCCACATGGCATCCCGCCGGGCAATCGACGGCTTCGCGCCGGTAGGTCCTGCGGATGATATCGCCGATGTAGTTGCCGTTGACCAGCAGCTGGTCCGCCTCCTGGACCGAGCGGCGGTCGGCCCACGCGACAAATCGCGCCGCGCGCAGGACGATGGCCGCCAGCAGGCGGTAGTCGGCGTTGGAGACCCACCCGGTCTGGCGGTCGATGTTGCGCGGGTAGACAAGACGGTTGGGCTGATTCAGGTAGACCACGTAAGGCACGTCCATCAGGCGCGCCGCCCACCACGCGATCCACGCGCTGGGCTGGTTGCAGCCGACGATCGCGTCGACGCCGCGGAAGCGCCACGCATACAGCGGCATGAGCAGCGAGGTGGCGGCCATCTGCACCGCCTCCCGGAAAGGAAACCAGCGCGGGAGCTGGGGCAGGAACGTCCTCACCTGCACCTCGCCGATCAGGTCGGGGTAGCAGCGCGACGCATCGACGGTGGGCGCGTAGCACTCGACCTCGTAACCGCGCCGGCGCAGGCCGAGCACCTCTTCGATGACCAGCCGCTCGCCGCCGCCCGAGTACGTGAACCCGCAGTGGAAGACCGCGATTCGCCGTGGTCCTCCCGCTCGCGCGCGACGCCTGCCACCGACCAGGAAGAGACTCAGCACGCCGAGCGACAGCGCGTTGGCGGCGGTGATCGCGTGGTACAGGACGATCGCGCCGGCCGCCACGCCCGACGCCAACCCGAGTCCCCCGCCCAGGACCAGCGACCCGGCGACCTCGAGGTTGCCGAGGTATCCGGGGCCGGCCGGCACCGCAAAGCTCAGGAGCAGCGCCGGGTAGGCGGCCATCGCCTTCAGCGTCGGCACGGAGATGCCGACCGCGGTGAAGAGGAGCGTGAAATTGAACGCGTCGATCACCAGCGCCAGCGCCGTGAGGGCGCCGAGGCGAGCCGCCAGCTCAGGTGTCCACAGCCCGCGGGCGCCGGCGCGAAACGCAAAAGCCTGGCCGGCCAGGCCCGCCGCCAACCCCGCCGGGAGCACCCGGCGGGCCAGACGCGAGCGCGCGATTCGCGGCCCGGTCAACGCCGTCCCCAGCACCGCCGCCAGCAGCGCGATCGCGAGCGCCGCGGCGCCTGCGAGCCCGCGAGGCGCATTGGCCGCGCCAGTCAGCGCGACGACCTCCAGGGCAGCCAGCACGAAGGCCACCGCGGCAAGGTCGCATGCCTTGTCGATCACGATCGTGGCCAGCGCTGAACCGGCCGGGATGCGGTGCCGGCGCCACAGCCACCACGCCCTGGCCGCGTCTCCGGAGCGGATGGGGAGCACGTAGTTGAGCAGCCCGCCCGCGGCGTTCATCGCGAACGCCCGCACCATCCCGACCGGCGCGAGCGGCCGCAGCAGCAGCAGCCAGCGGCGCGCCCTGATGACGCTCGTCACCAGGAACAGCACGATCATCAGCGCGACCGCCCACCAGTTCTGGACGCGCGCATGGGCGACGACCTCGGGCAGGGAGACGGTGCGGAGCCACAGCCAGAGCAGGGCCAGGCCGAACGCCGTCTGCAGGCCGAGGCGAACCCAGCGGTTCATGAGCTCACGTCGCCTTGGAGTGTCACAGGGTGCCTTCGAAGTAGAGGGCGGCGCTCAGCTCGGCGCTGTCGAAGCGACGGTGTCCGCCTGGCGTGGTGAGGGTGGGGTGAATCCGGCCGCGACGCACGGCGCGATTGAGGGTCGGCTGGCTGACTCCCAGCAACCTGGCGGCTTCGCCGGTCGTCAGCAGGCGGGCGCCGTCAGGATCGTCCTGCAAACCCTCCGCGAAAGCTTCGACCTCGTCCGCGCTGAACCGCCGGTGACCACCCGGGGTGACAAGGGCGGGTCGCAGGAGGCCTCGCGCCACGGCGCGGAGAACCGTCGCCTGGCTCACGCCCAGGCGGGCTGCTACATCCTTCGAACTGATCAATCTGTGCAAGACGTGTGCTGGAGCAAACGCATCATCAGCTAGTTGCGATCCCGGCCACAATAGGTCGGCTTGGGATTCCGCGAGTGGCGCAGGCACTTCGTCGTTGGAAATATGCAGAGATCGACCAGCCTGTTCGGGGATTTCGTGCCAGACTTTTCGCTGCGTGCGTGTGCGCGCGGGCCTTCAGAAAGGAATAGCGGAATCATCTTTAGTTAGAACCTCACCCCCCGCAGCCAAGCTCGGTGCCGGTGTCGAGAAATCGCCCGGCCCGAGCCTTTTTTATGCCTTTTCACCTCCCCACCTTGTGGGGAGGTCGGCGGCGTAGCCGCCGGGTGGGGGCGTACACAAGCTATTCCCGGCTCGCCGCCCACTCCCGAACCGCCTCGCGCCAGTGGCGGAGCGGACGGTAGCGGGTCGTGGCGAGGCAGCCGTTGAGGGGTCGCCGCGCCGCCGACGGATAGGCGTGGATGGGAATCGACTCGACGGCTACGTCCACCCCACGCTCTACCAGCACCGCCCGTGCGAAGTCATCCCAGCCGGCGCAACCTTCGGCGACGGCATGGACGATCCCTGCGGCGCCCCGCTCCACCAGGTCGACTGCCGCGGCGGCCAGATCCCGGGCAAAGGTCGGGTTCACCTTCTGGTCCGAGACAACCCGCAGCCTGTCACCCGACCGCGCCCGCTCGAGGATGCGCTGCGGAAAGCTCTGGGGACCGCCGAACACCGCCGCGGTGCGGACGATGAGCAGGTGCGGGCCCGCCTCGAGCGCACGCCGCTCGCCTTCGAGCTTGGACTTGCCGTAGACGGAAAGCGGCGCTGGCTCATCCGCCTCGACGTAGGGCCGGTCTTCGGCGCCATCGAAAACGAAGTTGGTCGAGAAATGAACGAGCGTCGCCCCATGACGCCTGGACGAGATCGCCAAGTTGAGCGGACCCTCCGCGTTGACCGCGTACGCGAGCTCAGGCTCGGTCTCGGCGCGGTCGACTGCGTTGTACGCTGCGCAGTTAAAGACCACCGCCGGCTTTCGGGCCGCGACCAGGGCCTCGACTGCAGCGGCGTCGGTGATCGACAGGCGGTCGTGTGGGACGGCGGCGTCGGTCCCGAGCAGGCGCACGAGCTCCGAGCCCAGCTGCCCTTTCGCGCCCATCACGAGGGCATTCACATCGACTCGGTGACCCTTTCTTTGGTGAGCCCTGCCTGCTGCATCAGGAGCGCGGTGATCTCCGGCTCCTCGGCGGGCCGGCCCACCAGGAAACCTTGCGCCGCATCGCAGCCCGCTTCGAGCAACACGGCTTCCGCCATCCGGTCCTGAAGGCCTTCGGCCACGACGCGCAGCCCGAGGTTGTGGCCGAGGCCGACCGCTGAGCGCACGATGGCGCCCGAGTCGGGGTCGGAAGCGAGCGCGGCGACAAACGAGCGGTCGATCTTGATCTCGTTGACAGGCAGTCGCATCAGGTAGAGCAGCGACGAGTAACCCGTGCCGAAGTCGTCCAGCGAGAGACGGACTCCAATCTCATGAAGACGGTGCAGCGCCTTCGCCGCCGCCGCGGCCATCGCCACCCCTTCGGTGATTTCCAGGGTGAGCCGGCTCGGGTCGACCTTGAAGTTGCCGAGTGCGCGAGCGACCATCTCCTCCAGGGAGTGATCCTCGATGTTGCGCGGCGATACGTTGAGCGAGACCGACACATCGAGCCCGTCCTCGATCCATTTGCAAAGCTGCGTGAGCGCGGCATCGATGACCCACGCCGTAAGCGGATGGATGATTCCCGTCTCCTCGGCCATCGGGATGAAGCGGTCCGGGGGCATCAAGCCCTCCCGCGGGTGGTTCCAGCGGATGAGCGCCTCGACCGAGTGGATCGCGCCCGTCGCCAGGGTGATCTGGGGCTGGTAATGGAGGACCAGCTCACCTTGCGGGATCGAGCGGCGCAGCTCGCCGGCGAGCCCTGAACGGCGCAGCGTCTGCGCCTCCTGCTCCGGCTGATAGAGCGCGTAGCCGCCGCCTGAGCGCTTGGCGACGTACATCGCCACGTCCGCGCGGCGCAGCAGTGTGCTGGGGTCGTCGCCGTGGACCGGATACATGGCGATCCCGATCGACGCGCCCGTTTCGACCATCTGGTCGGCGATGGCAAACGGGCCCTCGAGCGAGGCGAGGATCTTGCGCGCTGTGCCGAGGACGTCTTCCGGATGCTTGGCGTCGGGCGTCAGGACTGCAAACTCGTCACCGCCAAGCCGGGCGATGGTGTCGGTCGCGCGCAGCACACCGCGCAGGCGAGCGGTGACCTCTTGCAAAAGGCTGTCGCCGCGATCGTGTCCAAGCGCGTCGTTGATGTCCTTGAATCGGTCGAGGTCGAGCAGCAGCACGCCGAACATCTTCTGGTTGCGCCGCGCGGCAAGCAGCGCCTGGCGCAGGCGGTCGCCGAACAGGCTGCGATTCGGAAGCCCGGTCAAAGCGTCGTGCAGTGCCTGGTACTCGAGCGCGTCGGTGTGCGCCTTCCGTTCGGAGATGTCGCGCAGCGTTGCGATGAAAAGGTGGCGCGCGCCGACCTGCATCGAGCTGACGACGAACTCGAGCGGGAACAGGCTCCCGTTCTTGCGCTTCCCCATCGTCTCGTGCGCGCCGCTGACCGGTATGTCGAGCTGCAAGCGCCGCTGCAGGTAGTTGTCGAATGCGCTCCGATGAGTGGTGGCGATCAGAATGTCGGCCTGCTGCCCGACCAGCTCCTGCTCCGAATAGCCGAAGAGCTTTACCACCGCGGGATTGCCGGAGTCGATGATCCCGGCCTGGTCGATGGTCGCGAGACCGTCGGACACGTTGTCGAGCACCGACCGCATCCGCTTCTCGCTATCCTGCAGCGCGACCTCAGCTCGCTTGCGCTCGACGAACTCGCCGATTTGCGAACCGACATCGTTCATGACGGCGACCAGGCCATCGTCCAGGCCGCGCGCCGCCCAGGTATGGAGCGAGATCATGCCCACGACGCGGCGGCCGCTGCGGACCGGGAAGCCGACAATTCCATGCAGCCCGGACGCGACGGCGGCCGCCGAGCGGGGTGTTGGATCGCCCGCGAGGTCAGGCATCGCGATCGGTCCGCCCGCCTCCCACACCCGACCCGCGAGTCCCTCGCCGCGGCGGTACGTCTGGTTGGCCGCGGTCGCCTCGAATGCGGTGGTGTCCCGTCCCGGCCGCTTCCACGAGGTGACGAAATGCATCGCCTCTCGCGGGCCATCGACCTCCCAATATTCGGCCAGCTCCCAGTCGAGCGTTCGGCACAGGCCCTCGAGCACACCCGGCGCTGCGTTGTCCCAACCAGGCGAGGTCACGAGCGCCTGCGTCACGGCAAACCGCGCCGCCTGGAGCACCTCGGCTCGCTTACGGTCTCGAATGTCCACCGCGACCGTCTGGAAATAGAGGGGCCGGCTATCGGCGCCGCGGACAAGCCGCATCGTCAGGTCGACCCAAACATGCTCGCCGTCCTTGCGCGTATATCGCTTCTCGATGCGACGGCCTTCCTCTTCGCCCGCGAGCATGCTGTGCATCGCGTCCTGCAGAGCCGCGGCGTCATCGGGGTGCGTGATATCGACCAGCGACAGCGTGCGCACCTCGGTTTCGCTGTAGCCGACGAGCTCGCAGAAGGCGGGGTTCACGGTGGTGACGTGGCCATCGAGGCCCGCGAAGGCCATGCCCGCCTGCGCTTGCTGGAAGAGGGTGCGGAAACGAGTCTCGCTTTCCCGCTCGGCGGCTTCCGCGCGCAGCCGCTCGCTGATGTCGCTGACCAGGGTCAGGAGCTGATCGCGCCGGCTGGTGACGCGATGGATCGCGACCTCCACCTCGACCCGGCGCCCGGACTTGCTGATCAGCGCTGACGTGTAGCGCGCAGGCGCGGCGCCGCCGCCAAGCCTTCGTGCCAGGTTCGCGGCCAGGCGATCGCGGTCGTCCGCCGGCGCGAGGTCGATCAGCGAAGGCATCGCGGCCAGCTCCTCGCGCGAGTAGCCGGTCAGCGTCACGTAGGCGTCGTTGCCCGCGATGAAACGGCCTTTCTCGGTGATGACAAGACCCTCGCCGAGGTCGCTCAGGGTCGCGAGCAGCGAGCTCTGCCGCTCGACCTGGACTCCCAGGTCACGCTCCACCAACCGGCTGGTCAGCAAGGCGAGTATGCCGAGGCCCATCAGGATCAGGGTCCAGATCACCACCGCGCTCAGTGAGACCATGAGCTGGGTCACGGCGTAGGCCCAGAGCAGGCCGAGGCCGACGATCGCAACCCCGAAGACATAGCCGAAGTGACGCGAGTGGAGGCCGACGTCAAACTGCAGGAAAACCGCCGCGAAGCTCACGGCAGCCAGGGGGGGCAGGTCGTCTCCGAGCCACCGGCCGGCGGTCCCGAGAACCAGGACGGCCAGGATGGCGGCCGACCCCATGATCGGCAGCTGGACCGCCAGCCGGTTCGACAGCTTCGCCACCCGCGCGGCCACCGCGACGCCGCCGAGGACGATGCCAACACCGATCAGAATCTCCTCCTGCCTGAGCACGTCGGCCGGCAGATGCGCTTGCCACAGCCGGTAGGCGACGCCCGCGATGACGGCGCCCACGGCGAGGCCGTTGATCAGGGGAAGGTTCCACGAGCGGGAGGACAGCGGGGCGCCTGCTGCAGCCCATGCCGCCCCGAACAGAGGATCGGCCGCCGGGGACTCGCTCAGGTCTTTGGCCAAGTTCGAAGAACGATAACGTTCGGGACCCTGGTTCGCTGCCAACTCACGCGCCAGAGGGGCTGCGCCGGAGGGGCTGGTTTACTTTCCTGATTTGGTCTGGGGTCTCTGCGGGACCGTCCGCTTGAGCGGCGGCCGCCGCCCGGCGTGAAGCGGGTCCACCTTCTCGCCGCCGCCATCTTTCCCTGACCGGTTGGCTCGTCCGGCGGTGGCGTGGAGGGTCCGCAGCTTGGCCAGACGCTCCTTCTTCGCCGCGAGGGCGGTTTTGAGGGCGTCCGACAGCTGGGTGTCGTTCATGGGCACAACCCGGAGCCGGGCTTCCAGCTCCAGGACCTCAACTTCGGCCCTTGTCAGTTCGAGATCGATCGTCTTGGACAACTTGTATTCCTCATCTATACGCATCAAAGCTACTGAACCAGATAACTACCCCGCAAGGGTCGAAGTTATGCCGAGCCGGGTCAATTGACGCCGAATCAAGCCGTGGACGGGCAATCAATGGCCGGTGCGCAGGGCCCACTAATCAAGAGAAATCGCGTCGCGCAGCTTGTCGAAGAACCCCTTGGCCACCTTCTCGGGCTTTCCGGTCAGCCCGCCGACCTTGCGCAGCAGTGCCTTCTGCTCGGGGTTCAGGTCCTTGGGCACGATGACCTGGACCACGACGTACTGGTCTCCGCGCCGGCCGCCGCGGACGTCTGGCATCCCCCGGCCCTGCAAGCGGAACGACTGGCCGTGCTGCGTCCCGGCGGGAATGGCGATCTCGACCGGCCCTTCCAGCGTCGGGACCTCGATTCGATCCCCCAGCGCAGCCTGCACCATGTTGACCCGCAGGTCGAACACCACGTCCTGATCGTGGCGCGCGAGCTGCGGGTGCGGCTTGACGCGGAGGACGACATAGAGATCGCCCGCCTGGCCGCCGCGCACCCCCGCCTCGCCTTCGCCGCTGATCCGGATCTGCGAGCCGGTGTCGACGCCGGCGGGGATCTTGACCGCCAACCGCTTCGAGCGCTGGACCCTGCCCTGGCCCCGGCATTGCTGGCATGGGCTCTTGAGGATGCGGCCGGCGCCGCCACACGTCGGACAGGTCGCGGTGGTGACGACCTGGCCGAAGAATGATTGCGCCGCACGCCGAACCTGGCCCGAGCCGCCGCAGCCCGGGCACGTTTCCTGGCCTGTGCCGGGCTCGGACCCGCTGCCTGAGCAGCGGTCGCATATGGCCAGGCGTGGCACCTCGAGCTGCTTCTCGACCCCGGTGAACGATTCCTCAAAAGTGATGGTCAGGTCATAACGAAGGTCATCGCCGCGGTTCGAACGCTCGCGGCGGCCACGCCCGCCGAAACCGCCACCGAAGAAGGTGTCGAAGATGTCCGCGAAAGGCATATCGGAGAAGTCGACCGCCGGACCGGATGCGCCCACCGCAGAGTGGCCGAACATGTCGTAGCTGCGGCGCCGCTCCGGGTCAGACAGCACCGTGTAGGCCTCGCTCGCCTCCTTGAAACGTGCCGCCGCCGCCGCATCGTCGGGGTAGCGGTCAGGGTGCGAGTCCATAGCGATCTTGCGGAAGGCGCGCCTCAGCTCGTCGGCGGATGCCTGCCGGCCAACCCCCAGCACCTCGTAGTAGTCGCGCTTGATGGCCACCAGCTGTTACTGAGGTTCGGTGTCTTGTGTGCCGGCGGGCGGGCGAGCAACTTTGACGAGCGCCGGCCGGACAACGCGATCCCGTACGCGATAACCGCGTCTGAGCTCAGACACAACGGTGTCCTCGGGGTGCTCGGCCGACTCCTCGTGGCCGACCGCCTCGTGGAGCTTGGGGTCGAAGCGGACGCCTACGGACTCGATCGGCTGCAGGCCGTGGGTGCCCAGCGCCTCTTCCAGCTTGCGCACGCTGAGCTCCAAACCCCTCACCCAAGACTCTTCGATGCCTTCGGGCTTGTGATCGAGCACGCTGTGCAGGTCGTCGAGCACCGGCAGCACGCGGGCGATCAGGTCGGCCGACGCGTGCTGGATCGTCTCGAGCTGCTCCTGCCTGGCGCGCTTCTTGTAGTTGTCGAAGTCCGCGGCCAGGCGAAGGTGACGATCCCTGGCCTCGGCGAGCGCGGATTCCAGCTCGGCGACCCTGGCTTCGAGCGGGGCGGTGGCCGACTCCGGCGGATCGCCCTCGACTGGCTCGTGTGAACGCTTGCGAGTGGTCATCGAGCTTTAGATACCGCGCACGCCGATCTGATCAAACGCCCGGCGGTGCGCTGCCTCGGCCATCGCCTCAGTGCCCCGCCGTCTCGGCCATGCGGTCGCTGGCGCCGCGCGCAACGGCCCGCAAACGCGCCACCGTCTGGCTGTATGCCATGCGCGTCGGACCGATCACCCCGAGGACGCCTTTGAGGCGGTCCGTCGGGCCGTACGTGGTCAGCACGACCGCGCAGCCCTGGAGGCCGCTCGATGTGTTCTCCGAGCCGATGACGATTTGCAGGTCTGATTCGCCGATGAGCTGGCGGAGCAGGACGGTGAGGTAGCGAGTCTCCTCCAGCACCTCGAGCACCTGGTGCAGGCGCGACGATTCCGCGAACTCGGGCTGGCGGAGCAGGTTCCGCACGCCATCGTGCACGACCAGGCTCTCCGAGCCTTTCTCGTAAAGGTCCAGGACCGCGATCACGCGGCCGAGCAATTCCTTCTCGAGTCCGAGCGGTGCCGAGTCGTAGTGGCGGCGCGCCTCGTCGCTCGCGCGCCCCGCCAGCGAGCCGTTGAGCCGCGCGCCCAGCTTGCTCAGCTGTGCCTGCGTGGCCGGCTGAGTCGTGCTCACGACCTGCTGCCTGAGCAGGTTGCCCTCGAGCAGCAGGATCAGCAGCACCTCATTCGGTTCCAGCGAGACCAGGTCGACGTGCTTGATCCGCGCCAGCGTGCCCTGAGGCGCGCTCGCGACCGATGCATTTTGGGTCACCGAGGCGACCGTCATCGCTACGCGCTCGACGAGGCCCTGCACATCCGCCGGCGCCGCCGTCAGCTCATCGTGGATGAAAGCGCGCACGCGGTCGGGGATGGGCTCGAGGTCCATCAAGAAGTCGACGAAGTAGCGGTACCCGGAGTCGGTTGGCACCCGCCCGGCCGATGTGTGCGGCTGCGTCAGGTAGCCGAGGTCCGCGAGCTCGGCGAGCTCGCTGCGGATCGTGGCCGACGAGAGGTTGACGAAGTAGCGACTCTGCAGCGCCTGCGAGCCGACCGGCACAGCGCTCGTCGTGAACTCGTTCACGACGGCCCTCAAGATCGCCTGCTTTCTGTTTTCCATCACGCTTTCAGCACTCCCGGGTCGAGAGTGCCAATCAGAGTACCGCGAGGGCGATCTGGTTGTGCAGGTCGAGTCCCCGGCGCGTGGGCACGACGCGCCCGTCGACCCTCCGCACGAGACCATCCCTCTGGAGGCGATCCAGCTCCCGATCGAATCCGGACGGGGCGGTCGCGCCTTGGACTGTACGCAGGCCGAGCATCAGCGACTCGGCGGCCGCTTTACGGGCATCCAGCTCTTCCCCGTCCGCCCTGGGTGAAGGTGCGGCCGCGATGTAGTCGCGCGGACGGGCGACGTTCCACCAGCGCCATGCGTTGACGCCGTCGGCGGCGTACGAGTGCGCGCCCGCGCCTGCTCCGTAGACCGGACGGCATCGCCAGTACGCCTGGTTGTGGCGCGACTCAAAACCCGGATGAGCCCAGCTCGAGACCTCGTAGCGGCGGAAGCCCGCCTTCTCGAGCTCATCGCATGCGGCGTCGAGTTGGTCCCACTGCAGGTCGGTTTCAACTTCGGGCACCCGACCCTCCGCGCGGCGCCGGTACAGCAGCGTGCCTTCCTCGAACGAGAGGCAGTAGGTCGAGACATGGTCGGGCTGCATCGCGATCGCCCGGCGCAGCGTTTCGATCCATGTTTCGAGGCTCTGGAACGGGACCGCGTAGATGAGGTCGATGCTGATGTTCGACATCCCCATCTTCCGCGCCAGGCTGAAGGCCTTGATGGCCTGCGCGGCGTCGGTCTTGCGCTCGAGCACGGCGAGAGCGCGCCGGTCGAAACCCTGAACGCCGAGGCTCAGGCGGTTGACCCCACCCTCGAGCCACGCCGCGACTTTCGCCTCATCGGTGCTTGCGGGGTTCGCCTCCAGGGTCACCTCCGCATCCGGCGCGACGTTGAAGGTGCGGCGGATGAACGCGAGCAGCCGCGCCATCAGCTGCGCCTGCAGCAGGCTGGGCGTCCCCCCGCCGAGATAGACCGAGTCGAGCTCCTGGAACGGATACCGCTCGCGGGCGAAGACCAGCTCGCGCTCCAACGCATCGACGTAGTCGGGCATGAGGCGGTCCATCCCCGCGTACGCGTTGAAGTCGCAGTAGCCGCACTTGTGCTTGCAGAAGGGAATGTGTACGTAGAGATGATGGAAGGGTCGCAATGGTCCTCCCCATTCATGGGAAGGTCGGCCCGGCTCGTGGAGCGAGCCCGGACGGGTGTGGCTCGTCACTTCTTGATCGTGTAGCGCTGACCGCGCGCGGACTCCAGCTCGCGCCGCAGGTAGTCGACGGCCTCGCGCTCGTTGGAAACGAGCTCTTTGATGCGCTGACCCATACGGTCCTCGACACGCGAGATCTGCCTCCCGATCTGCTCCACATTCGCGTTCTGCGTGCGGTAGCGCTCGCGCTTCCGCCACAGGCGCGCGTGCTCGTCGCGCAGGTCGGCGACCGCCCGCCTGACCTGGCAATCAAGGCAGAGTCCGTTCTTGGTCTGCGAGCTGGCCACCTGCTTCGCGCAGTCGCGGCAGAAGATGAGAAGGCTGCTCATATGCTCTTCAGGTCTGACACCTTCGCGTTACTCAGTTCCCGCAAACGCTCGGGTTCAATCTCGAAGACCGAGTCGGGCCGCCCCGCCGCCGCCCAAACGACCTCGTATCCGAGCAGGTCGCGGTCCATGAACACCGGCAGGTCGGTCGCGTGGCCGAACGGCGGCACGCCGCCGATGGCGTAGCCGGTCGCGACGCGCGCCGTGTCGGCGTCCGCCTTTGCCACCGGCTCGCCGGCCAGGGAGGCGAGCCGTCCCTCGTCCAGCCGGTTGGCGCCGCTGACCAGGGCCACGACCGGCTTCCCGGCCGCGACGAAGACCAGCGACTTGACGATCTGCCCGACGTCGCATCCGACCGCGCGCGCGGCGTCGGTTGCGGTCCGAGTGCCTTCCGGAAACTCCTTGACGGTGACACCAGCCTCCGTCGTGGCGAGCCAGGACTCGAACCGCTTCACGGTCATCAAAGATAGGTGGCGGTTGCAAACCGGCGCCCAGGGCCTGCACTCTAGTCCGCATGCTCGACGCACCGACACGGGTCGTTGTCACGGGCGCGGCGGGGTTCATCGGCTCGCACCTGTGCGAGCGACTCCTGGCTGACGGCCATCAGGTCACGGGCATCGACTCCTTCAGCGACTACTACGCACGCCTGCGCAAGCAGCAAAACCTGCGTGGCGTGAGCGCGCATCGCAACTTCGTCCTCGAAGAGGCAGACCTGGTCGACGCCGACCTGCGGCGCATCCTCGACGGCACGACTGTCGTCTTCCACCTGGCGGGACAACCCGGCGTGCGGCCAAGCTGGGGCGGCCACTTCGACCGCTACGTGCATGACAACATCGTCGCCACGCAGAGGCTCCTCGAGTCGCTCCGCGAGACTCCGCTCCAGCGGCTGGTTTTTGCCTCCAGCTCATCCGTCTATGGGGACGCGGAGAGGTTCCCCACCAAAGAGACCGCCCTGCCCCGCCCGGTTTCCCCGTACGGCATGACCAAGTTGGCCGCGGAACACCTGACTTTCGTGTACATGCGCAACTTCGGCATCCCCGCGACGTCGCTTCGCTACTTCTCCGTGTACGGCCCCCGCCAGCGTCCTGACATGGCGTTTTGCCGCTTCATGGAGGCGCTGGTCGACGGCGAAGAGATCGAGATCTTCGGTGACGGCGAGCAGACTCGCGAGTTCACCTACGTCGGTGACGCGGTCGATGGGACCGTGAAGGCAGCCTCCGCAGACGTGGTTGGCCAGATCATCAACCTCGGCGGCGGCAGCCGCGTCACGGTGAACCGGGTGCTCGACACGCTCGAAGACATCAGCCGGATCAACGTCCGGCGCCAATACCTGCCCGCCGCTCCCGGCGACCCGCGCCACACCGGCGCCTCGATCAACCTTGCGCGTGAGCGGCTCGGCTGGGAGCCGCGCGTGTCCCTGCGCGAGGGTCTGGCCAACCAGTGGCGGTGGTTCCAGGAGTCGCGGGCGGGCGCGGCCGGCGCGGTCGGCCGCGAAGCTTAGGCGCCCCCGAGCGCAAGCCTCCATCCGGGAATCACGCGCACCATCGCCGACTCGCATGAGCGGCCCGCCTCTTCGCCCGAGGCCGACGACTTGCAGACCATCAGGACGCCCTTGTTGCCCAGGCCGAACGCCGCCACGTACTGACCGGTGTCGCTTTCGAAGTTGAGATACACGCCCTGGGTCAGGCCAGTGCTGCCACCGTAAAAGGTGTCGATCCACTCTTTCGAGCCGGTCGGGCTGGCGAACGTGAATCCGCTTGTCAGCACTTCCATGCGCGTATCGACGTTGACTGCGTAGTCGCCGTACACGACATCCGAGACCCCGACCTGATGGAAGAACTTGGTCATATCCGCCGGGGCGGAGAACACCAGGATCTGGGGCACGACCTCAACCGGCAGACGAGCCGTGCCCAGCAACGTCAGGTCTGGACCTGGAGGGGCAAGAAGCATCGCGTCCGGGCTCGGCGCCGGCGATGCTTGCACCTTCCCGGCCAGCGAATCCTTCAGCCGGCCCGCCGCCTTGACGGCGATCTTTCCCACCGAGCCGGTGCTGGCGAAGCCGTCGATGTGGGTCCACACGATGGTGACGACGGTCTGGCCGACGCGCACCAACGCCTCGTTGGCGTAAGGCGCCGGGCCACCGGCCAGGTTGCGGTTGTAATACAGCACCTGGTCGCCGGCCTTGGCGCCCGACAACGAGTTCCCGAGCGCGGTCTTGGTCGAGTCCATGACCGCGGTCGCGATGGCGGTGGAGACCCAGACCTGGTACTCGAGCCTCATCTCCTCGCGCGTACCGGCGTGGGCGAAGCGCACCGTGACATCGAATTTGTCCTGATCAAGGCGCGTGGCGCTGTTGAGAGGTCGCACACCAAAGGTCGGCGGCCCCTGCCACCAGGCGGTGGCGTCGGGCACGATCGGGCCGAGATCGGCCTGCACCACCCGCCCCGCGTAGACGCTGCCCACGCTCGGGCCATTGGTGTTGTTGCTCGTCCGCCCGCATGCCATGAGCGCAAGCGCGAGGAGCAGGCCCGCGGTTATCAGCCTCGAAGCTCTAGTCAAGCTTCAGCACCGCCATGAACGCCTCCTGGGGGATCTCGATGGAGCCGACCCGCTTCATTCGCCGTTTGCCTTCCTTCTGCCTCTCCAACAGTTTGCGTTTCCGGGTCACGTCTCCGCCATAGCATTTGGCAAGCACGTCCTTTCGCATGGCCGGGATCGTTTCACGCGCGACGATCTTGCCCCCGATCGCGGCCTGGATCGGGACCTCGTACAGCTGGCGGGGGATGATCGCCTTCAGCTTCTCCACGAGCCGACGGCCCTGAGCCTGCGCCTTGCTGCGGTGGGCGATCAGCGAAAGGGCGTCCACGGGCTCGGCGGCGACAAGGACGTCGAGCTTCACCAGCTCGCCCTCGCGGAACCCGATCATCTCGTAGTCCATCGAGGCGTAGCCCTTCGAGCGCGATTTCAGCTGGTCGTAGAAGTCGTGGATGATCTCGCCGAGCGGGATCTCGTACTCCAACACGACACGGTCACCGGGCCTGTGCTCGAGGTGCTTGAAGGAGCCTCGTCGCTCCTGGCACAGCTCCATCATCGGGCCGACGTAGGTGGAGGGCACGATGATCGACAGCCTGACGAAAGGTTCGGAGATGGCCTCGATCTGCGTCGGATCCGGCATCAGCGCAGGGTTGTCGACCTCGATCACCTCGCCGCGCTTCAGCTTGACCTGGTACTCGACGGTCGGCGCGGTCGTGATCAGGTCGAGCTCGAACTCGCGCTCGAGCCGCTCCTGGACGATCTCCAGGTGGAGGAGGCCAAGAAAGCCGCAGCGAAAGCCGAAGCCGAGGGCCGCCGAGTTTTCGGGCTCGAACGAGAGCGCGCCGTCGTTGAGCTGCAGCTTCTCCAGCGCCTCCTTGAGGTCGGCGAACTGGTCGGAATCGGTCGGGAACAAGCCGGCGAACACCATCGGCTTGACCTGGCGATAGCCGGGCAGAGGTGTCGTCGCGCCGTGCTCGGCGGTCGTGATGGTGTCCCCCACGCGGGCATCCACCACGTTCTTGATCGCAGCCGTCACGTATCCGACCTCACCGGCGGTCAGCTTTTCGGCCGGGCGCGGGCGCGGCGCGAACCACCCCACCTCGTCCACCTCGTGCACCTTGCCGGTGTTCAGCATCCGGATCCGGGTCCGCGGGATGATCTCGCCGTCGACCACCCGCACGTAGGTGATCACCCCGCGGTAGGGGTCGTAGTGCGAGTCGAAGATGAGCGCGCGCAGCGGCTTCGAGGGGTCGCCGCGGGGCGGCGGAACGCGGTTCACCACTGCTTCGAGGATCGCCTCGGTGCCGATCCCCAGCTTGGCCGAAGCGAAGATCACCTGGTCGCGGGAGATTCCCGTGACGTCTGAGATCTCCTCTGCGACCATCTCTGGCTGCGCCGCGTCGAGGTCGATCTTGTTGACCACCGGCACGATGGTGAGGCCAGCCTCCACCGCCTGGTAGAGGTTGGCGAGGGTCTGCGCTTCGATGCCTTGCGCGGCATCGACGACGAGGATCGCGCCTTCGCACGCCGCGAGCGAACGTGACACCTCATAAGCGAAGTCGACGTGGCCCGGCGTGTCAATCAGGTTGAGCTCGTACGCCTGGCCGTCATGCGCGGGGTACGTCATCCGCACGGCCTGGAGCTTGATCGTGATCCCGCGCTCGCGCTCGAGATCCATGGTGTCAAGGACCTGGTCCTGCATGTCGCGCTGGCTGATCGAGCCGGTGTGCTCGAGCAGTCGGTCCGCCAGCGTCGATTTGCCGTGGTCGATGTGGGCGATGATGCAGAAGTTCCGCACCAGCGCCTGCCTGGTCGTGACCGCCATGTCCGCGAGAATACCCACGTGGCGGCTGCGTTGGCGATCGGGGCGGTCCTCTCTGTCGTCGGTTTGGTTCTGCTGCTGAACCTTTTCGGCGCCGGCGACTACGCCATCCGGACCGTGACCTCACGCTACCTCGGCACGCTGCCTCCAGGGTTCGCGGCGTCGAAGCGGGGTTTCAGGATCTACGCGGTCCTGGTGCTCGCGGTCGGCATCCTCTGCCTGGGCCTGGCCGCCACCAGCTGGTTGCTGCCGCTGGCGGCCGGCCTGCTGGTGATCGGCGCGATCAGCTTCGGCGTCGCCTCGATGGTTGCCATCGCCGGCGAGGTCGAAACCGCACGAGGCCACAAGGGCTAATCACCCCGCGTCGCGAGCGCGATGGCGAGCGCCACCACCGCCGCGGTCTCGGCGCGAAGGTTGCGCGGGCCGAGGGTCGCCGATTCGGTCGCCAGCTCAAGCTCGCTTTCGGTCCAGCCGCCCTCAGGCCCGATCACGAGCATGAGGTCGCGTGGCTCGATCACATCGGCCAGGCGCCGTGGCGCCTCCCGTGACAGCAGCACCGCGGTGTCGACCGCTCCGATCGCCGCTTCGACCGACGACGCGGCCGATACCTCGGGGACCCGCAGCCGTCCGGCCAGCATCGCGGCCTCGCGGCAGATCGTGCCCCAGCGCTCCAGCTTCTCGCCGCGCCCCACGCTGCGGTCGGCGTGGAACACGACGAACGCGTGAGCTCCGGCCTCGGTGCATCGCGACAGCACATGCTCGAGCGCGGGCGCGGGAAGGTTGGCGATCGCGATCGTGATCTGCGAGATGGGTTCCGGTTGGTGCGCGCGCTGCCCGACCACATGACCTTCCACCCGCTTCACCGAGACGGCATCGAGGCGGACGTCCAGCAGGAATCCGTCGGGGTCGACGACCTCGATCGACTCACCCGGACGCGCCCGCAATGACCGAGCGAGGTGCCGCGCGTCGCCACCCTCGATCACGACGCGGCCGTGCTCCCGGCGGCCGAAGAATGCAGGCAACGCGCGACTACATCACGTTGAAGGTTTCGTAGACCGCGACCTGCGCGCCGCCCTTGACCACGGGACAGCCTTTCGCCAGCTTGGTCGCCGCGTCGAGCGAGGGCGCCTCGATGATGCTGTAGCCCGACGCGCGCTGGCCGACGGCGCCCTTGGCGACCATGCCGTCAGCCTTGATCTTGTTCACCTTGCCGGAAAACGGATTGCCCGGGTCGACGATCGCGGGGCCGAGCTTGCTGAACCACGCCGTCCACTGCTTCATGACCCGCGCCTGCTGCGCGGGGGTCTCCGGCATGCTTCCGCCGTAGTAGACGAGGAGGTATCTCACGGGGCAAAGTTTGAACGCAGCTCGCTGATTTGCGCGAGCGCTTGCGCAAGGCGTTCACGATTGGCCGGGGCGTTGAGCCAGCGATTCTGCCCTGATGGATGCGGCAGCGGGATCATCACCGGGCGCTCGCCGAAACGCTTGCCGACGCGTTCCTCGAGCGAGCCGGGACCAAGAAAGCGCGAGATCGCCATCTGGCCGACCAGGATCAAGACCTTCGGCTTGAGCAAGCGCAGCTCAGCATCGAGCCAGTGCGCGCAGTTGGCCACCGCGGCGGGCGGCGGCCGGAGGTCGCCGGTGTTCTCTTGGTTGCGGCCCGGGAAGCAGCGCATCAGCGCGGCGATGTACGTGAGCCGGCGGAATTCCTCTGGATCGCGAAAACCGGCGCGCAGCATCCAGCGGTCGAGCTCCTTGCCCGCCCGCCCCGAAAATGGCCGGCGCGTCTGTTTCTCGGCAGGGCCGGGTGCCTGGCCGACCATGAAGAACGGCGCTCCCCACCGGCCCTCGAACGTCGGGTTGGCCTCGGGGATGATGCCCTGGTCGGCGCACACTTGACACGCTCGGCAGGCGGCCTGGTGCGCGAGAAGCGTCGACTTGGTCACGCCGGCCGCGCGCAGCGCTCCTTCAGATGATCCTTGCGAGGCGGGGGTTCGCGGCCGCGCCCGGGATGCGGCCGCGCTTGGTCATGGGTTTGCCCGCGACCTCTTTGATATCGGCGGTGAACGCGATCGGCGGCGCGGAGCTGATCGCCATCCCGACACCATAAGAATGGATGGGGCACTCCGCGGCCTCGAACTCCCGTATCCGATTCGCGTCCAGGCCCCCCGAAACAAAAATCCCGACGTGACCGTATCCGCCCTGGTCGAGCCGGGCGCGGACCTCTTTCACAAGCTCGACCGTGACTCCCCCGCGCTCGCTCGGAGTGTCCAGGCGCACCCCACGCAGACGCTTGCCGAGCGCCTCGGCGACCCGCAACGACTCTTCCGCTTCGTCCTTGAACGTATCCACCAGCACGATGCGCAGCACGTCGTCGCCCATGTGCTCGTCGAAGGCGAGGGCCGCCTTTACCGTGTCGCCGAACAGAAGGATCATCGCGTGCGGCATCGTCCCCGACGCGCCCAGGAGGCCGGCGAGCTGCGCTCCCAGCGGTGTGGCGCACCCGGCGCATCCGCCCACGACGGCGGAGTATTCCATGATGGGGGCGATGAGCGGATGCACGTGGCGGGCGCCGAAGCTGATCACGCGCTTGCCGCCTGCCGCGTCGACGATCTCACGCGCCGCGGTCGCCCACCCAGAGCAGCTCGAGAGCATGCCCAGCAGAGCGGTCTCATAGACGCCGAATCGCGAGTAAGGCGCACGGATGCGAAGCACGGTCTCTTTCTGGTTCATCGCTTCGCCTTCGGCGATCGCCCACGCCTCATCGCCTGGTTGGAGAATTCCGCCCAGCAGGCGTGTTGCCTCAGCGACTCCGCAAACGATGCCGGGTCGGCCGGCGAAGAAATCCATCGCGACGACCGCGTCGACATGCGCTCCAGCCAGCGTCTTCTGGGCCCGCTGGAAGTAAACGTCCGAGGCCGGGCCTCCGTAGTAGGCGATCAGCTCGGATGCCGGGCTGATGGCCGTCTCCTGCTTCATGGTGCATTGAACTTATCAGGCGGGCCGCCCTCGATTGCCGGGCCTCGGTAAGATCGCAGGGGATGAGCGCGCCTTCCTCTCAGCAGATCCTCGATGCGCTCGGGCGAATCAAGGATCCCGACCTGGGCCGCGATGTGGTCAGCCTCGGCATGATCAAAGAGCTGGACGTCAGCCCGCAGGGCAAAGTCAGCTTCACGTTTGAGCTCACGACGCCGGCCTGCCCCGTACGCGACCGCTTCAAGTCGCAGGCAGAAGACGCCGTCGGCGAGATCCCCGGCGTGACGGGCGTCGAGGTCCGCATGACCGCCAACGTCCGGCCCGCGTTCATGCGCCCGAAACCGTCAGAGATACTTCCCGGCGTCAAGCAGACGATCGCTGTCGCGTCGGGCAAAGGCGGGGTCGGCAAATCGACGGTTGCGGTCAACCTGGCGGCGGCGCTGCGTCAGAGCGGGGCGTCGGTCGGGCTGCTCGACGCGGACATCTACGGACCCTCGGTCCCCGTGATGACCGGCTCCCGGACCGTGCCGCAGCAGTCGAACGGCCGCCTCCTCCCCATCGACGCGCACGGCATGAAGCTGATGTCGTTCGGGCACATCAACCCGGGCAGCGAGCCAACCATCTACCGCGGCCCAATGGTCGGCAAGGCGATCGAGGCGATGATGATCCAGGTTGACTGGGGCCGGCTCGATTACCTCGTCATCGACCTGCCGCCTGGTACCGGTGACGCGTCGCTCACGCTGGCTCAGGCCGTTCCCCTGACGGGAGTCGCCATCGTCTGCACGCCGCAGGATGTCGCGACCGATATCGCTGTCAAAGCGCTGCAGATGTTCCGCAAGCTCAACGTCACGCCCCTCGGGCTGATCGAGAACATGAGCTGGTATGTGTGCCCGAGCTGCGGTCACCGCCACGAGATCTTCAGTCATGGCGGCGCGGAATCCGCCGCGAAACGGCTCGGGGTCCCGTTCCTCGGCGCGATCCCGCTCGAGGAGGGCATTCGCGAGGACGCTGACACAGGGACCCCCGTGGTCATCTCCCGGCCTGAGTCCGCCGGCGCGAAGGCTTTCGTCGAAATCGCCTCGCAGGTCGCGGCGCGGACCTCGATCCAATCGTTTCGCCAGCTGCCCGTCATCAACGTGCACTGAAAGGCGCCGCTGCAAGATCCAGATCCGTTTCCAACCAGCGTGGATGTCGACCGCGAGCGCCAGGTGATGGAGATCACCTGGGAAGGCGGAAGCCGAAGCTCGTATACGGCCGAGCAGCTCCGGTGGGCTTGCCCATGCGCCGAGTGCCGCGGGGAAGCTGGAATGCCGGGCCGGCTCGCCCGCCTCCAGACCCTGAGCCCAGCGGAAATGCGGATCCAGGACGTGACGCTCGTCGGTCAGTACGCGCTCCAGATCGCATTCGAGAGCGGCCACGCGACCGGCATCTACACGTTTTCGCTGCTCAGGCACTTAGTGCAATAATTCGCCCGGCCCGTTGTCCATATCCACGTCCCTCCCCGAGCTAGAGCCTGCATCACCCGCGGCCCCTCCATTGAGGAGACCAGCACGCCGCCGCAGAAGCTTTGGCCGCCGCGGTCTGCTCGCGGCGGGCATGGTCCTGCTGGTTGTGCTCGTGGGCGCGGGCGCATTTCTCGCCTACGAGAACACCCTGCCCACGACCCTGAACACGAACATCAAGAACGGTCAGAAGGACATCCCCACCGACGGCAGCTTCGTCTTCAAGTTCTCGAGGTCGGTGTCAATCGACGCCCTCCGGTCGGCGGTGTCTCTCAACCCCACCGCGGATGGTGCGGTCACAGCGGTGTCGGGGCAGACGCAGTACGCGTGGACGCCGAGCAAGCCGCTGACCGAGCTGACCACCTACACCTTGACGATGAGGTCCATCACCGACACCGGGCACCATTCGGTGGGCGGCGGTCGGTGGAGCTTCACGACGATCATCATTCCGCGCGTCATCGCCATCACGGCCGCTGACGGCAGCCCTCTGAAGGATGGGAACGAGCTCGATCCCAGCGCCACGATGAAGCTGACCTTCAACGACACCATGGAGCCCACCACCATCAAGGTGACCGCCGGCAGCCAGATCATGCCGCTCAAATGGGCGGCGGACGACAAGAGTGCGACATTCTCCACCGCTGGCATGGCTTCGGGCCCGCTCATGGTCCAGATCGCACCCGGCGGTCGCGACCAGAGCGGTCACCTCGTGCCCGCCGCATTCTCGCTGAAAACCGGTATCTACTGGCACGACCGCGAGCACACCACCTCGCTTCGATACCCGGCCCTGATCCAGATTCCGAATGACTCTTTCGCGCGTGACCAGAACGGCCTTCAGGCGGCGGACGTGATCTTCGAGTACGTCGCCGAGGGCGGAATCACACGCCTCACCGCGATCTACCAGAACGCGCCGGACCTGATCGGGCCGATGCGCTCGGCCCGGTTCATCTCGCTGAAGATTGGTCGCCACTACAAAGGCCTGCTCTTCCAGTCGGGCGAGTCTCAAGCCACGCGCTCTCGCGCCGCCTCGGACCCAACCCCGCAGTTCTTCGACCAGGTCGGGTTCCAGTACCGGACGGGCGCTCGGGTCGCGCCAGACAACCTGATGATCAACGGCAACCGGGTGCTCGCCGCCGAAGAGCTGTTCAGCATCCCGAACTACACGCTCCCAAAAGTACGACCCAGCCTCAGCGGCGGGACCGCAGTGAGCACGCTCAACGTCGACGAGCACTACTCCACGTACACGTATGACGCGGCCACGGGCACCTACACGAAGAAGGAAGAAGGGCACGCGTACGTGGACGCCAGCCTGCGCCAGCCGCTGCGCATGGAGATGGTCATGGTGCTGCACACACGCTCGCAGCTGATGAACGTTGGCGACGGCCACGGTGCGTACATCCACGACTACGATCTGGATACGAGTGGCCGGTTCGATGTCCTCTACAAGGGGCAGCAGTACTCAGGCACGTGGATGTCGAACGACAGCCATGGTCCGCTGGTGTTCACGCTCGACAACGGCCAGCCGGTGACCCTGCCTCCGGGCCTCGTCTGGATCGACGTCACGGGCTAGGGCGCGGTTGTTGGCCTCCGGCGCCTCGATGCCGTGAGCACCGCACGCGCGAAAAGCATCAGCCAGATCGCGAGCAGGGCCGGCAGCACCACCAGGAGCAGCCAATCCAGGTTGCCGCCCCCGAGCGCTGACCTAGAGACGTTGATGTGCGCGGCCGGAACCAGCTGAGCTGGAACCGCGGCCGGCTCGTCTTTCACCGCGGCGGGATCGCTTTGCGGCTGGCGGCTCGCGGGGGTCGGCGCTGCTGCCGGCGCCGGCTTCTGAACAGGCTTCGGGGCAGGCGCCGGCGCCAGGTGTCGATGCTTGAGCTGGCCATAGTGGTGGCCGTGGTTGTTGGGATTCGCCTCCGCGTGGGCGGTCAGGCTCGACACCGGCAGGAACACCGCGGCTGCCAGGACCGCGGCGGCAAAGACGTTGGCTGTGACGCGCTTCAAACCAGATCCACCTCTCTTCGCCAGGCACTCTACGCAGCGCCGCCGTTCCGTGACCTGGGGCTTTTGTCCCGCGGCGTCTAGGTTCGGGCGGCATCCTTGAGCGCGCTGATGTACATCGAAGCCGAGACCGCCGCTGTGGTTCCGTCGCCCACGGCGGTCGCGATCTGCTTGGTCAGCTGCGCCCGCACATCGCCGACGGCCCAGATCCCCTCCACCGACGTCTGCATGTTGCGGTCGGTCAGGATGTAGCCCGCCTCATCGTGGTCGACGTGCACCTTCAACAGCGATGAGTTGGGTGTGAACCCGATGAAGATGAAGACGCCGCCGACGTGCAGCTCCTTCATCTCGCCGTGCTGCTCGTAGAGCACGTCCTGGACCTTCGCGTCCCCCGCGATCTCCGTGACATGGGCGTCGAAGATGAACTCGATCTTCGAATTGGCCTGGGCGCGGGCGACCAGGATCGGCTGCGCGCGCAGCTCGCTGCGCCGGTGCAGGATGTACACCCGCGACGCGTAGCGGGTGAGGAATTCACCCTCCTCGACGGCGGCGTCTCCGCCGCCGATCACCGCCAGCTCCTGGCCCTTGAAGAAGGCGCCGTCGCAGACCGCGCAATAGCTGACGCCCCGGCCCCAGAACTCCTTCTCGCCCGGCACCTGGAGGTAGCGCGGCAGGCCTCCGGCGGCCATGATCAGAGCCGGCGCGCGAAGCTCCTCGCCCGATTCCATGCGGACGACCTTGGTGTTCCCCTCGACGACGATCTCGTGGACGGGCTCGAAGTCGCGGACGTCGACGCCGAACTTCCTGGCGTGGTCGCCCATCTTGAGGGCGAGCTCAGAGCCGAGCACGGACTCGAAACCCGGGTAGTCCTCGACCAGCTCGGTGTTCAGGAGCTGACCGCCGAGGGGACCTCGGTCCAGGACCACGGTTCTCAGGTTCATGCGGGCGGTGTAGAGCGCGGCCGCCAGCCCGGCGGGCCCGCCCCCCACGATGATCACGTCGTACTCGCTCACTGCCTTAACAACAATTGTTCCCAGCCCGCCACGTATTCCTAACCGTGCTGGAATCGCACCCCGTAGCCGCCCCGGGGGGCGTGGCAGGCGATGTTGTCGAACGGGCAGCCGATGGAGCAGGCCCCGCACTCGATGCAGTTGCCGAAGCTGACCAGGTTCTTCTTCTGCTCCTGGTTCCACTCGTACACCCCGGCCGGGCAGAAGTGGTTGCAGTACTTGCCGGTGCACTTGGAGAGGCACACGTTCTGGTCGACGATCTCGATGTGCGGCTTGCCGGTGTCCTCGTTGTACTTGACCGTGAAGAGCTTGTCGGTCAGCTTTTCCATCAGCTCGCGCCGAACCGCTCCCAGATGCGGCACATGAGGCGCACGGTGTTGAGGTAGTCCTCGGTGCGGATGTTCTCGTTGGGCGCGTGGATGCGGTTGTCCGGCCGCCCCACCCCCACCGGCAGGACCGTCGGGATGCCGAGGTCCGAAACCACGGGGTACATGGGTCCGGTCGCGGGCATGAACGGCCACAGAACCGGCTCCCCGTACATCTCGCGGACGCAGTCGATGACCGTTTTGGCGACCGGCGAGCTCGGGTCTGACCGCGCTGGTTTCTCGCCCTCGCCGGCGACTATCTCGACCTTCTCAAAGCCGTGCCGGTCGAGATGCGCCCGGAGCTGCTCGAGCACCTCATCGGGGTCCTGGTTGGGGATGAGTCGGAAGTCGAGCTTGGCCGTCGCCTCCGCCGGGAGAACCGTCTTCGAGCCCGGGCCCTGGTAGCCGGTCATGATCCCGGCGATGTTGCAGGTGGGCAGGAAAAGCATCTGCTCGATCACCTGGTCCGGCTTTGGTTCCCGGACAAGCTTCTCGAAGCCGACGAGCTTGCGTCGTTTCTCGACCTCCGGATCGATGGTCGCCATCATGCGGCGGTCGGCCTCGGTCGGCTTGACCACCTTGTCGTAAAAGCCATCGATCTTGATGTTCATGTCCTGGTCGCGCAGGCTCGCAAGCGCTCCCACCAGGTACATGGCCGCCGATGGATAGATGGACGCGAAACCCGAATGCTGGTCGTAGTCCAGCTGCTTGACGCGCAGGGTGACGTAAACGAGGCCTCGGCATCCAAACTGGAGAGTGGGTCGGCCGGCGTCGTCGAAAGACGTGCCTGATTCCCACAGGCAGCCGTCCGCGCGGAGCTTGGCGGCGTGCTCACGCGCGATCCTCTCGAATGTCTTGGAGCCGATCTCCTCCTCGCCCTCGATGAGAAAACGCAGCGTGACCGGCACGTCGCCAAGCTGCTTCAGGGTCTCGAGGGCGTGGATACGGGCCATCACGTCGGCCTTGTCGTCGGCGACGCCCCGCGCGAAGATCCGGCCGTCACGTTCCGCCGGCTCAAATGGCGGCGTGCTCCAAAGGTCGATGGGATCAACCGGCTGCACGTCGTAGTGCTCGTACAGCAGCAGCTTGCGGCGACCGCCGCCTGAGACCTCGGCGTAAAGCGCGGGCATTCCGCCCGCCTCCAGCGTCTCGACCCGGTCGGTGAACTTGGCCAGCCGGACGGCCAGCCATTCGCGCGCCGGCTGGACTGCGTCTCGTCCGTGGTTGGAGATGCTGGGGAACGAGCAGAGCTCCTTCAGGTCATCGATGAAGCGGCGCGAGTGCTTCTCGACATAAGCGTCGACAGCGCTCGTTGAGATCACACCGCCATCGTAACCTTGTCCTATGAACGAGGCGGCGGAGGAGTTTCACTTCTCGCCGCGCCCCAATCGCGCGTCGGAAGTCAACTGGCACGCCTGGTCGCCTGGGGCGTTCGAAGAGGCGAGGGAGACAGGCCGCCCGATTCTCCTTTCGATCTCAGCGGTCTGGTGTCACTGGTGCCACGTGATGGACGAAACGACCTATTCGCATCCGAGCGTGATCGACATCATCAACCGCGAGTTCGTGCCCGTCCGCGTCGACAATGACGTGCGGCCCGACATCAACCAGCGCTACAACATGGGCGGCTGGCCGACGACCGCCTTCCTCACGGCGTCCGGCGACATCCTGACCGGCGGCACGTACCTGCCGCCGGACCAGATGGCGGACGCGCTCATGCGCATCGCGGACTACTACCGCGGCAGCCAGCCCGAGATCGCGAGCCGCGTCCTCGATGCGCGCAAGCGCGCGGCGTCCGGCGTGGCCCGCAGTGCGGGCGAGCTCGAGCCGGGGCTCGTCGACGTGATCCTGGACTCGGTTCGGTCTGCGTACGATCCCGAGTACGGCGGCTTCGGCAACGCGCCGAAGTTTCCCCAGACCGACGCCATCCTGCTGCTGCTCGAGCAGTCGGTTGTGCGCTCTGACGACGAGCTGCGGCGCATGGCCGTGCATACGCTCGAACGGATGACTGGCGGCGGCACGTATGACCAGGTCGAAGGCGGTTTCTTCCGCTACTCGACGACCCAGGACTGGAGCGTCCCGCACTTCGAAAAGATGCTCGAGGACCACGCCGGCCTGATCTCTGCGCTTGCTCTGGCCGGCATGAGCGAAGCGCTCGACAAGACCACGAGCTATCTGGACCGCGTCCTGCGCGATTCGAAGACCGGGCTATATGCCGGCAGCCAGGACGCCGACGAGCACTACTACTCGATGGACGCGGAGGAGCGGGCGCAGAGTCAAGCCCCGTATGTAGACCGTCGCGTCTACACGTCGTGGAACGCCGCCCTCGCAGTCGCCTATCTGCAGGCCTCTTCCCCGCTGGCGGGGAAGTACTCCGCGAAGCCGGGGGATGGGGCCGCTGGAAGGCGCGACCTCGCGAAGAAGCTGCTCGACTCGCTGTTCAAGCGAGCCTACCGGCGCGGCGAGGGGATGACCCACGCGGAGGGTGCCGGCGGCCAGCTGGGCGACCAGGTGTGGTCGCTGTGGGCCGCGGTGCGCGCATCTCAGCAGGGCCTCGGCGACCAGTGGACGGCGATCGCGGCGGACCTTGCGGCCCACATAGAAGAGAGGTACGGCGACTCGCAGCTGGGGGGTTACTTCGACCGCGCCGGCGGTGACGAGCTGGGACGCCTCGGGGAGCGGATCAAGCCGCTCGCCGAGAACTCGGTCGCCGCGATGGGCTTGATCGAGCTCGACATCGCGACCGCAGATCCTTCCTCGCCGTATCGCGAGCGCGCGCGCCGCGCGCTCGAGTCGGTGGCTGCGCTGCCGCGGCAGTACGGTCTCATGGCCGCCGTGTTCGCCCGCGCCCTGGACCGCCTGCCCCACGCGATCAAAGTGACGACGAAGAACCCAGAGCTTGCGCGGGCTGCTCTCGCCGCGCATCCATATGCGGTGATCCACCCCGCCGGCGATCAGCGCGCCGTCGTTTGCGCCGGGACCATATGCTTGGCGCCGGTGGCAACACCGGAAGCCGTGAAGGAAGCGATCCGGGAAGCTTCGAAAACGCGTGCCTGAGTCGCGCGGCCATTTCGGGCGCCGCGTCAACCGAGCTCTCGATGACCCCACCCTGCAAAAAGCGCTGACCGACGCCATGATCGGACTGCGTGGGCGCCGGAACAAGGCCTTCGAAAGTTTCGATTTCGCCAGGGGCCGGACCGAGCTGAAACGCCGCCGCCTGGCCAACCTCGACCGTCTGCCTGAGCTGCTGGACCAGTTCACGCAGCGACTCGCCGCGGTCGGCGGAGTCGTACATCTGGCCAAGGACGCCGCCGAGGCGCGCGACATCATCGGGCAGCTGTGCTGGAACGCGGGCAGCGGCCTCCCGGCGGGAACCCGCATGGTCGTGACCAAGGTCAAGTCGATGGCCAGCGAGGAGATCGAGCTGAACCCTTACCTCGAGAACCTCGGCATAGAGGTGGTCGAGACCGACCTGGGCGAGCGCATGGTGCAGCTGACCCACACGCGTCCGTCACACCTGATCGCGCCCGCCATCCACCTGACCAAGGAAAACGCCGCCGAGGTCTTCGGCACAGAACCGACGGTGGAAGCGATCCAGAGTCATGCCCGCGCGTCGCTGCGCAAGAAGTTCATCGAGGCTTCCGTCGGCATCTCTGGCGCGAACATGGCCATCGCCGAGACGGGCACCCTCGTCCTGGTCACCAACGAGGGCAACGCCGACCTCACGACGACGCTGCCGCCCGTGCACATCGCCCTGTTCGGCATCGACAAGCTCGTCGCCTCTCTCGACGACGCCGTTGCGGTGCTGCGAATGCTGCCTCGCAGCGGCACTGGGCAGATCATCACCAGCTACGTGAACTGGATCACGGGGCCTTCGCGCTCAGCCGACATCGAGCAGTCGCTGACGATCGGGGTGCACGGCCCGCGCGAGCTGCACTGCGTGATTCTCGACAACGGCCGCGAGAAGATGCTCGACGATCCGATCTTTCGTGATGCGCTGACCTGCATCCGCTGCGGCGCCTGCTCCAACGCATGCCCGCCGTTCATGGCGGTGAGCGGCCACCAGTTCGGCCACATCTACAACGGGCCGATCGGCCTGGTGCTGACTCCGTTTCACCACGGGCTCGACACGGCCGACCTACCCAACACGCTCTGCGTTCAGTGCAACGCGTGCCAGGAGATCTGTCCTGTCGACATCCCTCTTCCCCGCCAGATCCTCGAGCACCGCCGCGCCGGCCGTAAATCCCTGCGCAAGCGTGCCGTGCTCGGGGTGTGGAAGCGGCCGCAGCTGGCGGACCGCTTGATGCGCGCCGCCGCGCCCTTCAGCGGGCTGGTGCCGGGCTCTCCCCGCCTGGCTCAAAAACCATATCGAGACCGGGTCCGCGCCAGCCAGGCCGACGGCGAGCCACTGACCATCTTCGCCTCCTGCCTGGCCGACCGGGTGTGGCCCGGGTCCGCGGTGGCGCTGGAGCGGATCGCATCCGCCGCCGGCTTCAAGGTTGGATTCCCCAAGGCGCAGTGGTGCTGCGGCCTGGTCGCCGCCAACGCCGGCGACTTCAAGACCGGCGCCCAGCTCTCCGGGCAGCTGACCGCCTCGCTTCGAGATTCCAAGGGTTTGATCGTGACGCCGTCGGCGTCCTGCTTCGGGGCCTTCACGCTCGATGCCCCTGAATGGGGCGCCGCCCCAGACGATGGCGTGCGCGGGCGGCTACGCGACTCGACCCGGTTTCTCCTCCAGGTCCTGGAGGCCAGGCCCGAGCTTGTCGACCCCGACCGCTTCAGCCTCAAGATCGCGTACCACGACTCCTGCCAGTCCCTCCGCCAGCTGGGACTGAAAGACGAGCCCCGGCGCGTGCTCGAGCTCGCGGGCTACGAGGTGATCGACCTGCCGGACATCGCCAATTGCTGCGGCTTCGGCGGCAGCTTCAGCCTCGAGTGGCCGCGCGTGGCCGACCGGCTCGCCGAGTGGAAGCTCGACGCGATCGCCAAGACAGGTTGCGCCGTGGTGGCGTCGGACAATCCGGGCTGCTTGATGCACATCCAGGCGGCGGCGCGAAGGCGACACATGGATCTACGGGTGGCCCACGTGCTCGAGCTGGTGGCCGAACACCTGGCTTAACCGCAAGCGCTCATCGTTAACCTTTAAAGCGCCGTGAAGATCAGCCTGGTCTCGGCGGGTGCCGCCGAGCTGAACGTGGACGCGCTCGCGATCCCTGTCGCCACCGGACAGCGGCTCACCGGCGCCGCGCTCGAGCTCGACCGCGCGATGGGTGGCGTGCTGTCCGAGATGGTGGTCAACGCGGAGTTCCGGGGCCGCATCCACGAAGTGCTGCCGATTCCAGCCCAGGGCAAGATCGCGCCTCGCCGCGTGATCCTATACGGGCTTGGCGCCGTGCACGACCTTGACGGGCAGCGTCTGCGCTCCGCCCATCACGAGCTCGTGCGCGCCTCCCGGACTTGGGGCTACAAGCGCATGGCCGTCCTTCGCAGCGAGCCCCTGGGCGCGGACAGCCTCAAGGCCGTGGTCGAGGGCTGCGTGATGGGCACGTTCGAGCGCCGCTCGAGGCAGACCGGGGCCGCTCCCGAGCGGCGCGAGATCGACGAGGTGGCGCTCGTCGGCTTTGGCGGCGGACGCGAGCGCGAGGTGGTGGCCGCACAGGAAAACGGCGAGGCTACCAACCGCGCGCGTGAGTGGCAGAACGCGCCGGCCAACGAGCTCACCCCCGACGCCCTGGCCCAAGAGGCGACACAGATCGCTCAGCGTCACAACCTCGAGATCGAGGTCCTGGGGCCGGCCGAGCTGAAGGCCGGGGGCTACAACCTGCTGCTGGGCGTCGGGGCCGGCTCGGCCAAGCCACCGCGGCTCATCCGCGTCAGGTACCACGGAACTTCCTCCTCTCCTGGTGGGGAGGGTGGCTCGGGCCGCATGGCGGCCCCAGTCGGCAGGGGCGAGGCTTCGACCGAAAACGTCCCGGTCCTCGCCCTGATCGGCAAAGGAATCACCTTCGACAGCGGCGGCATCTCGCTCAAGAACCCCGAGAACATGAGCCGGATGAAGGACGACATGTCCGGGGCAGCGGCCGTGCTCTCGGCCATCGACGTCATCGCCTCCCGTAAGCTGCCGCTCGATGTCATGGCAGTCATCGCGGCGGCCGAAAACATGCCTGGGCCTTCCGCGCAGCGACCAGGCGACGTGATCGTCAGCGCCGACGGCAAGACCGTCGAGATCGTGAACACCGACGCCGAGGGCCGCCTCGTCCTGGCCGATGCGTTGACGCACGCGCTGCGCAACGGCGCGACACACCTCATCGACCTGGCGACATTGACGGGCGCGGCGACCGTGGCGATCGGCCATGCGGCGAGCGCGGCGACGAGCAACGACGACGATTTCTGGTCGGTGGTCGACCAGGCATCACGCGAGGCCGGGGACCGGGTCTGGCGCCTGCCGATGTACGCGGATTACCGGATCCTTCTGCGCAGCCAGATCGCGGACCTCCGCAACAGCGAGTACGGCGAGGCGGGGACGATCATGGGTGGCATGTTCATCGCCGAGTTCGCAGGCGGCAAGCCGTGGGCGCACATCGACATCGCGGCGTCGGCCTGGAACACCAACGACGAGCTGACCACGATCCTTCGCGGCCCGAGCGGAGCGGGGACACGCCTTTGCATCGAGCTGGCGGAACGCATGGCCCTCCGCGGAGCGGAACTCCGGGCTATGGTTGCGCGTTAACGAAGAGTGGGAATCCTCGGCACGATCCGCTCACCCACCGATCTCAAAGCGCTGGACCCCGCCCGCCTGACCGGGCTTGCGACCGAGGTGCGTTCCTTCCTCGTCGAGCAGACCTCGCGCACCGGCGGTCACCTCTCACCCAACCTCGGGGTCGTCGAGCTCACCTTCGCCCTCCATCGGGTGTTCGACAGCCCGAAGGATGCGATCGTTTGGGACACCGGCCACCAGGCTTATGTGCACAAGCTGGTCACCGGTCGCGCCGGCGAGTTCGCGCGCCTGCGCCAGGCGGGCGGACTGTCGGGCTATCCCTCACGGAAAGAATCCGAGCACGACCTGGTCGAGAACAGCCACGCGTCGACCTCGCTGAGCTACGCGCTTGGCCTCGCCGAAGCGAGACTGCGCAGGCGGGTCGGCGGGTTTGTCGTCGCGGTGATCGGCGACGGTGCGCTGACCGGCGGGATGGCGTACGAAGCGCTGAACCAGATCGCTCACCTTCAACCGCCGAACCTCATCGTCGTGATCAACGACAACGGGCGCTCCTACGCGCCCACCGTGGGCGGCCTTGCGCATCATCTTTCGCAGCTTCGCGTCGATCCTCGGTACGAGCGCATCAAAGATGAGATCTCGCGCCTCCTGCGTGACCTTCCGCTGGTTGGCTCGACCGCCGACCAGGCTGCCTATCGCGTGAAGGAGGGCTTGAAGCAGCTGCTTCAGCCGTCGACGATGTTCGAGAGCCTCGGCATCAAGTACGCAGGCCTGGTCGACGGTCACGACGAGCCGGCCCTCGAAGAGGTCCTGACCCGCGCGAAGAAATTGCGCGAGCCCGTGGTCGTCCACGTGGTGACGGAGAAGGGCCACGGTTACAGTCCCGCGGTCGATGACGAGGTCGACAAGCTGCACGGCGTGAGCGCGTTCGATCCGTTGACCGGCCGGCCGCGCTCGACCGAGGTGACCTACACCGACGTCTTCGGCGAGGCTCTCATGACCGCGGCAGCACGGCGGCCCGAGGTTTGCGCCATCACTGCGGCCATGGCCTCTTCAACCGGCCTGTTGAACTTTGCGAAAGAGTTTCCGGATCGCTTCTTCGATGTCGGCATCTGCGAGCAGCACGCGGTCACGTTCGCGGCAGGCCTCGCGATGGCGGGCATGCATCCGGTGGTCTGCATCTACTCGACGTTTCTCGCGCGCGCCTTCGACCAGACGATCATGGACGTCGCGCTCCACAAGCTGCCGGTGGTCTTCGTCATCGACCGGGCCGGCGTGACGGGTCCAGACGGCGCATCGCACCACGGCATCTTCGACCTCTCCTACCTGCGCCTGATCCCAAACTTGAAAGTGGCGGCGCCCAAGGACGCGACCGAGCTGTGCGCATTGCTGGAAACGGCGCTGGCCACGGATGGCCCGATCGCGATCCGCTATCCGAAAGGACCTGTTCCGGCAACCCCCGACCTTCCCGTCGAGCCGCTGCCGATCGGTCGCTGGGAAGAGCTGCGCAAGGGCAGTGACGCGGTCATCTTCGCCGTGGGCAGGATGGTCGAGGTCGCCGGCGAGGCCGCAGAGCGCCTGGAGATGCAGGGTCTCTCCTGCGGTGTCGTCAACGCCCGATGGATCAAGCCTGTCGACCCGCGCATCGCGGACTGGGCACGCGGTCACCCGATCGTCCTCACGGTCGAGGACAACGTCGGCGCCGGCGGCTTCGGGAGCGCGGTCCTCGAGGCTCTGGCCCCCCACGGCCTGGCCGGCCGCGTCCGCACCCTGGCCCTGCCAGATGCGTTCCTGCCGCATGGCAAGGCCTCGGACATCCTGCAGGAGCACGGCCTCGACGCCGCCGGGATCGCAAAGGCGGTCTACGAGGCGGTCAGGGGACATGTCGCCAAAGAGAGGACCGAGCTCTAGGCTCTACAGCCGCTTCCGGCCGCCAAATCCTTCGCCGACCCGATGCCAGTGCTCGACTTTGTCCTCGCCGAGCTTCCAGCACAGCTCGACGAGCTCGCCGTCGCGAAAAGAAGGGAAGTCGATCAGCCCCTCGAGCGGACCCTTGAGCTGGATGCCCATGCTGTTGAGGCTCAGCACAGCCTTGAGCAGCTCCTCTTCGGCACCCTGGACAGCGTCCTTCGCCTGTTGCTCCCGCTCGCGGTCGCTGCCATTCGCGCCGGGCCGCTGCACCGCGTACTCGGCCATCCGCAGCTGCTCCTCGAGGTCGGGCCGCAGGGCGGAGAGCTCGGCGATCTGAGCCACGATCGGGCGCACACGAGGCAGCTCCCGGTTCGCTTCTTCCACGGTGTACGTGCGGAGCCTCTGCACCGCTCAACGATACTTCGTTCGATGGACGCGTCGGCGATGCGAAGCCGCATCCTGGAGGCCCGCGTGGCCCGGCTGGCGACAGCCGACGCCGAGGGCAGACCCCACATCGTGCCCATCAGCTTTGCGCTCGATGGCGAGACGATGTTCTTCGCCGTCGATGCAAAACCCAAGCGCACAACCGACCTCAAACGATTGCGGAACATCGCGGCCAACCCGGCCGTGGCGGTGCTCTTCGACCATTACGAAGACGATTGGAGCCGGCTGTGGTGGGTGCGGATCGACGGCGCCGCCCGAATCGTCGACGACGAGCTCGCGGCGGCGCGCGCGATCGACCTGCTGGCGGGCCGGTACGAGCAATACCTGCAGGCGCGTCCTGGCGGCCCCGTGGTGGCGATATCGATCGAGCGCATGTCTGGCTGGTCGGCACGATAGCCGGAGACCGGCGGCGTTGAAACCCAATCTGTTAACGACTTGCAACCTCGAATCGGCCCGGCCGGACCAACTTCCGAGACTTGACAAGATGTGATGTCTTGTCTAGTCTCGTTTCGTGGCGGTCCGGGACACCATCCTGGAGCGCGCGCCGGGTGTCCTGGCGCGAAGCGCGAGGCCGACCGTGGCCGACTTCGCGACCGCCGCCGGTGTCTCGCGCGCGAGCTTCTATCGCCACTTCCGGTCCCGTGAAGCCCTGCTCGAGGTGCTGGACGTGGCGCCTGAACCCGGCGCACGAGCCAGGATCCTGGGCGCGGCCGTCGAGATGGTCGGCGACCAGGGACTGACCGCGCTTTCCATGGACGAGCTCGCCGATCGCGCCGGCATCTCCAGGGCGACGCTCTACCGCCTCTTTCCCGGCAAGGCGGCGCTGTTCACGGGCTTGATCGATACCTACTCCCCGCTCGAGCCGGTCAGCCGTCTGCTGGCCGCAAGACACGCCGATCCTCCATCCACGCTCATGCCTGAGCTCGCCCGCACCGCGTATCGCGCCGTCAACTCCGGTGGCGAGAATCGGGCCGGCCTGGTGCGAGCTCTTTTCTTCGAGGTCAGCGGCCTGGCGCCTGAAACCGAAGAGGCGGCTCGTGACGCCATCACCAAGGTGGTCGGGTTGCTGGTCCTCTACCTGACCACGCAGATGTCCGCCGGAGCTCTGCGCCCGATGCACCCGCTGCTGGCGCTGCAGTCCTTCATCGGGCCAATCCTGTTTCACATCCTCACCAGGCCGCTGGCGGAGCGGATGTTGGGTCTGGACATCGATGGAGAGGCGGCGGTCACGCAGCTGGCCGAAACGTGGCTGCACGCGATGGACGTGAAGGTGGACGGAGATGGGTGACAGCTATGCAGTCGACGTGCAGGAGGTCTCCAAGTCGTTCGGCGCATTCAAGGCGTTGAACGGCGTCACGCTGCGCGTGCGGCAGGGAGAGATCTACGGCTTGCTCGGCCCCAACGGCGCCGGCAAGACCACCCTCATCCGCATGATTTGCGGGCTGCTCGAAGCGCACGGGGGGACTGTGACTGTCCTGGGGCAGCGGATGCCCAACGTCGCGGTGCTCCGCCACATCGGTTACATGACGCAGCAGGCCGCGCTCTATCCCGCCCTCTCGGTGGAGGAGAACGTGGATTTCTTCGCCGCCATCAACGGCGCCGAGTCCGGCGTGAAAGAAGCGCTCGAGCTGGTCCAGCTCTACGACCGTCGCAAGTCGGTCGTCTCGACCCTGAGCGGCGGGTTGCGCCAACGCTGCTCACTGGCGTGCGCCCTGGTTCACCGGCCCGAGCTCCTGCTGCTCGACGAGCCGACGGTGGGCATCGATCCTCAGCTGCGCGTGCAGTTCTGGGAGTACTTCCGCCGCATGGCCGCCGAGGGGACCACGCTGATCGTTTCCAGCCACGTCATGGATGAGGCCGACCGCTGCCAGCGGCTGGGACTCATCCAGTACGGCAGGCTTCTGGCCGAGGGCTCGCCCGCCGACATCCGCGCCCAGGGTGGGTCGCAAAACCTCGAAGAAGCATTCCTCGCCCTGGCGGCAGCAACGCCCAGGCGGGCGGAGTCATGAGCGGCCACCGCATCCGGGCCATCACCCGGCGGCTGCTGCAGGGATTCCGCCGCGATCGCAGGACGCTCGCGCTGCTGTTCGTGGCGCCGATCGTGATCCTCGGTTTGCTCGGCTACCTGATGCGCGGGTCGTCCAGCTCGCCGTCGGTCGGAATCGCCAACCAGGATTCCGGTCCACTCGGTGCCGTCGTGGCAAAGACGCTCAGGCATTCGAGCCACATCACGACCAGCGATATCAACGCCTCAGACGGGGACCCCAAGCTCAGGGACGGATCGCTCGTCGCTTACGTGGTGCTGCCTTCTGATTTCAGCAGCCAGGCTCAAGCCGGGACGGTTGCGCCCGAGGTGCATCTCGAGGGTTCCCAGCCGGGCGAAGACGCCCCTGTCCTCCAGGCGCTTCAGCAGGCGATGACCTCGCTTGCGTCGCAAGTTGCGGGACGCAACGTCAGCTTTCAGCCGCAGGTCAAATACCTCTACGGCGGCGCCAACTACGACACGCTCGACTATTTCGGCGCGGCGTTCGTCGGCCTCGTGGTGTTCTTCCTCGTCTTTGTGATCACCATTGTCTCGTTCCTCAACGAGCGCTCCCAGGGCACGCTGGAGCGCCTGATGGCGAGCCCGCTGCGTCGCGGCGAGATCGTGCTCGGCTACATGCTCGGGTTCACCGTGATCGCGCTCGTCCAGGCGGCCGAGGTGCTGATCTTCTCGCTGGCGATCCTGAGGATCCACAACCAGGGGAACGTGCTCCTGATCTTCGGCATGGAGGCCCTGATGGCGATCGCCGCCGTCAACCTCGGGATCTTTCTCAGCATGTTCGCGCGGTCCGAATTCCAGGCGGTCCAGTTCATCCCGCTGGTCGTCGTACCGCAGATCCTTCTCTCCGGCATCATCTTTCCCGTCTCCACAGAGCCGTCCGCGCTGCAGTACCTGTCAAACGTGCTGCCTCTGACGTATGCGGTGAACGGGATGCGCGACATCATGGTCAAGGACGCCGACCTCACGTGGTCTTCGCTGCAGCTGGATGCGGCGGTGGTCGCTGGGTTCTGCGTCGTGCTCATCGCGGCGGGAACTGCGACCCTGCGTCGAAGGCTGGCCTGAAAACGCCGTAGTCTGAATTCGCGATGTTGCTTGTCTGTTCGAGTCGCTGCGGAGGCCGCCTGTTTCGCGCCCTCTTCGCTGAGGTCGAGATCGACTCGGGCGGGGTGTACCAGGATCATCGGTTCACGCAGCCTGGATACGTATGCCTCAACTGCGGATCTCCCGCCGTCGACCTCGGTGAGGTGCCCGCCGAGATGGAGGCGGAGGCTCGTGCGGACGAAGCGGCGACGGAAGCGGCCACGGACATCCTCTGCCCGGTGTGCGAGACGATGGTGCATGTCGGGGCGGACATGGAGTGCCCGAACTGCGGTTCTCCGCTGGAGGTCGCCTAACTCCTCAGGTAAGGGAGGCCGACCCCGCCAGGACGTCTTTCATCGCCCGAACCGCGGCTGCGTCACGCTGCCGCACCGCCGCTCGCAGCGTCCGCACGGCGCGCGGGGTGTCGAGGTCGTCCGCAAGTGCGGCGTTGAACTCCGCCATCAGCGCGCGTCCGGGCCGAGCGCTCCCTCCTCTCGTCGCGGTCCGCGCGTCCTGGGCCAGAAATTTCGCGATCCCCTCGACCAGCCTCGCCGATCTCGCCAGGCCCTGCCATTCGAAGCTCCAATCGCGTCGGTAGCGGTGGCCGACGAGGTAAAGCCTTACCGCCGCCGCCGGCGCTCGCTGCAAGGCCTGGCTGACCTTGACCAGGTTGCCCAGCGACTTGCTCATCTTGCGGCCCTCGTAGCGGACCATGCCCGTGTGCACCCAGGCCCGCGCAAACGGGACCTTGTGCGTGAGCGACTCGGACTGCGCGCGCTCTGACTCGTGGTGGCTGAAGACGAGGTCGCGTCCCCCGCCGTGGATGTCGATCTGCGCCCCGAGGTAGTGCATCGACATCGCTGAGCATTCGATGTGCCAGCCTGGACGCCCTTCGCCGAACTTCGACGGCCACGCCGGTTCGTCGGGCCCAGAGCGCCGCCACAGCGGAAAGTCGAGCGCGTCGCGCTTCGCACTCGGGCCGACCGTTCCCAGCATGCCCTCCTCACGCAGCCTCCGAAGCATGGAACGCCGCGTGCGGTGAGACAGGCGGCCGTAGCCGCGGTATTTGCTGGCGTCGAAATAGAGGGCGTCGGTCTTGTAGGCGTAGCCGGTTGAATGCAGCCTGGACGCGGCGGCGACGATGCCCTTGATCTCGTCCGACACGCGCGGCATCACATCCGGCGGCCGCCACCCGAGAACAGTCATATCGCGGAGGTGAACCTTGGTCTCACGATCGGCCAGCTCGCGCCAGTCGATCTGGTCGCGCCGCGCGCGCTCGAGCAGCGGGTCATCGACGTCCGTGATGTTCTGCACGTATTTCACCCGCACGCCGTTGGCTTCCAGGAATCGCACCAGCACGTCGAAGATCGAGAAAGTGAAGGCGTGTCCCATGTGCCCCGACTCGTAGGGTGTGACGCCGCAGACGTAGATCGTCAGATGTCCCCGCGCCGGTGGCGTGAGGACTATCTTCCGCCCCGTCAGCGTGTCATGGACACGAAGCCGGAACGGACGGCTAGGCACGACAGCCCGGAGTCAGCTCTGTCCTAGCTCTGACGCGCGGCCACGGCGGCGTCGGCGCGCAGGGCGTCGACCTTGTTGGTGGCCTCCCACGGCACCCCGAGGTCGTCGCGGCCGAAGTGCCCATAGGCCGCGGTCGGCCTGTAAATCGGCCGCAGCAGGTCCATGTTCGCGATGATCGCGCCTGGCCGCAGGTCGAAGTGCCGGCGCACGAGGTTGAGCAGCTCTTCCTCGGACTTCGTGCCTGTGCCGAACGTCTCGACCGCGATCGAAGTCGGATGCGCGCGCCCGATCGCGTAAGAAACCTGAACCTCGCACCGATCGGCCAGCCCGGCGGCAACAAGGTTCTTGGCCACGTTGCGCGCGGCGTACGCGGCCGAGCGGTCGACCTTGCTCGGGTCCTTGCCGCTGAACGCACCGCCACCGTGTCGCGCCACACCGCCGTACGTGTCGACGATGATCTTGCGCCCCGTGAGGCCTGCGTCCGCAGCGGGGCCGCCGAGGACGAAGGAGCCGCTTGGGTTCACCAGGATCTTGGTCGCGCCGTCGACCATCTGGCCTTTCAACACAGGGTTGATGACGAGCTCGCGCACACCGTCCGAGATCTCCTTCTGGGTGGCGCTTGCGGCGTGGTGCGTCGAGATGACGATGGCCTCGATGCGCTTCGGCTTGCCGTACTCGTATTCAACCGTAACCTGGGTCTTGCCGTCTGGCCTCAGAAATGGGAGCGAGCCGTTCTTCCGAGTCTCCGCGAGCTTCTTGGCGAGACGGTTCGCAAGCGAGATCGTGAGCGGCATCAGCTCGGGGGTTTCCCTGCACGCGAAGCCGATCATCATCCCCTGGTCCCCAGCCCCCTGGAGCTCGAACGGGTCCTCGTCCTTGAGACCTTCGCGCTCTTCCAGCGAGTGGTTGACGCCGGCCGCGATGTCCGGCGATTGCTCCTTCAGGTAGACCTGGATCAGCGCGTGGTCCGCGTCGAATCCGATCGACTCGTCGTTGTAGCCGATCGAGCGGATGGTTTCGCGGATCGTGCGCTGGATGTCCAGGTCGGCGTGAGTCGTGACCTCGCCGATGACCACACACAAACCTTTTGTGATCGCTGTTTCGCACGCTACGCGTGCATGCTGATCCTGTCCGAGCATGCCGTCCAGCACCGCATCCGAGACCTGGTCGCAGACCTTGTCGGGATGGCCTTCGGTGACGGACTCAGAGGTGAGCAGGAACGAACGCGACGAACTGAAGGATGTAGTCACAAGCGCAGATCATAACTTGGAGATTCCTCCCCATTTATCGGAAGGTGGCCTTGTCTCCGCATTCATGGGGAGGCGGCGCACAGCGCGGGACGGGCAGGGCGGAGGTGCTCAGGCCCCGTTGTGGTGTCGCGAGTTTTCGGGCGCCTGGCCGAGCAGCTGCGCCTGGAGCGCGAAGACGTCATCGAGCACGCGGTCGATGCGCCGGCCCTCCAGGCGATGATCCGCGATCACGCCCGCGCGCTCGAGATGGCGTCTGAGCAGTGCGCCGAGCGGGCCATCGATGCGGGCCTGACCGCGGACCTGGGCCTCTTCCAGCAGCTGAAGGCAGCGGTCGAGCGCGAGCTGCTTCGACTTGTGGGCGCGCAGATTCATTCAGTCCCAAGCACCTCGACCCGACCGGCTGTAGTGACGCGGGTGTGCACCTTGTTGAGGGCGGGCAGGTGGTAGGCGTCGGTAGGCCGGCCGTCCGGCTTGAACGCCACCGGGTGACATGGACACGCAAGGTGGCCGCTGCCGCCATCCCACAAAAGCTCGCATGGCAGGTGGGAGCAGACCGACGAAACGGCCGTCACCTTGTCGCCGCTCCGAAACAGGTACGCGCCGACGCCTCCCGCGACGACTCGCTTGCCATGGCCGTCGACCAGGTCACTCAGCGCCGCGACGTCGACCCATCGACCGTTGACGGGATCGATCGGCTCTCCGCCCGCGCGCACTGTCTGCGGCTCGAGCCCATGGCCGAAAACTCCCCCCGCGGCAGCGCCCGCGGCCAGGCCGAGACCGGCCACCAGCGCTGTGCGCCGGGTGACCCATCGCTCGTCTGGCGCTTGCTCGAGCGCCTGCGCCAGGCGCTTGCGGAATGCGGGATGCATGCGCTGCGGGCCTTGGCGGGCTCCAGCCAGCCGCGCGGCGGCGGTGATCGCAGCCTTCTCCTCGGCGTCGCCCCCGCGCAGCTTTAGACGTCGCCCGCGCAGGAGGTCGGCGATGATCTTGTCGACCCGGTTCTCTGGTTTGCGACTCATTCGTCCAGCCGCACCTTCGCCGCCGCGCGCAGCGCGCGCAGCTGCATGACCTTGATCGCGCCGACGGTCGAGTTCATCTCTGCAGCAACTTCCTTGAGTGAATACCCATGCAGGAAACGCAGCTCGAGGACGCGCCGGTAGTTATCCGAAAGCTGGGCCAGGATCTGCTGCACGGTCTCGGTGCCGTCCTCCGAGGGAGGGCTGGTCGGAAGGGCAAGGGCGAGGTCCTCGTGGAGCTCGGCCTCTGACAGCCCCAGCCGGGTGCTCCAGAAGCCGCCCAGCGCAGAACGCGCGGTGGCGAACAGATAGCCGCGGATCGCGCTCGCGGGCGCTGTCTGTCGCAGCCGCGGGATCGCTTTCAGGGCCACCAGCTGGGTCAGGTCTTCTGCATCCGCGCGGTTGCCGACCCGTGCGTAGATGAATGCATAGACGAGCTCCAGCTCCTGAAGCGCGATATCCGTCGCGCGCGATGCCGCAGGCAGGTCGACGACCTCAGCTTGCGGCTCGCCCGCCGGCTCTTCCGGCGTCACTGCATGGCTACGAAAACAGGTTGCCGCAGAGCAGGTAGCTGGCGTTCGACCCCTGCATGTCCGGCCCCGCGTGGACGACGACGTACCAGGTGCTGCCCGCCGGCGGATAGACGAGATTGAGGGTCGACTTGGCGTCGGCTTCGCCCTGGCCGTCCGCCACGACGGGTTTCAGGGCGAAGGCGATGCCGCCGCGCTGCTGGCAGCTCCCCAGATGAATGTGCGAGACGTGGCTCGAGTTCGCCTGCAGGCCGGCGACCTTGACCTCGACGGTCGTGCTGGCCGGCGCCACGGTCACGGTGATCGTCCCCGCGGCGCCCACGCCTGGCTCGGGGCTGAGCTTGAAGATGAGGCCGCTCGGGCTGGAAGACACGTTCGACGAGGTTTCGGGACTGGGCGAGGGCGACGGAGACGATCCCGACGTGGCGCCGCAGGCCGCCGCACAAACGGCGAACGCAACCACGGCGACCCATGCCCTGACGGACGTCAATCCGGCTCTGCACCGTGTTGTGGCATTACCGCTGCAGGTTACTGGAGCAGGCCGGGAGTTGATCCCGGCCTGCAGTTCGAGCCGGCTATACGTGTCGGGGCAGCGGCGCGCGGCGACGGCGCCACAGCAGAAGGCCGAGCCCGGCCAGGACGAGGAACGGACCGATCGCGCCGAGACCGGTGACGAAGTAATTGATGGTGGTCACGAAGTTGTGGGCCGCGTCGCTCAGCGCGGTCGCAAAGCCCCAGCTGTCAGCTTTCGCGGTCGGCGCAGGAGCCCCCGACTCAGCCATGGTGACGCTGATCGAGCTGTAGGAAGTGTTGTCATCGAGATACTTGATCTGACCCTTCAGCTGTTCGATCTGAGACGTGATCTGGCCGATCTGATTCTGCACCGCGATGATGTCGTTGATGTTCTGCGCCTTGGTCAGCAGCGCAAGCATCGCGTTGTGCTGAGCCTCGGCGTTGGCGAGCCGGGCGCGAAGGTCTACGTACTGGGCGCTCACGTCGCTGCCGGTGATGTGCTCGCTCTGCACCTTGCCGACCTTCGCGAGCTCGTCGATGGTCGCGTCGAAGTGCGCGGCTGGGACCATGAAGTTGACGACCCCGGTTCGGATCTGGCTGGCCTGGCTGGCCGTCTCAGGGCTCGCCTGGGCGTCGGTGCCGGCGATGAAGCCGCCCTGCGACTCGACGAGGGTGCGGACCTGCGCGAGCTTCGAGTCAAAGGAACCTGAGCCGACGCTGATGGTGAGCTGTGCCTGGCGGATGACGGGCGGTCCCTGCAGGGTGGGAACGGTCTCGTTCGGAAGCGTGGCGCCACCGGTGGTGCCGTTGGGCAGGCCGGTGCTCTTCGACGGCTGATTGGCGTCGGCGCCGCCCCGGGCGGTGGGGGCATTTTGGCTTGTGCCGCCCGATGAGCTGGAGCCTCCTGCTCCACCGCCGCAGGCAGCCGCCGCGGCGAGGACCGCGATGATGACGATGACCTTCTTCATTTGACGACGGCCTCCTGGACGCAGATTTACTGACAGAACGGCGCCCGCTGCAAGACGTAACAATTGGGGGCCGTGCTCCAGGTCAGGAACCTCGCCATCGACGTCGCCGCGCGCCGCGTCCTGTCAGACGCGAGCTTCACCGTGGGCGCCGGCGACAAGGTCGGGCTCGTCGGCCGCAACGGCGCGGGCAAGACGAGCCTGCTGAAGGTCCTCGCGGGCGACGACGACGCGGCCGGCGGCATCGTGCTGCGGCGGGGAACGCTTGGATACGTGCCCCAGAATCCCCGGCCACGTGCCGAAGCTGCCGCCGGGCGCGCGCACGGCGCATCAATCACCTACACGGCGCTCTCGCACATCCTGTCGGGTCGGGGCCTCGACCGCGCGGCGGCGCGCCTTGCCGAGCTGCATCGCGGCCTCGAGCACGATCACTCCCTCGCCAGCATCGAGCTCTACTCCACCGCGGAGGAGAGGTACCGGCTCGATGGCGGGTATTCGAGCGAGTCGGACGCGCGGCGGCTCGCGACGGGGCTCGGGCTCCGGCTGGACCGCGTCGACCTGCCGTTGAGCGTCCTCTCCGGCGGTGAGCGCAGGCGCGTCGAGCTGGCGAGGGTGCTGTTCGCCGACGCCGACCTTCTGCTGCTCGACGAGCCGACCAACCACCTCGACAGCGACGCCAAGACATGGCTGATGGATTTCCTGCGCGATTACCGCGGGGCTGTGATCGTCGTCAGCCACGACCTCGGCCTGCTTGACACGTCGATCACCCGGGTGCTGCACCTGGACGCCGGTCGCCTCATCGAGTATCGCGGGACGTATTCGCAGTATCAGCAGGCGCGGCGGCTAGAGGAGAGGCGGCTGACCTCTCTCGCGCATCGGCAGGAGGCGGAGATCAAGCGCTTGAGCCTGCTCGCGGAGGTGATGCGCCGCCAGACCGAGAAGCGCGCCAAGCAGGCGAAGTCGATCTTCACGCGGGTCGAGCGCATGAAATCGCAGCGCGTGGTTGCACCGCGGCGCGAGCGAAAGATGAAGATCAGCTTTCCCGAGCCGCCGCACAGCGGACGCGTTGTGCTCGGGGCGAATAGTCTGGCCAAGGGTTACGGCGGTCCGCTGGTGTTTCGCGACGTCGCATTCGAGGTCGAGCGTCATCAGCGGTTGCTGGTGATGGGACTGAACGGTGCGGGCAAGACGAGTTTGTTGCGCATCCTGGCGGGACAGAGCGAGCCGAATGCCGGGTCGTTCCGGCTCGGCCATGGGGTGTCGCTCGGGTACTACGCGCAGGAGCACGAGGGGATCCGGGCCGGGGTGAGCGTGCTTGCGCACATGCGGGAGCAGTCGGATGCGGAGGAGAGGATGCTGCGTGCCCTGCTGGGAATGTTCGGCCTCAGCGGGGACATCGCGCGGCAGGACGCGGGCACGCTCTCGGGTGGGGAGAAGACGAAGCTGGCGCTGGCGCAGCTGGTCGCGGGGCGGCACAACCTGTTGCTGCTCGACGAGCCCACGAACAACCTGGACCCGCCGTCGCGGACGGGGGTCGCGCGGGCGCTCGCGGAGTGGCCGGGGACGATGGTGATCGTCAGCCACGACCGCGAGTTCGTGGCGTCGCTGCGGCCGGGGCGGGTGCTGTTCATGCCTGAGGGGCGGGTCGATTACTGGGAGGAGGATCTCCTCGACGTCGTGTCCATGGCGTGACGAGGGACGGACTGGGAAGAGGGTGTCGGGGGTGGGTCTGGTGGCCCTCGGAATGGGCTGATTTGAATAGAATTGTTACCAACGGGTCTTGACTTTACGAACTAAGGTTCGTATAATTCTGGCATGTCGATCGAACTCGAAAGGCTCGAGAACGCGATCGGCGATTTCGACCTCCAGGCGGACGATGACCAGGTCGACCCCAAGCGGTTGAGCGCCGCCATAGACCGCCTCCAGGGCAAGCTCTGCCGCGTCCTCAATCGAGGTCGCGAGCGCGGGCAGCATCAGCTGGCGGGGCTGTCCCCCGCCTCCTGGGCAGCTCGCACCTGTGGCCTCTCGCGCAAGGCAGCCGCCGATAGGCTGTGTGTCGGCAGGCAGCTCGCTCCCTGCCCGAGACCGCGGCAAGGTCAACGCGGAGATCCCTTCCCCCATCGCCGGCGTCGTCGAAGATCTCCTCCTCGAGGTCGGCGATCCCGTCATTCCAGGCCAGCCCGTAGCGCGCATCGCGCCCGAGTAGTCGATGCGGGTGGCGGTGATCGGTGGCGGCGCAATGGGGGCAGCGACTTCGTGGAGGCTGGCCAGGCGCGGGGTCGACGCCGTCTGTTATGACCGCTATTCGCCGCCTCATCCGTTGGGCTCGACGCATGGGGACACGCGCATCATCCGGACCGCCTACTTAGAAGGCCCCTGGTACGTGCCGCTGCTTCAGGAGGCCTTTCCGCTGTGGCGGGAGCTCGAGGCGGTCAGCGGAGCACAGCTGCTGACGATGACCGACGCGTTGATGATCGGCGACTCGTCATCGGAAGCCGTCACCGGTGCGAACGCGTCCGCGCAGGCGCATGGTCTCGATATCGAAGTTCTCGACGCCGTCGAGCTGCGCAAGCGTTATCCCGGCCACGTGGTTGGTGACGAAGACATGGCTGTCCTCGACAAGCAAGCCGGCATCCTCCGCCCTGAGGCGGCGGTGGTCGCGATGCTCTCCCAGGTCCCGCGGGTCGTACGCGATACGCGGATCACATCGATCGCTGAAGTGATGGACGACTTTGACGCTGTGGTCGTGGCGGCCGGTCCGTGGACACCGGAGCTCATCGACTGGATTCCGCTCAAGGTCGAGCGTCAGGTCCATGCCTGGCTTGCGATCGAGCGCGAAGCCGGCTGGCTGATGCCGGACCGGTTTCCCGTCTTCATCCGGCAGTCGAAGACGTTCGGTGACGTCTACGGCTTTCCCACGCTCGACGGAGTGGCCGTCAAGGTCGGACGGCATCACGAGGGTGAGTTCACCGACCCCGATCACGTGCGCCGCGAGGTGGGCGCGACGGATCTCGATCCGCTGCGCCGCATGGCCGCCACCTACATGCGAGGGGTCAGCGGGCGGGTGACCAGGACTCTGACCTGCATGTACACCAACACGCCGGACGGCCATTTCGTGATCGACTTCAGCCCCGACGACAAGCGCGTGGTCGTGATCAGCGCCTGCTCAGGTCACGGTTTCAAGTTCGCGCCGGTGATCGGCGACAGCGCAATGGGGGCAGCGACTTCGTGGAGGCTGGCCAGGCGCGGGGTCGACGCCGTCTGTTATGACCGCTATTCGCCGCCTCATCCGTTGGGCTCGACGCATGGGGACACGCGCATCATCCGGACCGCCTACTTAGAAGGCCCCTGGTACGTGCCGCTGCTTCAGGAGGCCTTTCCGCTGTGGCGGGAGCTCGAGGCGGTCAGCGGAGCACAGCTGCTGACGATGACCGACGCGTTGATGATCGGCGACTCGTCATCGGAAGCCGTCACCGGTGCGAACGCGTCCGCGCAGGCGCATGGTCTCGATATCGAAGTTCTCGACGCCGTCGAGCTGCGCAAGCGTTATCCCGGCCACGTGGTTGGTGACGAAGACATGGCTGTCCTCGACAAGCAAGCCGGCATCCTCCGCCCTGAGGCGGCGGTGGTCGCGATGCTCTCCCAGGTCCCGCGGGTCGTACGCGATACGCGGATCACATCGATCGCTGAAGTGATGGACGACTTTGACGCTGTGGTCGTGGCGGCCGGTCCGTGGACACCGGAGCTCATCGACTGGATTCCGCTCAAGGTCGAGCGTCAGGTCCATGCCTGGCTTGCGATCGAGCGCGAAGCCGGCTGGCTGATGCCGGACCGGTTTCCCGTCTTCATCCGGCAGTCGAAGACGTTCGGTGACGTCTACGGCTTTCCCACGCTCGACGGAGTGGCCGTCAAGGTCGGACGGCATCACGAGGGTGAGTTCACCGACCCCGATCACGTGCGCCGCGAGGTGGGCGCGACGGATCTCGATCCGCTGCGCCGCATGGCCGCCACCTACATGCGAGGGGTCAGCGGGCGGGTGACCAGGACTCTGACCTGCATGTACACCAACACGCCGGACGGCCATTTCGTGATCGACTTCAGCCCCGACGACAAGCGCGTGGTCGTGATCAGCGCCTGCTCAGGTCACGGTTTCAAGTTCGCGCCGGTGATCGGCGACATCGCGGCCGATCTCGTGTGCGACGGCGGCACCAAGCGCGACATCTCACGTTTTGCCGCCGCGCGGTTCGCGCCCTCGTACGTACCAGACCACAATCACGATCGCAACTAGAAGCGCGATCGCGATCGCACCTTTCTCCAGTGGGCCGCTGATCCGGTCGTAGTTGCGGCCGAGGACGTAACCGACCAGGGCGAGGGCGGCACACCACGGAAGCGCGCCGACAAGTGTCAGGACCGAAAACTTCGCGAGGTCGATTCGTGCGAGGCCGGCGGGAAACGAAATGTACGTGCGGATCACGGGAAGCACCCTTCCGAGAAATACCGCCAGCAGTCCCCAGCGGCGAAACCATCCGTCGGCCAGCTCGAGGTGGTGACGGCGGATCCCGATGTAGCGTCCAGGGCCGAGCAGAAGCGGCTCCCCAAAACGCGCCGCCACCCAATACGCGATCAGCGACCCGACGAGGTTCGCGAGCCCCCCGGCGATGATCGCGGCGACCAGGTTCATGTGCCCGGCGGCGGCGAGCACTCCGGCGGTTGGCATGATGACTTCGCTCGGAAACGGGAAACCGCAGCTCTCGCCGACCATGAGGACGAACACGGCGAGGAGGCCGTAGCCGGCGATGAAATTGCTGACGGCGGCTGTCACACCGTCTCAACCGTGGCTGCTTTCACCGCGCGAAAAGGCAAGGTGCGTACCTGTTGGTCGTCGATCAGGATCTCGAAGTTGTAGAAGCCGGGCTTGTTGATCGGGACGGTGGTGAGGTTGATGACGATGCTCGCCGAGAGATCCCAGCCGTGCGGGTACTCCGCCGGCACCTGGCGCGCCGGCAGGTTCAGCACGATCGGCTGAGGCAGCAATGGGTTGCCGTCCTCGTCGGTGCAGTGCACTTCGACTTTGTGCGGTCGTTCGGTTTCCAGGCGCGTGGTCTGCAGCCGCAGCACGATCACCCCGCCGAAGGGGGTCGGATACTGGTCGCGGATCAGGGTGTCGAAGCCCGCGCCGAGGATGTAAACGAGACCATTGGGTGGCGCTTCGGCCGCGTTTGCAAGCAGGGCCCAATCGAGCCTCATCCTCGGGCCATTATCGACGGGGTGAACGACTCGGGTGGGCCCGGTTCCTACGCGGGCCGCCACCCCAAGTGAATTCTGTCGTCGATCGATTCCGCGCGGTTCGCCCTGGAGGCTATGCGCTAGAACTGAGAGCTCGTGGCCGGCCAGACGGCCTGCACCTGGTCGATGACACTCGCCATCATCATCGCCTCACGATTTATCCGCATCTGGAACTTCATGCTCACCCGCGGGGGGCGCAACACTGAAACTGGGTCGGTGCCTCGCCCGCTACAAAACGGACCGCTTGATCGCTTGCGCTTGCAAGGTTGAAGGCGCGGATGACGCCCGTCGGCGAGGTGTCACCCGCCAGACCGCCTTCGGTGGACGGCCCCTCCTCCGCATACCACACCACGGTCGGAGTTACGAATCCGGGGCTGCTGGCAAGGCCGGTTGGTTGGAATGTCGTTCCGCCACCGACCGCAACAATCAGCCCGCGCGGCTTTGAGTTGTCGTAGCTGTTGGCATCGAGCTTGGCGAACAACATACCCGCGAGCCAGTGCCCGTCCCCCGAACCGGTTACGCCGTACCAGTATTCGGACCGAAGCAACGTGACGCCTGTGCTTGGCGACCACTGCATCAACGACCCCGATGCCCACACGAATCTGTCATTGGCGATCCAGGTTCCACCGGTGGGTGTTCCCTTAGTCACTGCCTTCTGTCGCTGGTCCGCGAGCGAGAAGATCCTGACGTTTTCCCCGTAGATGTAGAAGGGGAAGTCAGAGATCGCCAGGTACCTGCGATCCGGGCTGAACGCCAGGAGGCCGCGGGGGCCCCAGCGGCCCTCGAGCCCTCCCGGCCCAGTGTCGAGCGTGTACAGCACGTGATCCGCGCCGTTCGAGAAGAGATGTACGGAGACCAGCGATCTCCCATCCGCACTTGGTGTACCGGAGGTCGAATAGACCTCCAATGATCCGTCCCACGTCCAGCCTGCCCAGGCCCAGTAGTAAGGACGTGGGGCTATTCGCAGCTGTGCGATTCGGGACTCAGCACCGGTGGTCAGGTCGCGTCGAACGATGACAACGTGATCGGCAACAACAGCCGTGTAGGCGATGGCATTGCCATCGAGCAGGTGAATGACCGTATTGGCGCTGCGACAGACCAGTCGAGGGCGAACTGGGTCGGCAACGTCGTACACGAAAGCACCTGCGACCACGGACATGGCCGTCGCCGGTCGGCCCGAGCACGTGACCGATGCCGTGATGCCGTCCTGCGTTGGGATCGGCGTCGCGATCGGACTTGTCTCCGCTGGGCTCGGCGCTGGGGAGACATGGGCACTCGGCGCCACCCTGGGGCCACAGGCCATGAACACGAGCCCGGCGAACGAGAGCGCCGTGCCGCGTCTCCAACCCATGTTGCTGCGGTGAACGGTAATGGGACCGGATGGTTATGGTGGGCCCGGGCGACGTTACGTTCCATAAGCCGAGGCGCCCTACACGACTATGCAGCGAGCCAACACGGAGGCGTAAGTCAGCTCGTCCCACGTCGGGTCCCACGGTTCGAGTCCGTTGATGGCTCTGATTGCCTTCTGTAGCCGAATCGGCGCAAAGCTGGTGGGGTTGGTTAGTTTCTCGAGCTCGCCGGGATTGGGCAGCCTGCGTCGAGCGTGGTCGAACGTCTCGACGAACCAGCGGTCTGCTGCTCCTACCGTGATGCGATAAGCCGGAAATGGCACTCGATCGAGCTCGGGTGCCAGATTGCCGACCAACGGCCACCTGCCGTGCCAGATCAGGGCATCCATGGTGGGCGCGACCAGCGCGATCTCGTCGGCGACGATGTCTGTCATGTCCGGCTTGGCGTCCAGCGCCCAAGCTCGGCGAAAGACGACGACATACAGAGGGCCAGGGCCAGAGTTAACCGCTACAACTTGGCCGTGACTGACCCGGCCGGGATCCAAGGGGATTTGGAAGACATCTCCAATTCGTGCCTTCGGTCGTTTGACCACTGATCCTCCAAAACTGTTGTCAGAATTGTTGTCAAACCGCCTGCCGACGGCCGCCACCACCACCAAGGAGGCTCGCGATGAACTCGAAAATGGGTGGGCCCGGGTGGCCTCGATCCACCGACCAGCCGATTATGAGTCGGCCGCTCTAACCAACTGAGCTACGGGCCCTCGGGGCTGAGTCTATCCACGGCCCTGGGCGGGTTGCGGGGGCGCCCCCACGTTTCAAGCCTCGAGGCCGCGGGGAATTTTCGTCCGTGTACAAACGTTTTGGTTGCGGAGGTTTGACATAGCAATGGTTGCGTTGGGAATCTTGATTCTTCGCTTGGTGATCGGACTTACGCTCGCCGCGCACGGCGCCCAGAAGCTGTTCGGCTGGTTTGGCGGCCCAGGTATGAATGGTTGGACCGGGGCCATGAACCACATGCGCATCCGTCCCGCGACTCCGTGGGCCTGGATGTCAGCCCTGGCGGAATTGGGCGGCGGGCTCGGACTTGCCGTTGGGCTTCTCACCCCACTCCCCAGCCTGGCCATCGCCGGGTCGATGCTGGTGGCGATCGCGCTCGTGCACTGGCCGCGTGGATTCTTTGTCACGAAGGGTGGCTACGAGTTCAACCTGGCCATCCTGGCGGGCGTCGCCGCCGTCGCGCTGACTGGCGCGGGCGCCTACTCGCTCGACGCGGCTCTCCGGATCCATCTGCCCGAGCCAGTGACGCTCATCGTGGGCACGATCCTGCTCCTCGCTGGGGTCGCGGTGGCCCTCACGACGCGCGCCCCGGAGCCTGCGGCCGAGGCCAGGCCCCAGGTCACCTAAGCCGCCACCGGGCGGCCTGGTTCTGGTCGCGCCGGCGAAAGCGCGGATCGGATCCAGGCCGCCGTCGCCGGCAGCGGCGGCACGTGGACGCGAACCAGGGCGACCATCACCTCGGGAAGGGTCGATGGGCTCGGCACGACCAGGTAGCGGTCCTCCCAACGCGGTCCGAACTTCTCCTTGAAGCGGTGCAGGGATCGGCTGCGCTGGAACCGATCGAGGCCCCAGTACATCGCGCGCAACGCAGCCTCGAGGCCGCGCGGCGCGTCCGGTGAGGTGATGATCCTCGGCGCCACGCCAAGGCTCACCTCGGTGATCCCTCGCTCGCGGGCCTCAGCGACTGACCGCACGATCAGCGCCTCGACCACCCCGTATGTGCTGTCCGGGCGCCGGCGGACGAGATCCAGCGTCCACGCCTTGCGAGCTGGAACCGGCAGCCAGCTCACAAAGGATTCGAGCCGGCCATCGCCCCCGAACCCCAACCCGACCACGATGTCGGGGTCGGCCAGGGTGGCCAGCGTCCCCAGGCTGTAACCCAGCTCGGGCGAGTGGCGGCTCTGGAGCCACCTTCCTGATACCGCTCGCACCTGCTCAGCGTGCTCGGCCGCGACCTCGGGGC
>VBDR01000001.1 GCA_005882135.1 Chloroflexota bacterium
CGAGATCGTGACCAACATCCGACGTGCAGACGTAGCCCGCGACCAGGGCTGGGTCCTGCTGGAGGTCTCAGGCGAGCCCGATGAGCTCGATAAAGGCGTGGAGTATCTCGAATCGCGTGGCGTTAAGGTTGAACTCGCCGAGGGCGACCTGGTCGAGTAAGGCCGGCCTCGGGCCAGTTTCCTGGGTGACGAACCGAGTACCGACCTATCCCCCGGCGACCGCCGGCACGATCGAGATCTCGTCCTTCTCCCCCACCTTGGCCCCCAGTCCGGAGCCCAGGCGGATGTCCTCGTCGTTCAGGTAGATGTTCACGAACTGCCGAAGGTCGCCGTTCTCGTCGAGCAGCCTGTCCTTGAAGCCCGGGTACTGGGCGTCGAGGGCGACGATAGCGCCCACGAGGTCCGTGGCTTCGACGTCAACCGTGACGTGGCCGTCGGCCAGGCGGCGCAGGGGTCCGGGGATTCGAAACTGTGCCATCTCTACAAACTCACCTTCTCGCGAAACGACTTCATCGTCGGTTCTATTTCCACCCGCCGCGCGTGCCCATTCGCCGAGGTCAGCACGTCGGCGGTCTTCAGGCCGTGCCCGGTGACGTACGCGACCACCACCTCGTCACCTTGCCACCGACCCGCGCGCGCCAGCTTGGACAGCACGCCGATCGTGACGCCCCCTGCGGTTTCGGTGAAGATGCCTTCGGTGCGAGCGAGGAGGCGCATCGCATCGACGATCTCCTCCTCGGTCACGGCCTCCACCACCCCGCCCGTCTCGCGCGCGATGCGGTTGACGTAGACGCCATCGGACGGATTGCCGATCGCGATCGAGCGCGCGATCGTGTCCGGCTTGACCGGCAGCACGCGGTCCGGGGTGTCGGAGTGAAACGCGTTGTACACCGGTGCGCAGCCAAGGGCCTGGGCTCCCGTGAATGCGGGCACGCGATCGCCCCGCACCAACCCGTACTCGATCAGCTCGCGCGCGGCCTGGCGATGACGCACGAACTGGCAACCGCTCGCGATCGGGATGATGATCTCGTCCGGCAGCTTCCAACCCAGCTGCTCTGCGGTCTCGAACGTCAGCGTTTTGGAGCCCTCCGCGTAGAACGGGCGGATGTTGATGTTGCAGAAAGCCCACGGCGTCGATTCGATGAGCTGGCTGCACAGACGGTTCACGTCGTCGTAGTTGCCGCGCACGGTCACCAGGTTCGGATCGAAGACGCTGATGCTCGCGACCTTCGCCGGCTCGAGGTCGACCGGGATGAAGACGAAACACTCGAGTCCGGCACGAGCCGCATACGCCGCGACTGCATTCGCCAGGTTGCCCGTCGAGGCGCACGCGATCGTCTCGAAACCATGCGCACGCGCCCAGCTGATCGCCACCGAGACGACGCGGTCCTTGAACGAGTTGGTCGGATTCATGCTGTCGTTTTTCAAGTAGAGGTTGCGCAGGCCGAGCTCCGCGCCCAGCCGGTCCGCCTTGACCAGGGGTGTGAGACCTTCGCCCAAGGTGACGACCGCGACCGAATCCTCGATGGGGAGCAGGTCCCGATACCTCCACATCGACGTCGGCCCTTGCTCGATGCGCTGACGGCTCACAACCTTCTTCAGCGCGGCCTGGTCGTAGACCGCATCCAGCGGGCCGAAGCACATCTCGCATACGTGCGTCGCCTGCAGCTCGTACTCGGCGCCGCACTCGCGGCAGCGCAGGCCTATGACCTTGGGCACGGGCTCAGTTTAGAGAGCGCGAATCTGCAGCCACCATTGCAGCCTTTCACCTGGCGCAAGCAGCGGCGGTGGCGCCGAAGGGTCCGGCCTGTCGTTGCCGCCCGTCGCGGGCTCGATCGCGATCTGCCTGTAGCCGCCCAGATCACCGTTGCAGGCCCAGATTCCGACATACGGAGTGAGAGCCGGGTCCCAGCTCATCTCGATCGCAGGGCCAGACCTCCACCGCAGCGTCGCCCGGTCGGTCGAGCCTCTCGCTAGGAAAACTTTGGCGCTCGTGCCGTCCGCCAGGTCGCCCAGCCGACCAGGGACGCTGATCTCCATTCCTGGCTCGAACCTGAACAACGGGTGTGCACACCAATACGCGAGGTGCGGTTGTGCCCCGATGTTTCGATACGTGTAGATCGCGATCAACGCCTCGCGAAGGTAGATGCTTCGCACGAGCTCCCACGGAAGCAGCCGGCCACGGCACTGCATGGCAAGCTCGATGCCGGCCGCTCGCGTGACCCGCCACGGCAGCCGCCACGCCTCGCCGTGATCGGGCAGCGTCTCGGTCGGCTCGACGTTCGGCACCATCTCATCCCATCCCCAGGCGCCGCCCTCCACGAATCCGTTCGCGGTAGGCTGGTCAACCCCGATGCCCTGGTCCAGGAGTTCCTCGCCGTCCAGGCGAAGGGACGTGATCCGCCCGCCTCGCTCAGGCCTCACCTCGAGCTCCCATCGCGTCGAGCGCACTCTCACCTGCGCGGCGATCGTAGCCGCCCTGGTGGCCGGTGCCTGCGGTCCCGCGTCAGGCCAGGTCCACCCAAGCCCGACGCCGGTCGCCGTTGTTCAGCGGCCGCCGGCGCCCAGCCCTGAACCCACAACCACCCCCGCGCCCTCGCACGTTTTCGTGATCGTCATGGAGAACCGCTCGTACGACCAGGCGATCGCCGGACGTTACAGCGCGCAGCTCGCCGCCCAATATGGCGTCGCGACCAACTACCACGGCGTCTCCCACCCCAGCCTGCCCAATTACCTCGCGATGACCTCGGGCAGCACCTGGGGCATTGCCGACGATGGATTTCACAATCTACCGGCGGGCGGGCTGGGTGCCCAGCTGACGGCGGCGGGCATCGACTGGCGGGCGTACATGGAAGGCATGACCAACGGCTGCTTCCGCAACGGCAATGGATACGCGCTGAAGCACAACCCGTTCGCCTATTACGGGAGCACATGCCCGCCGCAGGTCGTGCCCCTGAGCCAGTTTGCTCACGACCTGGCCGGCAGCGTTCCCCGGTTTGTGTGGATCACGCCGAACCTGTGCCACGACGGGCACGACTGTTCGACGGCGACGGCCGACTCATGGCTCGCGCAGACGGTGCCGGCGATTCTCGCCACTCCTGCATGGCAGGACAACGGCGTCCTGTTCATCACCTGGGATGAGGGCGAGGACAGCGCCAACTCGGTGCTGACGCTGGTCATCCACCAAGACACGCGCAATCACACCAGCACCAGGGCCTATGACCACTACTCGCTGCTGGCGAGCATCGAAGACCGGCTCGGCCTGCGCCGACTCGGATCCGCAGCCCAGGCGGTGGCGATGACCGACCTGCTCGAGCGCACGCCGCAGCCCCGGCTACGAACGGACTCCTGACCCCGCGCGTCCGACAACGCTCTTCCAGTAGGTGATCGACTCCAGGTACTCCGCATCGATGCTGACCCCGAGGCCGGGACCGGTCGGCACTCGCAGGCGTCCGTCCTCGAGCACGAAAGGCTCGGTGATGTCGCGATGGTAGTAGCGGTCGGAGGCGGAAGTGTCGCCAGGCAAGGTGAAGCCCGGCATCGCCGCCATGGCCACGTTGCCGGCGCGCCCGATCCCCGTTTCGAGCATGCCGCCCATCCACACGGGCAGGCCGCGCGCCGCGCACAGGTCGTGGATCCTGCGCGCCTCCAGGTAGCCGCCTACGCGGCCGGGTTTGATGTTGATCACCCTGCATGCGCCGAGCTCGATCGCGTCAGCCGCGCTCTGCGCCGAGGTGATGGACTCGTCGAGGCAGATGGGCGTGCGCACGGTCCTGGCCAGCTGGGCATGGGCAAGGACCTGCTCCTCCGGCAGCGGTTGCTCGATGAGCAGGAGCCCAAAAGGATCGAGTTTCGCGAGGTGCTCGGCGTCGGCCAATGAGTAGGCGGTGTTGGCGTCCACCTGCAGCGGCACGTCGCCGAATCGCTCCCGCACAGCGCGCACGGGCTCAACGTCCCAGCCCGGCTTGATCTTCAGCTTGATCCGCCGGTAGCCCTGGTCCAGGTATCCGCCGACGGTTTGCAAAAGCTCAGCGATCGAAGGCTGGATGCCGACCGAGACGCCGCAATCCACCGCGCGCCGGACGGCGCCGAAAAATCGTCCGAAAGACTGGCCCTGGGCGCGCAGCTCTGCGTCGAGGACCGCCATCTCGACCGCCGCCTTCGCCATCTGATGTCCGTGGACCGGATGCAGCAGCGCCGACACGTCCGCGGCAACCAGCTCTCGGTCGAGCAGCCTGGGAATCAGGTGGTGGATCAGGACGTGGCCGGCGGCGTCGACGTACTCCGATGAATAGGTCGGCTCCTCGCCCGCGACGCATTCACCCCAACCCTCGCCGCCATCGGTGATGGCCTTGAGCAGCAGGACGTCGCGCTCCGTCTGGACGCCAAACGACGTCTCGAATGGCGCGACCAACGACAGCTTGATGCGCCGGAGCTCAACCGACTCGAGCTTCACGAATCCAGCGTAAGCCGGTCGTACACGATCTGCGACCACGACTCCATCGACAGGTAGTAGATCCGCATCTCGTCGAGCGTGAGCAGCTCACCGGCGAGCTTGTCCGTCTCTCGAATCGTGATCTTCGGCGTATCGCCGTCGACGAGGAAGACGACCCCGAGGTGCACCTTCGACACCGGCGACGAGTCCTCGTTCAGGAAGCCGAGCAGCCTGGCCTCGAAGGTGCCGTCGTAGACGACTTCCTCCTGCCATTCCCGTTTCAGCCCGTCGAGGATGGGATCACCGGCGTCGAGGTCACCGGGGTTGATATGGCCGCCGACGCCAAGCGAGTACTGCTTGCGCAGGCGCTTCTCCGACGACGCACGGAGCCGGTGGGTCAGGAAGTAGCGGGCGCCATGTCGAAACACGACGTACGGAATGATCTGCTGGAAGGTCGGGTCATTCTCGACCTCGGCGCGAGGCTTGAAGAAGTGGTGTTCGCGAATGACCTTCTGGTGCCGATCCAGGTTCTCGGACACGAATCCATGCCAGGCGCCGTCGGGGAAGATGTCCTCGCGCCTCACGCACAGCACCTGTTCCGCCGCGACCCTCATGGGATCAGGCGGACGAGGCCGCGACCAAAGACCGCAATGAGCTCCGCGGTGCGATCGATATCGTCGTCTTCGACGGGCAGGAAGTAGAGCCAGGCCGCGGTCTCGGTATCGGTGGTGATCATGGTGCGTGCGGAGTCGGCGCTGGGATTGCCGCACGGACCCTCGGCGTCGGCGACGCAGATACGGCCCTCGACGTTGACCCGCTCTTTGCCGATTCCCTCGTAACCCTCTCCCTTGGCGCCGAGCCGGATCACCAGTTCGTCTCCCTTCGCTTTGCCCAGGTCATAGAGGCCGACTGGAACCTGAAGCTGTACTGACAGCGCGTTCGCGACATCGACCAGCGAGTTGATTCGCGGCAGCGGCTCTCCCTTCTTGATGCGGCGGAGCAACGCCTCCGAGGAGGGGCGCACGCGAGTGGGGTCGACGCCGAATTTGCGATAGAGCTCGCGAGCGCGGTTCACCGGCCCGACATCGCTGGAGCGGACCGCCTGCACCGACCGCTTCACCTCGAGCTCGAAATCCTCACGCGGCGGCGTGACCTCGAGCTCGTACAGCTCGAGCGCCACGACGTCGACGTCGATGTCGCGGCGGATCTTCAGCACAGATACTCGAGGTGGTCGAAGAAATTCGGATACGAGATCTCGACGCATTCGGCGTCTTCGATCTCGGTCTTGCCGTCCGCGATCAGCGCCGCGATGGCGAGCGCCATCGCCACCCTGTGGTCCCCGGCGGACTCCACGTGAGCGCCTTCCAGCCGGCGCGGTCCGTTGATGACCCAGCCGTCTTCCTGGGTGACGATGTCGGCCCCCATGGCGCTCAGGCCCGCTTCCATCGCTGCCAGTCGATCCGACTCCTTGACCCTGAGCTCGCCGGCGCCGGAGATCACGCTCGTGCCCGCGATCTGGGTTGCGGCCACAGCCAGCACCGGCAGCTCGTCGATCATCTCCGCGGCCATGCCGGCCTCGACGCGCACAGGACGCAGATCGCCGGCGGGCGTGACCTCCAGGTCCACGACTGCTTCGCCGGCCTCGAGACGAGGCCTGGCCCGCCCGACGCGAAAGCCAAGCGAGGTCAGCAGGCCGGCGAACGCGGTGCGGGTGGGATTCACGCCGACAGCCAGGAGCCGGATGTCAGATGTCTCGACGAGGCCACCGGCCACGAGCCAGAAAGCCGCGGCGCTGAAGTCACCGGGGACGGCGATGTCGATCGGTTCGAGTCGCTCGGTCCGGCCGACCGCGACGCGCGTCCCGTCGATCTTCACGTCCGCTCCCATCGCGCCCAGCATCACCTCGGTGTGGTCGCGGGTCTTGACGGGCTCGACGACCGCGGTGTCACCGGCCGCGTAGAGACCCGCCAGCAGGATCGCGGATTTCACCTGCGCGCTCGGCACCGGCGCGGTGTACTCGATGCCCTCGAGCGTCGCCTGCCCGCCGACCTTCAACGGGGGCCAGCTCGCCCGCGCTTGCATCCTCCGCAGTGGCTCGACGACGCGGTCCATGGGCCGCCGCGATAGCGAATCGTCGCCTGTCAGCTCGGTCTCGAAGTCCTGCGCCGCCAGCAGGCCCGCCAGCAAGCGCATCGTCGTTCCGGAGTTGCCGCAGTCGAGGGGTTTCGCCGAAGGGCGAAGCCCGCGCATGCCACGACCCGAGATGTCGGTGCCGCCGACGTCGACCCCCAGGTCACGGAGACATGCCGCCGTCGACTTCACATCGACGCCCGCCGAGAGGCCTCGCGCGTGGCTGTCGCCCGACGCGATGGCACCGAGGATGAGCGCGCGATGAGAGATCGACTTGTCGCCAGGGAGCGTGATCTCGCCCTCGAGCTTGCGGGCGGGACGGATGGTGGCGATCATTGCCTGGCCCAGCGCTCGCGGACCGAGCGAGCCTCCTCGAACAGCTCGACCAGTCGGGGATCGTCGGCTTCGAGATGCCTGCGCAGGCGCGTCAGCTCCGCGCTGATCGCGTCCAGCGTCTCGATGAGGTTCTCGCGATTGGTCCGGGCCACGCCGGCATACAGGTCCGGATCGCCCGCCGCGAGCCGGCTCATGTCTCGAAAGCCCCCGGCGGCGAGGCGCGACGCTTCTGGCCAGTCCCTGCGGCGCGACAGCGCGAGCACGTAGCCGATGGAAAGAAGGAAGGCGGCATGGCTGACGCCCGCGACCAGCCGGTCGTGCGTCACC
>VBDR01000002.1 GCA_005882135.1 Chloroflexota bacterium
TCATCGCCTCGGTAGGCCGTTACCCCACCGACTAGCTGATAGGCCGCGGGCCCACCCCATCGTGCATTGCTGCTTTTTTCACCGGCCATGCGACCGGTGACTACATGCGGTATTAGCAGCGGTTTCCCGCTGTTATCCCCCGCGATAGGAAAGGTTGCCCACGTGTTACTCACCCGTTCGCCGCTAGGAACTCACCTCCCTTGCGGGAAATGAGCCCTCGCTCGACTTGCATGTGTTATGCGCACCGCCAGCGTTAACCCTGAGCCAGGATCAAACTCTCCGTCCAAAACGGAGGACCCAGAGCCTTCGCCCTGAGTCTTCTCAGACTCTCAGAGTCTTTCCCACTCTTCAGTTGTCAAAGTGCTGGCTCCTCCGAGCCGGACGTCCGATCTACCCTCCGTTAGGGCGCACGAAACCTGTTCGGTGGAGGAACCTGCGAATTCTACCTGCGGATTGGTCGCTATTGCAACCCAAGCTGTAAAGAGCGGTTAGAACGTCCTCCGGCCGGCCATCGCCCGGGCCAGGGTCAGCTCGTCGGCGTACTCGAGATCGCCCCCCACCGGCAGGCCGTGCGCCGGCCGGGTCACCGTCGCCCCGAGCGGCGAAAGGGCCCGCTGCAGGTAGAGCGCGGTCGCCTCGCCCTCGATATCGGCGTCGGTGGCGATGATGACCTCGGCGATCGCCTCATCGCGCACCCGGTCCAGCAGCTGCTGGACGTGGATCTGCTCGGGACCGATGCCGTCGATGGGCGAGATCACGCCGTGGAGGACGAAGTAGAGGCCGCTGAACTCCGCCGTGCGCTCCACCGCCAGGACGTCAAACGCCGACTCGACCACGCACAGCACCGAGGCATCGCGCCGCGGCGAGGAGCAGATCGCGCATAGGCTTCCCTCGGCGATGTTGTAGCAGCGCTCGCAGTAGCCGATCCGTGCCTTCACGTCTTCGATCGCCCGCGCCAGCGAATCGGCGCGCTGACGGTCCACCCGCATGAGGTGAAAGGCGAGCCGCTGAGCAGTCTTGGGGCCGATGCCCGGCAGTCGCGAGAGCTCCTGGATGAGCCGCTCCAGCGGTTCTGGAAGTTGAGGCATTCAGATTTCAGACGAGGCCGGGCGGAAGTCCCAAACCGGTCGCGACCGACTGCATCTTCGCCGAGGCCATCTCCTTGGACTTCTCCATCGCCTCGTTGACAGCGGCGACGACGAGGTCCTGCAGCATCTCCGGGTCGCTCGCCGCATCCGGGTCGATTCGCACCGAGACCAGCTTTTGGGTCCCGGTGGCGACCACGGTGACGGCGCCGCCGCCAGCGCTTGCCTCCACGATTTCCGACTCGAGCTCTTGCTGCAGCTTGGTCATCCGGTCCTGCATCTGCTGGACCTGGCGCAGCATTTTCATCGGGTCCTTCACTCGGACACCTCCTTCACCCTCGTCACCCGGCCGTCGAAGCGACGCACGATCTCGCGCACGAAGGGATCATCCTCCGGGCTCGCCGATCGCGGCGGACCTTTCGGGGACTCCGCCTCCCGCAATCGGAAATCGATCTTCACGTCGTCGCCGAGCCATGCCCGCACGTGTGGGATGAGCTGCGCGGATTGCTCCTGTGCCTTCTTGTGGTGGAACCCGTACCGAAACCACAAGACGAGCACAGAGCCGTCGACTTCCGGCTGCGCGTCGAGATAGGCGGCGCGCACAGTGCGATTGAGCTTTTCGAGAACCTCCGACCACCCCGAAACGCTTTGCACCGTAGTCGGTGGTGATGTCACCTCTCCACCCTGTGGGGACGCGGCGCGAAGCACGGGCGGGGGTGCATTCACCTCTCCACCCTGTGGGGACGCGGCGCGCAGCCCGGGCGGGGGTGCATTCACCTCTCCACCCTGTGGCGAGGTCGCGCGCAGCGCCGGTGGGGAGGCACTAACTTGCTCAACGACTGTTCCAGCCTCAACCGCCAGTCGCGCGAGAGTCGCTTCCACCAAAAACCGCGGCTCGGCGTGGCGCCGGACCTCGCCGTCCAGATGCAGCAGCGCATCGAGCACGCCCGACAAGCGTCGCGCCGTCGGCTGGTCGTGCTTGGTCAAGGCGGCGACAAGGCGGTCGCGACATCCTTCCATCAATCCGCGCACGACCTGGCGCAGCTCCCCTCCCGACGAATAGATGCGATTGAGCTCCGCCAGCGCCTCCGCCGCCTCGCCCCCAAGGACGTGATCGAGCAGCGCATCGAGCACGCGCGGATCCGCGATGCCGAGCAGCGACCGCGCCGACTCGAGGCTGATCGAATCTGCAGCCAGCGGCACCAGCTGGTCCAGCAATCCGACCGCGTCGCGCATCGACCCCTGCGCGGTCCGCGCGATCAACTCCATCGCGGCCGCATCGACCTGCACCTTCTCTGTCTTTGCGATGTGCGTCAGCCGCCCTACGATCTGCTCCTCGCTGTGCCGGCGAAACACGAACTGCTGACAGCGCCCGATGACCGTCAAAGGAATCTTCTGCGCATCGGTCGTGCAAAGAACGAACACGACGTGCGCGGGCGGCTCTTCAAGAGTCTTGAGTAGGGCGTTGAACGCCGGCTCGGTGAGCATGTGCGCCTCGTCGATGATGTAGACCTTGTAAGGCCCGAGCGCCGGCGCGAGGTTCACCTTCTCGCGCAGGTCGCGGATCTCATCGATGCCGCGGTTGGAGGCGGCGTCGATCTCGATCAGGTCGAGCGCCGAGCCCGCGGTCATCTCCACGCACGACTGGCATCGGTTGCATGGCTCCGCCGAGTCGCGAGCACGGCCGGTGCAGTTGAGCGCCTTGGCGAGCAACCGCGCCGCGGACGTCTTACCCGTGCCCCGGCTGCCGCTGAACAGGTACGCGTGCGCGACCCGACTCGAGATGATCGCGCCCTGCAGCGCTCGCGAGGCGGCGTCCTGACCCACGAGGTCGGCGAACGTCTGCGAGCGGTACTTGCGGTAGAGGGACTGGTACTCAGGCATTCAATTCAAAGTGGCCGCGCACCCCCGCTTCGATCGAAGACCCCCAGCTCGCACCGCGGTTCGCGGCTCTGGCCAGGATGGCTGCGGCACCCCCGGGAGCTCTCCTTACCGCTGCTTCCTTCCGGACCTGACGGGGTTCGGAGACCCGAGCTGCGCAGGTCCCGACCTTCAACGCCGTTTGCCGCGGCCGGTTCTGAGAACCCAGACCTCAGCGACGGAATTCGGTCCGGCTAAGGCGGATTGCCGGTGCAGGGTACCGCCAGCACCCCACTTAGCGCGACCACCCGCCATCTTACAGGGGACACCTTGAACCACCCGGCCGGGTCTAGAAAGAAGCACCGCGCCCACTTAGCGCGACCACCCGCCATCTTACAGGGGACACCTTGAACCGCCCGGCGGGTCTAGAAAGAAGCACCGCGCCCACTTAGCGCGACCACCCGCCCTGCAGGGGACACCTTGAACCACCCGGCCGGGTCTAGAAAGAAGGACCGCGCCCACTTAACGCGACCACCCGCCCTGCAGCGGACACCTTGAACCACCCGGCCGGGTCTAGAAAGAAGCACCGCGCCCGCTTAGCGCGACCATCCCCCGTGCAGGGGCCCTTGAACCGCCCGGCCGGGTCTAGAAAGAAGGACCGCGCCCGCTTAGCGCGACCGCCATCCATCTCAGCCGGGCTGCGGCGCTCTGGCCGGACGCCTCAGCGCAAAGCCCAGGTGGACGTAGGTCGCCAAGGTGGCTATCGGAATCACCACCTCGGCTGCGTTCAACAGCCCGCTCGAATCCTGTTTCAAGCCCCGGAACAAGCAGACGCCGCCGAGCAGGACGAGGATCAAAACAGTCGACACCTGGCCCGTCAGCGTGTGGCGCAGCTCGGGCCGGTGGCCCATGGCAATCAAGACACCACCCGCGAGGGCCGGCAGAAGGTAGCGGGCGATGACGACGAGGGCGAGCCATAGTGGAAACGTTCCCCCCAGGGCGAGGCCGATTGCAAGCGCGCCTGTTAAGACGCCGTCGACCACGGGATCAAGTCCGCCGCCCAGAGTCGACGGCTGTGCGATCCGCCGTGCGATTGTGCCGTCGACCAGGTCGGTGAGACCCGCGATCGCCACCACCAGGGCGACGGACCCGAAATCCTGACGCAGCGCGTAAGCCAATGCCGGCGCGGCCAGATACGCGCGCGCGAGTGAGACTTGGTTGGCCGGCCCCGGGATGAAGGCGCCGACTACGGCGACCGCGACGAACCAGGCCAGAGCTACCGGCATGTCCGCAGCCATCGCCCACAAAAAGCCCAAGACGAGGTAGATCGCCCCGGCGACGACCCCCGTCCGGTCCAACCGCACGGGGACTAGTGTGCGGGCGTCGGGCTTGGCGAAGCGACCGGTGCAGCCGGCGCGTACGGCTTCTGACCCGGATACGGGTTCGCGCCGCATGGGAAGCGAGGCTCCCCCACCCCCTTCAGGAAGATCTCGTTGTAGCCGCCGCTCGACACGTACCCGCCGTCGTACGCGCAGACCTGGCGCGTGACCACGCCAGCCGGCGGGCTCCACATGGCCGGCCACGGATGGCTCGAGTAGTAATCGACGACAAACGGCTTCCACACCGAGGTGCCGACGTTCTCGCCGAACAGCACCGAGGTCGGGCACTGCCATCCCGAGGGTGGGAAGTTGGTGGCGAGATTGGCGTAACCGGAGTTGCACTTCGGCCCGGCGTCGATGTGCATCAGCGAGGCGGCCACCGCAATGTCCGGCGTGTAGCCGATGAAGATGGAGCCCGTGTAGGCCTCGGTGGTGCCTGACTTTCCGGCCACGGGCCGGCGTCCGAGGTCGCCCAGGTAGAGCTTCACCGGGCCCCGCAGCAGGTCGGTCATCATGTAGCCGAGCTCAGGGCTGATCACCTGGACACGCCCCGCATTCGCGTCGAGGGCTTCCAGCACCTTGCCGCTCGCATCGGTGACCCGCAGCACTGTGCGCGGGCTGACCCGATAGCCACCGTTGTCGAAGGCCGAGTACGCGGCGAGGTGCTCCGACATCGAGAGTGCGTCATGGCCGAGCGTCGTGGCCACGCCGTCGGGATTCTCGATCGGCGCGGTCACGCCCAGGTTGTGCATGAAGGAGACCACGCGATCGCCGCCTTCTTGCGAGTACGTCCACAGCGCCGGCAGGTTGCGCGACTCCGCCAGCGCGGTTCGCAGCGTGATGTAACCCTCGTGCTTGCCGTCCCAGTCGCTGAACGCGTGCCCGCCGATGGTGCCGGTCTGGTCGTTCACGAGAGTCGCCGGCGTGATCAGTCCCGCCTGCAGCGCGGCGCCGTACGTGTAGACCTTGAATGAGGATCCCACCCCGCGCCAGCCGAGCGGATCCATCCCGGTCAGGTTGATCTGGCCTCGGATCGCGGTGTTGTAGTAGTCGGCGCTGCCGACCATGGCCAGGATCTCTCCATCGGTCGGGTTCATCACCAGCATGGCGCCGTCGTTGACGCCCCTCTTCGCGTATGCCTTCACACCCGCCTTGACCGATTTGTCGGCCATGGCCTGGGTTTTCAGGTCGAGGGTGGTGGTGATCTGGAGGCCGCCCTCGTACAGCACCCGCTCGCCGTAACGCTGCTTGATGTAGTGCTCGATGTAGTCGACGAAATGCGCCGTTAAAGCGTTGTGCGACGCCGGCAGGGCCTTGCGGCCCGCGACCGTCTTCGCGATGAGGTCGCTCGCGTAGATGGCGTCGGCCTCGGCGCGATGCAGGTCGCCCACCGCGACCATGCCGTCAAGCACCTGGCCCCATCGCACCCTGGCCGCCTCCAGCTGGTCCGGCGACCCGAAGGCGTTGTAGTCGCTGGGCGCCTGGGGCAGTCCCGCGAGAAAGCTGGCCTGCGCCCACGTGAGGTCGGCCGCGTGGACCTGGAAATAGGTCTCGGCCGCCGCCTCCGCGCCGTATGCGCCGTTGCCGTAGTTGATGGTGTTCAGATAGAGCTCGAGGATCTGCTGCTTGGTGTAGCGCCGCTCCATCTCCTCCGCGAGCAGAAGCTCCCGAAACTTGCGGCTGACGGTGCGGCTCTGCGCCTCTTCCGTGTCAAGGACGTCGTTTTTGACCACCTGCTGCGTGATCGTCGAGCCGCCAAGCGTCGAGGTGTGGTGCGTGAAGTCGTACACGATCGCGATCGCGAGCCGCCGGTAGTCCACGCCCGAGTTGTTGTAAAACGTGCGGTCCTCGGTGTCGATCGTGGCGCGCTGGAGCTTGACGCTGATCTTGCTGAGCGGCACCACCGTCCGGTTCTCGTGATAGAGCGCCTCGATCAGCTCGCCGTTGCGGTCGAGGATGCGCGTGGTCTGGATCAGGTTGGAGGTCTGGATGGCATCGATCGAGGGCAGGTCACCGGCGAAGTAGTCGACGATGCCGATGGTTGCCCCGGTGCCGACCAGGCTCGAGGTCGAGATCACGATCAGGGCCACCAGCGTCAGACGCACCAGGCGTTGTGGCGACCTTCGTTTGTTCGGTCGGCGACCCCGGGTTCGAGCCCGAGAGCGCTTCTTGGGTGCGGCCAGGCGGGACCTCCAGGACGTTTGCTGCGACGTAGTCGACGTTCGGTGCCCTGGAGTCTACGCGAGCGATCCCCTCTAGCCACGGGGAGTGGGCCGGGCAGAGGGGCGTGTGCAGTACTACCGCAGCCCCAGCGCTTCGGCCCCCTGGTCGGCCAGGCCGAGGATCGGGTAGCCGAACACGCCGTAGGCGGCGATCACGAGGCAGAACGCGACCGCGCCGGCGGTCGAGAAGGCGGTGATCGCCGGCAGCGCCGCGGCCGGCGCGCGCCGGGCCTCCTCGAGAGGGCTCTGTATAAAGAGGACGCGCAAGGTCCCCACGACCGCGGCCACGCTCATCACCGAGCCGACCAGGCCAAGTCCTAGAAGGACGAAGTTGCCACTCTGCGCAAGCGCGGCCGCGACCGCCAGCTCGCCGAAGAATCCCGCCAGCGGCGGCGCCCCGGCGAGCGAGAGCATCGCCAGCGCCAGGCCCGCCGCCCGCACCGGCCGCACGGTGCCAAACCCCGCGACGGCCGGCTCGCCTCCCTCCGCCCGCCCGAGCAGCGCCGGCCCGCAGGTCGCGGCGACCGCGAACGCCCCGAGCAGGAACAGGGATGCCGCCGTGCCCGAGCGGAAATGGGTGGCCAGGCCCGCCGCCACCCATCCGAGCTGCCCGACCGCCAGGTAGGCGAGCCGCGGCCGCGGCGAGCGGACCGCCAGCGCGGCGGCCCCCCCGCCGACCATGGCCAGCGCCGAGACGGCTTCCACATACGGCACGTAAACCGAGGGGATGGGGATCAGCGCCGCGGCGAGCTTGACCGCCACCGTCGCGGCGGCCATCGCGACCAGTCCGATGACCAGGCCGGCGCCGAGCGGAGAGGCGCCCAGGCCGACCGGAAGGGTGCCGACATGGAACGGCGCCAATCCCGCCCGCAGAGCCAGGCCCCCGAGCAGCAGCAGCATCGGGATGGCGAGGGCCAGCGTCGGCGCTCGATTCACGAGCACGGCGCGGATGGCCGCAAGGTCGCCGTTGCCCGCGGTCGCGTAAACAAAGGCCAGGCCGACCAGGATGAGGGCGCTTGCCATCGCCCCGACGATGAGCAGCCGCAAGCCGAGGTCAGGCCGCCGGAGGGAAACCAGCACGACGCTTGCCGCGGCGGCGAGCTCGAGGCCGGCCCAAAGTCCGAGCAGGTCCGCGGCCGACGCCGCGACCATGACGCCGAAGGCCGCCAGGAGCGGCATGGCGAGGCCGAGGTGAAGCGAGTCTTCAGCGGTCCAATCGGTCGCCGCGAGGGCGACCGCGGCCGTCAGCAGCGCCGCCGCCTTGGCGAAGAGCGCGAAGCGATCCTGGATCACGGCGCCGCCGAAATAGGTCGTGAGAGTCGCGCCCGCCCACAGCTCGACACCCAACGCAACGAGCACGAGCAGCGCCGTGGCTTGCGGCAAGTACGCGCGAGATGCCTGCGGCAGCCACGCGAAGCGGCCGAGCAGCATGACGCCGATCGCGACCGCGACGACGATCGCCTCCGGGAGCAGGACGAGAAATCTCACTGCGAAGGGCCGGGCGCCGGCGCGGCGTACGGCGATGCCATATCGGAAAGCCCGGCGGCCATCTGGTTGATGAGGCCGGGATCAAACAGCGGTATCTCGGTGCCGGGAATCTTCGGTCCGCCCGGAAACAGCCCGACCCAGAGCAGGCCCCCGGCGAGCAGGCCGAGGTACCAGGTCTCGCCCAGCGACGCGTCGGACACGCCGGGCGCGTCGGGATTGGGGGCGCCGAACAGGACCCGCCGCAGGAGCACGGCGAGCGCGATCGCGCTGACCGCCAGTCCCGCGGCCACGGCGAAGGCTCCGATCGGCTGGTTCTTGAAGGCGCCGAAGAAGGTCATGACCTCGGCCGCGAACGACGCCAGGATCGGGACGCCGAGCAGGGCCAGCGCCGCGATCATGAGCAGCCAGCCCAGGTTCGGCATCCGCGGGGCCAGGCCGCTCAACACGGCCAGGCTGCGCGACTGTGCGCGCTCCGACAACGTCGCGCAGACACCCGCGACGAGCGCCGCCGCGAGGCCCCCGGTGAACAGGCTCAGGACGCTGCCCGCGATGCCCAGCGGCGAAATGGCCGCCAGGCCGAGCACCGTGATCCCGCCTGGAACCATCGCCAGGTATGCACCGGCGTGGCGGATATCCGCGGTCCGCAGTGCGGCGAGCCCGGCGTAGCCGACGGTGAGGGCGGCGAGCGCGGCCAGGACCGGTGACAGCAGGTGGCCGGCCGCGGGCTCGGCGGCGATCACGGTGCGGAGTAGAAGAAACGCTCCCAGTCGGGACGCTGCGCCGGCCACCACCACGACGACGCCGGGCGGCGCCTCCGCAAGCACGTCGCGGAGCCATCCGTGGAACGGAAACAGCGGGAGCCGCATCGCCGCCGCGACGATCATCACGAGGCTGACTGCGATCTGGATCCGCGGCGACAGCCCGGCCTTGAGCAGCGTGTCCATGTCAAAGCTCCGGCCGCCGGTGACCGCATACAGGGCGAGCACGCCGACCGCCAGCACGCCCGTGCCCAGCCCCCAATAGCCGAGCAGCCTCCACGCGGCGGCCGCCCTTCGGGCCGCCGGGCCACCTCCCCAGCCGAGGATGAGAAGCGCCAGCGGAATCGCCGCCGCACCCCAGAAGAGGATGAGCACGAACATGTCGCGGGCGACGATGGCGCCGTTGACGGAAGCCTGGGCCAGCAGCAGCAGGCAGAAATATGTCCGTACCCGCTCGCGCACGCCCAGCGACGCGAGCACGGACGCGACGCCGATCAGCCCGGAGAGGATCAGCATCACGAGCCCTGGGCCGTCGACGCCGAGGTGATAGGTGACCCCGATCGCAGGCAGCCACGGAAGCTTCTCCTCGTACTGCATCGTCGGGAGGAAGTTCTCGAACTGGTTGTACGCGATGAAGAGGACGAAGACGAGGCCCAGGTTGGTGAAGAACGCGATCTGCTTCATCAGCACGTCGTAGCGGCCGCGCGGGTTGGGCATGCTCGCGATCGCGACGGCGACGATGACCGGAACCCAGATCAGCAGGCTGAGCAGGACCGGTGACGAGAAGATGCCGGCGCCGGGCACGCCGACGGGTGACGGCGACGGCGTCTGCATGGTGATGGTGAGCAGGGTCATCGCGCGACCCCAGGGGCCACCAACGCGAACACCAGCGCGAGCACGACCGCGAGCACGATGACCAGCGGCACGGCGGGTGCGCGGCTGGCTGCAAGCGCGATGCGGCCGGAGGTGGTCGTGAATCGACCGATCGCGCCATCACCAGCGGGAATCCAGTCGCCAAAACGGGCCGCGATGCCGGTGGTCGGACCGATGAGGAAGCGATCGATCACGCCCAAGGCGGCGGAGATGATTCGGCCGATCCACAGGCCCCCGGTCGCGGAAGCGGCGAGCGCCCCTTCCTTGTTGAAGACGTACGCGAGCGTGCAGGCGCCGAAACCGACGATCGGGACCACCACCCAGAGGAGGATCGCGCCGGCGGAGGGCGACGGATGCTTCTGCCCGTCGAGAAAGTTCAGCCAGCCCGTAATCCCCGAAGCGATCAGCAAAGCGGCGCCCGCGGCCACCAGCCAGTAAGGCCAGCCAAGCGCGCCTGGTGTCTCGCGCACGCGATCCGGCTCGAATGCGCGCCGCCGGCGCAGCGGTCCGAAGGAGGCGGTGAGGAAGATGCGCAACCCACCGATCGCGATCAGCAGCACCGCGTCACCGAGAGCGAAGCCGAGATACGAACGCGTCGGGACGCCGAATGCGAGCGCCCCTGCGGCGGCCAGGCCCATGACGACCGCCGATCCGACAAGCGCGCCGGATGTCGCGCGCATCCTCCGCCAGGCGTCGCCCATCTCGGCCAGGTTGTCCGTTCGCATCGCACTGGCGATCGACGCGGCGGCCAGCACCGCTGCGGCGCGGGCGGGCGCAATCGCCAGCGCCGCGGCCACGCCCGCGACGGCAAACGTGGAGTACGTCACCTGCAATCCATTCAGCAGCACGGTGGCGGCGATCGCCACCGCACCTGAGCCTGCGAGGGCGATTGCGCGCCTCGGCTCGTTCCCGACCAGGCCGAGGAGGGGAGCGGCGATGGCCGCGACAAGGGTGGCCGAGATGAACGCGCGAATCGTCTGTTGGTTCGAGGCGGCCAGGATCGGCATCAGCCGGTAGAGGACGACGATGGCGACCACCGACCATGCCGACTGTGCGATCGCCGACGCCGCCGGCGGCGCGGTCACTGCTGTCTGCGTGATCCATGAGGTGAGCGGCCAGAGGGCCAGGCGCCCCCCCACACCGATGAACAGAAGAATCGACGCCACCACGAGCGAGCGCACCGTCCAGCCGGGATTGGTGTGCAGGATCGGCAGCAGCGTGTTGAGGTTCTGGGTGCCGTAGCGCGCGTAGAGCCACGCGATGCCGCAAAGCAGACAGAGGTCGGTCAGGAATGGAAGCGCAAGCGCGACGCGCGCGCGCGTCGCCGCCTCATCCACTCCCCAGCGGTGCGCCAGCAACAGATAGGTCATCGCCCCCGCGATGGCCCAGAACCCGAACAGCTCCGCGAGGTCCCAGCTGACCAGGATTCCGGAGCAGGCGAACAGCAGCGCGGTGATGACGGCGTGGAAGCGCGCCGCGCCTGGTTCGGCGCGCCCCATGACCTGGTTCCAGCCAATCGCCGCGATCATGCAGATCTCGATCACGGCCAGGGCCGCGACCGTGAGGTGATCGACGTGCAGGACGAGCTCGATGGCGAAGGTCTGGAAGTTGGTCGGTCCGTTGAACCCGACCGACAGGTTGATGTACTGGTAGGTCGCGACAAAGGGCGTCGATCTGCGCGTCAGCCCCCACGCCACCAGCAGCGTGAGCAACAGCGTGACCACGGTTCCGAACATGGCCATCGCGGCCGCGGACCTGCGCGTGCGGATGCTCGACAGCGCAAGCAGGAACGAGGCGAATGGCGCGATCAAGAGCAGAGGCACCGCCCACGGCAACGCCGCGGCGGGGTCGAAATTGAAACCGGACGTCCTGGTGCTCGATGCCGCTCCGGACGCCGCCGCGAGAATCTCGCTCAGGCCGGCGATGAAGGTCAGCGAGAGCCCTCCCGGCCGGCGATGCCGAGACCCAGGGCGACGAGCGCGACCGCCGCGATGGCCAGCAGCACCGCGAACTCCTGGCCGAAAGCGATGGAACTCCCGGCGGCCGCGAAGCGCGCGATGCCGACAAATGCGGCTCCTGCCCCGGCGAACATCAAAGGCACGCCGGCGAGGGCGGCAGTCAGGTCCCTGCGCCAGGCGGCCGCGAACATCCCGGCCGCGACGAGCCCACCGGCGACGAACAAGACCGCGACCAGACCCACGCTCACCGGCTGCGATCCCGCTCCCGCTCGCGTACCCGCCAGGCCGCGGTCGCGCCGGCGAGCGCCGCCAACACCAGCGCGGCGACCGCCTCGGCCGCGAGCGCGTCGTGCGCGAAGATCAGCCGCCCCACGGCGGCTGCCCCGAAGGTTCCGCCGTTGAAGGTCGCGTGCGCGAAATCGCCGCGCAAGGCTGCGTACGCAAGAATCGCGAGCAACCCCGCCGCTCCCAGGGCGCCGGCCTGCCGCCACACGGAGCCCGCCACGCTTTCGAGCAAAGCCGGCCGAAAGCGACAGGTACAGACCCGCCAATCCGATTCCCGCCACGCCCAGCGCCACACCGCGCTGGTCTCTCAGGGGTAGCAACGCCACTCCGAGCGCGCCGGCCAGCGAGACCCCGGAGGACACGTAGAAACCAATCGCGTGGAGGGAGTCCATGGACACTCCGTGGCTAATGGGAGACGCGGCTATTCGCCGGCGGTTTCGCTAACGTCCCGGCTCGCGCCAAGCATACATAAAGCCGGCTCCGGCAATGGCCGCGAGGGCGACCACGGCGACGACGCTGCCCGTGTGCGGCAGCCCTGTTGTCGCGCTGTACGCAAACGCGACGATGAGCACGAGCCAGGCCAGCCCGAGCACCGCTGCCGCGACGCGGATCGGTTCCCAGCGTCTGAGCGACCGCGAAAATACGGACATGGCCGCAGTATCGCAGGCGCTCGTCGAGTTCGCCAACAGCCACCGGCAACCGGCCGCGCCTGGTATCGAGGTCGTCGCGACTCCGCGCTACCAGGTCACTCTGCAGCCGGACTTTCCGATTGCCGGACCGAACAGCGTGGCGTGGGTCCGATGCCGCGGCGAAGAGGCCGAGGAGGTGATTCGCGAGGCGCGCGCAATCATTGCCGGGCGCGGCCTACCTGTGTACTGGATCCTCGACCCCGGGACCGAGCCGGCGGACTTCACCGACCACCTCGCCCGGCATGGCGTCGCTCTGGACTCCGAGGTGGCGGTGATGGTCCTCCCCATCCACGCTGACCTGCGCGGGCCCAGGGTCGAGGGACTGGAGATGCTCGACGGCCTCGCCGACCCTGAGTCCTTCCGGAAGGCGGACGATGTCAACAGCAAGGCATTCGGCTCGGCGTCTCGGAGTTTCGAGTCGCAGGAGCGACGGAGGAAGAATCAGGTCGCGGCGGGCAACCGCCGGCTGCTGCTGGCGACTGTCGCGGGCGAGCCGGCGGGCAGCGCCGGGCTCACGCTGTTCCCCCCCGCGGGGGCGATCATCAACGCGGGCGCGGTGCTGCCGAAGTTCCGCGGTCGCGGAATCTACCGCGCGATGGTCGCGGCCCGTCTCGAGATGGCGCGTGCGGCCGGGGCCGAGGGGCTGACGGTCTGGGGTGGCGAGATGTCGGCGCCGATCCTGGCCCGGCTTGGGTTTCAGACCGTAGGCTGGCGCCGGTTCTACTTAGACACGAGCGCGGTCTAAGCCGCCGGGTGTCCGGGGCGGTCCAGGTCTTCACCTCCCCACCCTGTGGGGAGGTCGGCGGCGAAGCCGCCGGGTGGGGGCGAGCGCCCTGGCTTATCCCCCCGCCAGATCTCGCATCGACACCATGCCGACCACCTTGCCGTTTTCCACCACGGGCAGGTGGCGAAAGCCGTTGTCGAGCATCGTGTGCAGCGCTTCATCGGTGTCCACATCGGGACCCACCGTCCTCGGTCCGTGCGTCATCCACGATGTGATCTCATGCCGCGCGGCGTCATGCGCCTGCGAAAGTGCCCGCACCGTGTCGCGCTCCGTGAAGATTCCGAGCAGGCGTTCTGACTCCATGACCAGCACCGAGCCGATGCGGTGCTGGGCCATCACCGCCACGGCTTCGCCCACCGTGTCCTCGGGCCCCACGGTGTGCAGGTTGGTCTTCATGACCTCGCGAACCTTGGCCACCAGGACATCCTATGCCGGAAGCGGAAAACCGGCTAGCAGCGCCGTGGCGCCGACCACCAGGACCGCCACCATGGCTTCCAGGCGCGCGACCGATACTCCGCGGCGCAGGGCCAGGGCGGAAAGGGCGAGCATCACCAGCACACCGGCCGACTTGAAGATGAGGACCTGGCCATAGGTCGTCGACCACAGATCGCTGACGCCGCCGAGCTGCTCGGTCGCCCGCAGAACGCCTGTGAGGGCGGTGATGCCAAACGCGATCGGCGCGACACGGCCGAATCGCTGGAGCAGCATCCGCGCCTCCCCTCCACCCCAGCCTGCCGGCGGCTGCAGGGTGGCCAGGGCCAGGATGCCTCCCGCCCACATCCCCGCCGAAAGCACGTGCAGCGCGTCGGCGAACTCCGCCCCGGCCGGCGGCAGCACGCCGGCGGCATGAGCCGCGAGCGGAAGCAGGACCGCGGCCATCACCCCGAACGGCGCGACCAAGGGGATGCCGCGGACGCAGAAGAGCAGCGCCAGGCCCTCCGCGAGGACGCGAATCAGGACCACCCACCACGGCGCGGTGGTCTGTGCCAGGAGAACGCCGGCGCCACCGGCGAACGCGGCGCCGAATGCGATGTGCATGGGCGGATTCGCCCACGCGATCCGTGGGGTGAAACGGCCTAGACGCCTGATGACGAACGAGCCCAGCCCACCGAGCAGCCCGAGATACTCGAGCCAGTGGAAAGCCGCGACTACGAGGTCGGGCGGACCGCTCACGCGGCGGCGGAGATGATCCCCCCGCCGAGCACGCGGCTGCCCGCGTAGAGCACCGCAGCCTGGCCCGGCGCTGCGCCGAGGAATGGTTCCCCAAGCTGGAGCCGCCCACCCACATAGACCGCGGGGATCGGCGGCGTGTGGTAGCGCAGTCGAGCCTGGCAGGCGAGCGGCTCCACGGCCGACCCATCGATGAAGGTCACGTTTTCGAGGGCAACGTCGCGCGCGGCAAGCTCCTCGCGGCGGCCGACGACGATGCGGTTCGTGGGCGCATCCACGCGAAGCACGTACCACGGGCCGGGCTCGGACAGGTCGCCGAAGCCGCTGCGCTGGCCGACCGTGTACAGGGCGGTGCCTCGATGCGTGCCCAGCTCGCGCCCGTTCGAGTCGACGACTGCGCCCGCGCGCACGGGCAAACGCGCCGACAGGTATCGAGCCGTCTCCCCACGCGGGACAAAGCAGATCTCCTGGCTCTCGGCCTTGTTCGCGACCGGCAAGCCGAACTCGTGCGCGTGCTCACGCACCTCGCGCTTGGTCATTCCGCCGATCGGAAAGATGATGCGCGAGAGCCGCTCGCGGTCGAGGTGGTAGAGCATGTACGACTGGTCCTTGGCGTCATCGACGGCCGTGTGGAGCTCCAGACCCTCCGTCCCTTGCACCACGCGCGCGTAGTGGCCCGTCGCCAGGCGGTCGAACCCGAGCTCGACCACGCGCGAGAGCATCAGGTCAAAGCGCACGAAGGCGTTGCAGCGGATGCATGGATTTGGCGTCCGGCCTTCGAGGTAGTCGCGGTGGAATGGCTCGATGACTTTCACGCCAAACTCGCGTTCCAGGTTCCAGCAGTAATAAGGAATGTCGAGGAGTGCAGCGACTCGACGGGCGTCTTCCACCGCTGAAAGCGAGCAGCAACCGCCGTGGCGCGAGGCTTCTTCCGAGTCGTCGCGGGGCCACTGCTGCAGCGTGACGCCGACGACGTCGTGGCCCTGCGCCTGCAGCAAGGCAGCGGCTACCGATGAGTCGACGCCGCCTGACATCGCGACGGCGATTTTCATGACTTGCGCCCGATGATCTGCGTGGCGACCAACTCAGCGTCCTCTGCTACACCGTAGAGGATCGACGACTTGAGCTTCCGCATCCAGTGCACACCGGCAAAATAGAGACCCGGAACTTCAGACGCGCCGTCCCGCTGCACCGGAAAACCCATATCGTCGACGACGGGCAGCTTCAGCCATCGGTAGTCAGGACGGTAACCGCTGGTCCAGATGACGGCGCCGATGCCTTCTTTCGAGGCGTCGAGCTCGGTGCGGGTTTCCACGCGCAAGGGGAGCGGCCACTCGAAATCCGGCAGCGCCTCCCCGCTCGCCGCGCAGTAGGTCTCGATGTATTTCCAGAGGTCGGCCAGCCTCGCGTCGCCAAAGTCCGCGCTTGCCGCCAGGTCGTCCGCAAAGTAGATCTTGTTTCCGTCGACGCCGGCAAAATGACCGAGCAGCTCGACTCCCATCTGCTTCAACGTGCGCAGGTGCAGGTCGTGGCCACCGCCATGACCGGTGGTGACGATGTTTCCGATCAGCCGGCTCATCGGTCCTGGAAGCGTGGCCGGTGTACGGTCCAGGAATCCTGAAAGCGCGGCCCACCACACGATGTCGCGGCCACCTAAACGGCGCGGTCCCCACGGGCACCGTCCGCACGCGATTAGCACTTTGCGGCCCGCATCGTGGAGCTCCTCCGCCAGCTGGCATCCCGTCTGGCCGCTGCCGACGATGAGCACAGCGCCGGACGGAAGCGCGGATGGATTCGAATAGTCCTCAGCGAGGAGCTGGGTCAGGGTTGGAGGCAGCTGTTCGGCGCCCGACGGTCGGTGTGCGCGCTGGTACGCACCCGTCGCGACGACCACTCTGCGGGCACGAATTCTTTCGCGCGCCAGGTTCAAGATGAATGTGTCGCCGTCTCTTTCGAGCGACGTCACCTGGCAGTTGGCCTGCACGGGGGCGTCGAACGAATCGGCCCATCCCTGGAAGTAATCAATCAGTTCCGCCAGCGGCATGAATCCATCCGGGTCGGGCCCGGCGTACTCGGCGCCCGGGAGCTTGACGCTCCAGTTGGGAGTCACGAGGCAGAAGGAATCCCAGCGTCGCGTGCGCCAGGTCTCGCCGACGCGGCCGGCCTCGAGGATGACGTGGTCGACGTTGGCCTGCTTCAGGTACCAGCTGGTGGCCAGGCCGGCTTGGCCGGCCCCGATGATCGCAACCTCAACGCCTTCAGTCACCTCGGCCGGAATCTTAGCCCCGCGCTAAGCTCCGAATCCGTGAAGATCAGCGACGTCCAGGCCGGTCGCATCGGTGAGTTCTTGCTCGCGGTGTACGCGATGCTGACCTCGGACGGTGAGCTGGTGCCATTTCAGGTCGACGCCGATGACGATCACCGCGACCTCGTCGTCGCGGCCAAGGGCAAGAGCACCTTCGCGTCCCTGCAGGCGAAGGCGTGCTTCGGGCTTGGGGCGTCGGGTTTCGTGCAGTCGAATGCCACCTACTTCGAGAGCTCCATTCCGCGCGACCCGTCGTGGATTTATGTGGTGGTGCTGGTGCTCGAGCTTGCACCGGTCGTGTGGTGGCTGGTGCCGGCTCCGGATTTCAACCGCCTCACGACACAGTCGCCCGCGCGCGGCGGACGTGAGGTGGAGCTTCACTTTCGGGCCTACCCGGATCGGGATGATGCGTTCGCGCCGTTCCGCACTCAGACCAGGGACGTGGGGCCGCGGCTGCTGGAGATGATCAACGCGCTGCCGGCCGCGACCAAGCCATTGCCGGGAGCGCGGCTGGTGATGGCCAGGCGGTAGCCGACGTGGGCACAATCCCGTGACTGAGAATCAGAGTCGATCAGGGAACTAAGCCGCCCAGCGCATCCCCGGTCCGCGGACCCTTTTTGGGATCACGCGATCGGGTGGAATGAACTTCACTCTCTCCCCGGCGCGCACCACTTGCCACCCGCCCTCATGAACGAGGCGATGGTGGAAGTAGCAGAGAGGAAGCAGATTGGTCAGGTTGCTCTTTCCGCCTCGGCCCCAGAACTCGACGTGATGGGGAATGGTCCAGTTGATCGGCCGGTCACACCCCGGCGCCGCGCAGGTGCGATGCCGAGCTTTGAGGGCCCGCCACTGCGCCGGCGAGACCGCACGTGTCGCCCGGCCGACATCGACCACCACCGAGTCCGCCTTGAGGACCCGGCACAGGGTGCCGTCGCAGGCCAGCCGCTGCACCGTCTG
>VBDR01000086.1 GCA_005882135.1 Chloroflexota bacterium
CCCTGAGACCCGCACGGCGTCGCGCCAGGTTGTATTGGACCCACTGGGCGTCGAGCTCGACGAGGCCGCGTCCGAGATCCTCACACGTCATCCGCCGAGTCGCGAACAAAGAAGAGCGCAGCTGGTACGCCTTGAGCGCGCGCTGTACCGGATCGCTCGGAACGGCGGCGGGCGCGGCGGGTGGCGTGTGCGCCGGCGCGTGCGCCGGCGGCTGGCCGAGAAACCACCACGCGGCGTACACCGCCGCGGCGAGCACCGCCGCACCGCCGACGATCAGCGCTATCGTGCGGAGCCAGCGGCGGCCCGCGTCCGGCGGCTCGTCCTCCTCCAGCTCGAAGAGCGCGGGCGGAAACACTGGGCGCGATGGCTTCACGGCCCGGGGGGAGTGCGGCCCCGGGCGGTCCGGAGGGTCCCCCGGCTCAAGGTATCCCTCACCGGACAAAGGACTGGGAGTCTGTCATCGCCACCCACCACGTTGGCGCCCAGGACGGAAACTCTCAAGTGCCCCTGCATGGGCTCAAGCGAGCAGGCGCGCGATCACTTCCGCCGCCCGCTCCACGTCCTCCCGGCTCACGTCGAGATGGGTGACCGCGCGCAGCCGCCGCGCGCCGAACGGCACGACCAGCACGCCCGCCTGCGCGAGCCGCGGGACCACGTCATCCGCCGTGTCCGCCTCACGGACGAGATCGAGCATCACGATGTTCGTCTCGGGTGCGGATGGTCGGATGGTCGGACAGTCGGACAGACGCTCCGCGAGGAGCTTCGCGTTCTCATGGTCTTCGGGGAGGCGGCCGAGATTGCAGTCCAGGGCATAGAGCGCCGCGGCGGCGAGGATTCCCGACTGTCGCATCCCCCCTCCCAGCCGCTTGCGAATCTCCCAGGCGAGCGCGCGGTGGGTCGCGGCGAAGGCGAGGCACGACCCGACGGGACAGCCCAGTCCTTTCGAGAAACTCACCATCACGGTGGCGGCCCCCCGAGCGAGCTGGGCGAGGGGGACGCCGAGCGCGGCAGCGGCGTTCCACAGCCGGGCGCCGTCCAGGTGGACGGGCAGCTGCGCCTGCCGGGCCGCGGCGACGATCCCCGCCATGACCGCCGGGGCCATCACCTGGCCCCCCGCGGCGTTGTGAGTGTTCTCCGCTGCGACGGCGCCGACGCGCGGCACGTGGGGGGACGCGGGGCGCAGCGCCCCGCGTACCAGCTCCCCGGTCAGCCGGCCGTCGGGCGTCGCCACCGGCCGGATCTGCACGCCCCAGTTCGCCGCGACACCCGCGAGCTCGTAATGCACCAGGTGAGCGTTCGCCTCGACCACGAGCTCGGTCCCGGGCCGTGTGAGCAGAGCGATCCCCGTCTGATTCGCCTGGGTCCCGGACGGGAAGAACAGGGCGTCGTCCTGGCCGAGCAACTCCGCGACGCGCCGCTCGAGGCGGCGGGTGGTCGGGTCGCCGTCCAGGACGTCGTCGCCGACTGGCGCCTCGGCCATGGCGCGGCGCATCGCCGGCGACGGCCGCGTCACCGTGTCGCTGCGGAGATCGATCGGCCGGGGCGCGGTCACCCCAGCTGCACGCGCTGCGTGCGTCGCATCCGCATCAGGTCGTACGTCTCGGCCACCTCGCCGCCCAGCAGGAAGAGGTAGGCCGTGTAGTACACCCACAGCAGGAACAGGGCGAGCGCCACGCAGAAGACCGCGGCGACCAGCGCCGTGCGCCAGTGGATCCGCCGGCTGGGGAGCAGCTTGAAGATGCCGAAGAACAACAAGACGCCGGCGGTGAACGCGGCGGTCTCGAGGCTGAAGCGCCACAGCCAGTCGAGCGCGAAGCTCGACGTGCTCATGAGCGCGGCGTTGCCCGCCTCCCAGGCCGCAACGAGCCCGCTCAGGACCAGCAGGGTCCCGGTGCCGAGCACCATGGCGAGGTCGAGCAGCTTCGCGACCGGCCACGGCCGCCGCTCGTCGGTGTCGAACACCTCGTTGAGCGCCGCCCGCACGCCGCCGAACAGGCGGGACGAGAACCACACGAACAGCGGGAGACCGAACGCGGTCAGCCGGCCGCGGTGGCGCACGATGCCGCTCAGCGTGCTCTCGACGGCCTGGAACGCCCGGTCCGTGCTCCCGCCCGGCGTGGTGGGGAGGAAGCGGGCCAGCAGCTCGTGGAGATCGACCTGCTGGGTGGTGACCTGGTGCTGGACGAGTGCGCCCACGACGGCGAGCAGCAGCGCGACGAACGGAATGACGGTGAGCAGGAGGTCGAACGACAGGGCGCTCGCGAGAAACGGGATGTTGTCCTCGTAGGCCGCCTCGAGCGTGCGGCGGACGACGCCGGTCACCGACCGATGCCAGCCGGCTTCGGCCCTCACGCGACCGGCTCGTCCTCCTCCGCGGCGCGGGGGAGCGCCTTGGCGCCGCGCCGGCTGCGCTTCGCCTCGGTGAGACGGCGCTCGAGCGCTTCCCGGGCAGTGGAGGACGGGGAGTCCGGGTCATCGTCGGTCTCGAGCAGCTGCCCGAGCTCGTCCACCTTCTCGCTCGCCAGGTCGCGCAGGCCGCGCAGCCGGCCCGCCAGCTTGCCGCGGGTCGCCTCGCCCTCGGGAGCGAACAGGAAGCCCACCACCGCCCCGATCCCGAGACCGAGCAGGAAGGACCCGAGCCCAGCGCCGCGCTCGCTCACTCCCCCGCCTCCAGATCGTCCGGGGCGGCCACCGCGACGGCGCGCGGCTCGGCGTGGGATTGCAGCGGCGGCCGCAGGAAGCGGTCCACGACGGCACGGGTGTTG
>VBDR01000087.1 GCA_005882135.1 Chloroflexota bacterium
TGGCCGACCCGGAGCGGCGGCTGCTCCGCGCGGTGGCGGCGCGGCTGCCCGCTGTGGTGACCCCCGATCATCTCACTGGCCTCGGCGTGTTCGGCGCCCTCGGTGTGGGCGCCGCGTACGCGCTGTCACGTGTCAGCGCGGGGTGGCTCTGGGTCGCGAGTGCGTGCTTCGTGGTGCAGTGGCTGGGGGACAGCCTCGACGGCACGCTGGCGCGCGTCCGCGGCGCCGAGCGGCCGCGTTACGGCTACTATCTCGACCACGTGGTCGACGCGTTTTCAACCGCGGTCATCGGGGTCGGGGTGGGACTGTCACCGTACGTGAACCCGTGCGTGGCGCTGGGAGTGGTCATCGTCTACCTCGCCCTGTCGATCAACGTCTATCTCGAATCGAACGTGTTCGGGGTATTTCGGCTCGCCTATGGCCGGCTCGGTCCGACCGAGGTTCGAATCATCCTCATTGCCGCGAACGCCGCGCTCGCGCTGATCGCTCCGGGACCGAACCTGTACTTCGTTGCGAACGCAATGTTGGCGCTGCTCGGCGTCGGGATGATGTCGATGCTGGTCGCGAGAGTAGCACAGAATCTGTCGCAGCTCTCGCGAGAGGAGCCCTATGTCAGGACTCCTCTCGCCTCACGCCGCACACCCACTCGGCGTCTCGGCATCTCGGCGTCTGCCTAGACGTCTCGGCGTCTCACTCCCCGATGAGCCGGCGTGCTTTCTGAAAGACCGCGTGCCACATCGGCCGCGTCAGTTTCCCCGTGTTCGTGTTCTGCCGGCTCGGATGGTAGGAGGACAGGAGAATCGTGCCGTCCGGCAGCGTTGCGACGGCGCCGTGCCCGAACGCTGGCCGTTCGCGCGGCGGCAACGTCGCCCACCATCCCGCCGCCTTGAGCCAGCCGTCGTGCGCGACCCGGCCGAGGGTTACCACCACGCGAAGACGTCGCAGCAGGCGCAGCTCGGCCTCCAGGTAAGGCCGGCAGCGCTCCAGCTCCGCGTGGGTGGGTTTGTTGCCCGGCGGCGCACACCGCCCCACAGCGCTGATGTAGCAGTCCGTCAGCTCGAGGCCGTCGTCGCGCGTCAGCGCGGTGGGTTGGCTCGCGAAGCCGTAGCGGTACAGCGCCTCGAACAGCCAGTTGCCGCTCGAGTCCACAACCAGGAGGCGTGCCCGCGGGTCGCCGAACCCCGGAACGGGCTTGCCCCAATACTCCCAGTCGCGGAACTCGCGTTTCTTCTCACGCGCCACGCGCCCGCAATACGCGCGCAGCCGCGGGCAGCGGGTGCAGGAGATGATAGAACGGTTGACAGCTGCAAGGGAGGAGAACACAGGCCCAATGCCGAGCCCACCCTGAATAGGCAGCCTTAGAACCTGATGGCGATGCCCTGCTGCGTCGTTCCGGCGATCGTGAAAGCCTCGACGGCGAGCGCGGCGCCGAGCAGCCACGGCCGCAGCCGCGCGGGCGCCGCCGCCGCTGCGCCCAGCACGGCGAGAGCGCTGACCGCCGTGTAGGTGTTGAGCTGCCCGACCGTGGGACGCGGGCCGAGGATGGGATTCGTTTCACGAAACTGGTGCCAGCCGCCCTTCGCGAGCCAGCGCGTCTGCCCCGCGTCGACCAGGAGAGCGACTGTGAACGCGCTTGCCAGCGCCAGATCGGTCTGGCTCCAGTTCAAGCGCGGGAGCGCCGGTCGCGGCGCGCTCAGCACGGTCACCCCCACGCTGGGCCGGATGGGGCTCGCGCTCGCCACGCCGGGCAGCCTCCACTCCGTCGACCGTTGCCCGTTCACGCGTGGAACGGCCCAGAAGCGCTGGTCCTTCAAAGCGCGCTGCGCCGCACCCTGTCCGGGCAATCCGGTGAGGGCGGCGATCGCGAGCGTGACGGCGAATATGTGTCTCATACGCAGCGTTGCGTGAATGCAAAGGGGGTGCCAAGCCACACTCGGCCGAGTCCCTCTCGTCCCGCACGGTTTCTTGCAGCCCGCGACGGCCCGGCGGCTTCATCACGCTGCGTTGTGTTGCGTTCGTGTGACACCTTCGCCTCGCAACAGGGCAGCGCGTCTTGCCGGGTATTTCAAGGCGCGGCGAGCTTGCGTGAATTGCGAAACGTGCGTCTCTCGGGAGGAAGCTCGTTCCCCGATCACTCGTCGAGGAGTTTGGGAGAAGAGCGACGCATCGACGCAGCGATGCGTCCCCGGTCTCGCGGGGGACGCGCGGCGTTGGTGCAACGCCCGATGACGGAGCTGTAGCGCAACAGTCCTCGGCACGTGCATTGCACGCCCGCAACGGAGTTCGGAGGCGCGCGTCTTCCCCGCTCGGCTCGGTTCGTCGAAGGCACGAGGTCTGGGCTCACGCTGCAATGCAAGGAGACAGATCGCATGCGCATGCAAATAGTCATGAAGTTGATCCCCGGCCTGCTGGCAACCACACTGGTCGCCCTCGCGTGCGAGAAGCCGCCGAATCCCGCGGCGCCGAAGCGGCCGAGCTTCTCGGCGCTCGACGAGAAGACAGAC
>VBDR01000088.1 GCA_005882135.1 Chloroflexota bacterium
CTGACTCTGGATCAGAAGGTTGAAGGTTCGAATCCTTCCTCCCCAGCCACCCCAGCGAGCGGGAGTTCGACTTTCAGGATGGTGGTGACCGCGCAATGAGTTCGGCATCCTCAGGTCTTCTCTTCACCTGATCGGACCGTGATGGGTTCCGCGTTTCCGACGAAAGAGCGTATTGGCTCATCGGTGGAACGCCAGACATGTGTGCTTGCGGGCGGCTTGGTGCGAGGTCGGCTACAACTACGGCCCTGCGCGGCCACAAATCGACCACAACTTCGTGATCTCGATTCGTCGCGGCCACTTACACCTGGCTTTCTAGGCAGAGGTATCAGTACCCGAAGCGCATCGCGATCATCAGGCTGAAGAGGACGAGAAACCCGCCCAGCTCGATCTTTCCGTAGCCCGCGAGCCTTTGATCCAGCGCGTCGATCAGCTCAGGTCCGCCAGCGGCGATCAGCTTGCCGACCACTGGGCTGAGGCGCGCGCCCTCGAAGGCTGCGATTCCAACCGCCAGTACGATCGCTGCCATCCACGTCACGCCGTAAGGCGACGTGAGCATGTTCAGCACGCCGCCGGTGAGGCCTCGGAGAATACCGAGCAGGATGGTTGCGCCGGCGACTACCGCCACCAACCGGCCGTACCTCGCCGCGAATGCCTCGATTATCCCGCGCCGCGTCTCGGGCGGGAACATGCGGAACGCGGGGAACACAATTACGTGGGCGGTCATCGCGGAGCCAAACCAGAAGATGCCGGCCAGTATGTGCAACCACTGCAGCACGATGAGAACCCAGAGCAAGCTCTTTCGCGGCAACTCTACCGCTCTCCGCGAGCCAGATCAGAAGGCAACTGGTCTAAATTGCGGCTAACATCCTGCCCAACGCGGCGATGTCTCTGGTGCCTAGGGTGACGCGAAGGGCACGTTGTTCGGCTTGCGCGTGACGTCCCCGGCCGGAACCTGACCGCGTGTGCCCGCTGGGCTTGCCGTTTGCGACATGCCCGATACGAACGGCGAACGAGCGTTGACGGAAGGTCAAGAGGAACTTCTACGTCGAGAGCTCGCTTTAGCCCGTCTCGGCGGTCGGACTTGATGCCCGACCACGCCGGCGTCGGCCAATGCGGACCGCAGCAGTGCCCCCGCCGACCACCGCATGAGTTGGACCGCGTCTTTGCGTGAGAGACCGGCGATATCCGTCAGCCATACGAGCGCCTCGATCCCCGCGGCGCTTCTGATCGCGAAAATTAACCGCCTTAAGTCGCGCTCCGACATCACGCCACGCAGAGGAGACAGCGCCTCCCCAATCCAACCGATCGCACGACCCTTCCGGAGCGGGAGCTCGCTGCGATTGCCTGGATCAGGATCGAGTGAAAGGCGCAGCATCGTGCGCTGCTGGGCTTCGGTGTCGACGATTAGGTGCAGGAATGCCATAACGACGGCATCCAATCGAGCTGCGACATCGGATGGGGCCGCCTCGGGAAGTAGAGACGACGCCTCGATCTCGGGGTGGGCGGCCACCAGCAACGCCCGCTGGTTTGGAAAGTAGCGGTAAGCCGTCGTCCGTGAGATAGAGGCGGTCGCCGCGGCCGCGTCGACGGTAGGCGTCTGGCCTCGCGTTACAAGGTCACGGGCAGCTGCCACTAGTGCGCTACGTGTCCGCTGCTTTTGGCGCGTTCGGCCGCTCAGCTCATATGAGATTGACATTTGGGTCAGGGTACTCTAGTCTCGTCATGGTACTGGTGTCCCATAAATTACTCGGGAGGTTGGCGGTGGCGATGACCAAGCTAGTTCCAATCCTGCGTGCCGATGGTGATGGCGAGAAGCTGTGGTTCTTCGGTGGTGGCGTACACACTTGGCTTGCAACCAATGCGGAGACGGGCGGCGCGTTCCTGCTGTTCGACGACGTCATGACGATCGGCAAGACCACGCCACTGCACTCGCACCCCGAAGTCGACGAGACCTTGTACGTGCTGGAAGGCGAGATTCTCGTCCACGTCGATGGTCGCGAGCAGAAGTTGGGGAGAGGCAGCATGGCAATGGTCCCGCGCGGCGTTCCGCACGCCTTCCTGGTCACATCCGAGTCGGCGCGCCTGTTGACTCTGGAGACCCCCGGGTCCAGCGAGGCCTTCTACCGCGGCGCGAGCGAGCCGTTGACGCCGAGTCTTGAGGCGATCGCTCCGGTCGACTTCGACCGCGTGCGTGCATCGGCGGCTCGAAACGGGGGCATCGAGATTCTCGGTCCACCTCCTTTCGGAAGATGAGCGTTGTCAGGTCGGCGCTGAGGGTCGTCACACGCGCTACGCGCCAGCTTCACGCCAAATTTGCGCCCTGGCCTTAGACGCGGGGCCACTGCGCATTTCGCTTATCAGACGCGGCAGTCCGACTCGTGTGCGCCATCAGCGATAACGCGTATCGCTCTGGATCAGAAGGTTGAAGGTTCGAATCCTTCCACCCAGCCACCACCTAGGTCGTGGATCTGATCTCGCGCAGCCAGCTCTGCCTTGTCCAGGAGTTACGGGCGGCGGCTCAGGGCCCCCAGCTTCGGTTGCGACGAACTAGCAGATAGATCCCGAGCAGAATCAGCAGGCCAGGCCACAGGACGTCGCCCGGGAGCCACTTCAGCAGGCCAAGGTTCTGAAACAGGTAGTAGGCCCCGATCACGAGGAGAGCCGCTCCCCAGAACCAGCCGCCTCCCCACCAGTTCCACGGTCCATACCAGCCGCCCGCATGTGGCTGCGCGCGCCAGTAATCGCGCTGCTGATGCCGCCACGCACGCCACTCGTCGCGGGAGGCGTCAGGACCGGGTTGGGGGGGCGGACCAGCGGGTTGGGTTGGCGGTATCTCGCTCGCCATGGCTCGGATCGTACGCGTGGGAGGCGTGGCGCGCCATTCGACGGCCGGGCCCGCCACAGCCCGGCCGCGGGCTAGTTGGCGGGCGGTCTCAGTCCGAGCTTCGTCCAGTCGATGCGTTCGCTGCGGACCGGATCGCTGCCTCGGCGTATGACGGCGTCCAACGCGGCCTCAACGGCTATCCGTGCGGCCGACGACAGCGGCAGCCCTCCATGCACGACCAGCTCCTCGTAGACATAGGGTGTCGTCAACGCGAAAGCCGCCCGCGCCGCCCTCGCCGGCGAAGCCCTGGTCCGGGGACGGACCATGTCGACCTCGCATCGTTTCGGTTACGCACCCGCGGGCGTGACCACTCGCTAGCCTCCATCGTGATCGTCCGCTTTGGACTCAGGCGCATAGACTCATGCGCGGGTGGACAACCAGGCGGTCAACACGGCGCTTTGGGCG
>VBDR01000089.1 GCA_005882135.1 Chloroflexota bacterium
AAGAGCAGGCTGCGGAGCACGGAAATCATGGCCCAGTATATCGAATGGCCGTAGCCGCGGGTGTCAGCGCGCCGCTACAAACGTAGCTGGGTCCCGCGCTACACGCGACCCGCGCGCGCGCTCGACGAGCTCGCTCCACATGCCCGAGGTGTCCTTGCGAAACACGAGCTCTTCGGTGGCGCGCAGCACGTACCAGCTGCCGCTCGCCATTTCCACCTCGAGCTGGCGCGGCGCCCAGCCGGAAAAACCCGCATAAAGCCGCATCCGCTCGCTCGGCTGCGCGACGAGCGGCTCGAGGTTCGCCGGATGCATGCTGAGATAAATGTACGGCAGCACGCGGAACGCTTTCGCCTTCGGCTCTTCCTCGGCAGCGTATAGCGCGACCACCACCTGGCGCATCACCGGACCGCCGGCATAGAGCGGCTCCGTGAGATTCTCCGCGCCCGGCCAGCTCGGCGCGATATCGACGAGGCGCCGCACCGTAGGGCGGTTGAGAATCACGCCGACGGTGGCGCCGTCGTCGGTGCGCGCGACCAGCACCACCGTCTCGCTAAAGTTCGGGTCCGGCAGACCGGGCTTCGCGACGAGCAAAATCCCGTTCGGCTGCCCCAGCACCGGGCCCGCCATGCAGGCAAAGAGCAGGAGCGACCAGCGGTTCATACGCGTCATTATCAGCCGCACGCCTCATCCGTGCCTACGGTGCTCGCGCCGCGGCAGGACCAGCCAAAGAAAGGCGAAGACTACGATCAGCCCGACGGCGAGGAGCGTGGCGAGCACGTTGTTTTGCAGCACGACGCTCGCCACCACGTACGCGTCGAGACCGACCGCCACCGCGAGCGGAAACATTCCTGCGAGCACCATGTTCGAGGCCATCCACAGGAAGCGCTCGCTGACTTTGGTGGGCTCGGCCTGGCGATGCAGCGCCGCTGGCGTCATGACCAGCGCCATCGACAGCGTGGTCAGCACGATGGCGACGAGATGCAGCACTTGCTCCGCGTGCGAAAGCTTTTCGCCGAAGCCCTGGTTGAACACCGCGATCAGCTGGAAGCCGAAGAGCGCCTGGATGCCGGGCAGGACCATGCGGGGAGCGCCATCGCCAACGCGTAGCAAGCGCTAGTCCTGCCGAAGCAGGGTGCGAAAGGTGATCGAGTAGCGCAGCTCGCGCGTCGCCGGGATGCTGTGCTGCCATTGCCAGCGTGCCGCGCCTTGCATCTGGTACGCCGAGCGCGGCGCCAGCTCGAGCACGATTGGCGTGTTCTTTCCCCGAGGATAGCGACGCAGGCGCATGCGCGCCCAGCCGCCGAGCGACACGCCGGCGACGCGCCCGAAGTCGGGCGCGTCGCGGTGCCAGCCGAGCGGCGTCCCCGGGCGATATTCGGTGACGAGCGCCTGCTCGAGCGCCGCGGGCGCGAGGCTCATCCACGCCGCCACCTTGTCGCGCAGCGGCCCGAGGAACGCCGGCGCCGGCGGCGCTGCGCCGAGACGATTGGCGGTGAAGTCGTAGCCGAAGCCGAAGTAGGCGATGCGCCGGCGCGCCGTGTATTGCTTGTATTTCGCCGCCGCGAGCGGCAGCCGCGCGATTTCCTCGAGCAGGGCGCGCTCTTCCTCGGCGCTGATGAACTCGGGCTCGAACACGAAGCCCTCCGGCAGCGCCGGCTCGGTGCCGAAGAGCTCCGCCTGCTGCCGCTTCACCGCGTGATGGCGGCGAGGAAGGCGACGCCGAGCGCGGCCACCGAGAACGCGGCCGCGAGCGCGGTAAACACCAGCACGCGGCGCAGGCGCGCCTCGGCGACCTGCGCCGCCTTCTCGAGCGCGACCACCGTGTTCTCGAGCTGCGCCGCGAGCTCCTTGACGTGCGCGGCCTGCTGCGACACGGCCGACTGCAGCTCGGCAATCTGCTGCTGCACCAGCTCGGGCTGGTTCGCCGCGGCCTCGGACTTGCGTTGGGTGAACGCCGGCTTGGTCGCCGAAAGAATGTCGCCGACGTGCGGAATCACCGCCTTGAGCGCCGCCTGTAGCCAGCCCGCCATTAGAGCCTTAGTCCTCTCGCGGCGCCGAAATGTTCAGCCGCCGCCTCCCAACGGTAAAGCGTAAGCGCCTGACCACGATGCAGGATGGTGCCTAGATCCCGCCAGCCGGCTCGTTCGAAGATCTTTGCGGCACGGCCGGTCGTCGCATAAACGGCGCTATGTCCCAGCGCTTTAGCTACACCGATTCCCGCGTGCACGAGCTGCGCGCCGATCCCGCGATTCCTATGCGAGGCCGCGACGTAGAACGCGCCGAGCCCCGGGCTGTATTGCGGCAGATCCGTCATCGCGCTCTCGCGCAGAACGATAACCCCGCAGGGCGCGTCGTCCTGATAGGCGACCAGGCCTATTGGCAAGCGCTCCGTGTTCAGGCACTCGCGAAACTCTTCTTCCACGTCGGCCCTGCTGCGCTTGCCGTAATACTGGGGCCATTCGGCGATGAACCACGAGGCGAGGCTCGGGATGGCGTGCGGGCGCTGCGCAAGAAATGCGATCTTCACGGCTAGGCGAGGCGCTTATAGAAGATCACTGTCGGATCAAAGCCGCCGCTGGAACTTTCCGCATAGTCCGGCACGACGCCGGCGCGTACATAGCCCAGGCGCTCATACAGCTTCTCCGCCGCTTGCTGCGGCACGGTATCGAGCACGAGCAGCCAGCGCCCGAGCTCGCCGGCCTTGCGTTCGATCGCCGCCATCAGGGCCTTGGCGATGCCGCGGCCGCGGGAGGCCTGCAGCACCA
>VBDR01000047.1 GCA_005882135.1 Chloroflexota bacterium
CCTGAACAGCCGCCGCACGTACCGCATCACCCCGCTGGCGATGAAGTCCGCCAGCATCCACCGCCCGCCCGGCGCCAGCACCCTCGCCACCTCGTTGATCCCCGCGCGCTGGTCCGCCCAGTGGTGGAACGTCATCGTGCTGAAAACGAGATCGAACTGGGCGTCCGGAAACGGCAGCTTCTCGGCGGCGGCCTGTTGAAACGTGATGCGACTGCCCGCAGGCAGAACCGCCTGCGCGTGCTTCACCATCTCGATGGCTGCATCCACCCCCTCCAGGCGCGCATCGGGAAATCGCTCTTCGGCCGCCCTCAACAGGCGTCCGGTTCCACAGCCGACATCGAGGATCGCGCCCGGGTTCGGCACCTCAGAGGCGGCCGCCTCGAGCAGCACCGCCTGCACCGGCTCGAAGATCCACCTCTGGAGGCGATGGCGGTCGTAGGTCGCGGCCCAACGGTTGAAGCGCTCGACATCGCGATCAGGAGACTTCAATCGAACCGGCGCGGATCCTCTGTTTTGCTGATCGGCCTGTCAGGTCGCAGGCGCACCTCGCTCAGGTGGATCTTGAAAGGGACGCCGGGCGCCCGAAAACGGGTCACGAGGTGCTGGTTGTCACAGAACGGCTTGTGCTCCGACAGGCCGCAGCGGCACAGGGTGGCGCGTGGCAGCGTCTCGACCGTTCCATCGTCGTGTCTCACCTCAACCCTGCCCGTGACGAGCAGCGGCCCGTCGCGCATCGGCGTGATGGTCGTGATTTCGGCGAACTTTTCCTGGTCGCCACCGTCGAGCCGCCTGTACTGCAGAGCGCCGCTCGGGCATCGCTCGACCACCTGCGCGATGACCTCAGCCTCACCTGCATCCGGCAGCACCCATGGCCGCCGATCGAGTTTGAAAACCTGCCTGTCACCACGCAGACACTCGCCGACATGGATGCAGATGTCGAGGTCAAAGCTCACCTCGACGTCGCGACCGCGATAGACCTTCCGCATCCCGCCAACACTAGACTCTCCCTCAATGCCTGACGCTGTGGCGTCTCGATCGCGTCCGCCCGCCCGGCGTGGGCCCGGGTCGAGACGGGCTCCGGGCAGGGCGATGATTTCGTCCGAGCGAATCTCGAAACGGGTGCACCAGCTCGGTCGCGAGATCTCCGAGGTCTACGCCGACATCGAAACGCCGCTGGTCCTGGTCGCGATCCTGAAGGGCGCGACCGTTTTCGCCGCCGATCTCCTGCGCAGCCTGTCCATCCCCGCCGAGCTCGAGTTCGTCCGCGCGGCGAGCTACGGCGCCGGAACCAGTAGCGCCGGCCGGGTCAAGATCGCCCACATGGTCGAAGGGGCGCTGGCGGGGCGACACGTGCTGCTGGTGGAGGACATCGTCGACTCGGGCCGCACGGCGGACACCATCCTCAAGCGCTTCCGCCGGCTGAAACCGGCGTCCGTGAGGCTCGCAGCGTTGCTCGACCGCCCGGCGCGGCGAGAGATCCGGGTCCAGATCGACTTCACAGGATTTGTCATCCCCGACAGGTTCGTGATCGGCTACGGGCTCGATTACGCAGGCCTGTACCGCGAGCTGCCCGGGATCTACGCGCTGAGCTAGATCTACACTGCCGGCGTGGCAGCGGTGAGCGCGAGCCGCAGCCCGCGGTCGGGCTTCCTGGCGCTGGGGTTCGCGGTCGCTTTCCTGGTCCTGTTCTTGGCCCCGCCGTTTCTGCCTTATCGCTTTGCTCCCTATCCGCTGATCAACTGGGCCGACATCGTCGACCTGGCCACCCCGCTGATCCTGATCCCGCTCTACTGGCTTCTTTTCACCGAGTCCCAGCAGCCCCTGAACACCGCCTGGGTCGTTGCCTTCCTCGTCCTGGCCGCGGCCTGGGTCGACGGGCACGGCATTCACCTCGCGGCGAACGCGATCGGCCACCTCCTCAAAAATCAGGCCGGCCCCGCGCTGGATCTGACCGAGTTCTGGGATGAGAGGTTTGGACATTACCTCTGGCACGGCGCCGTCCTCGGCCTCTCGGCATTGATCCTGTTCAGGGCGGTACGCGTACCGCAGTTGCAGGGAGGTCCCACCTGGACCGGACCGGCGGCGGCAGCCATCTACGCCTTCAGTCTTTTTCTGATCGGCGATGAGGGCGGGACAGCGGTGCTGATCGTGCCCTTTGCTCTCGTAATTGCCGTGGCCTCATGGCCGCTGCGCAAGCGCCTGCTCGGTTCGCCGGTGCTCGCATTGTTTGTGCTCGGGTACGTCCTGACCCTGGCCCTGTTCGCGATCTGGTTCGTCTACTGGGGCGGCAGGTTGCCGCAGTTCAGCGACCTGGGCTGGATCAAATAGAGAACGTGGCGGGCTAGAGGGCTGGCGCCGCTTTAGGTGCGGGCTTCATAAAGTCGACCAGCTCCTCCCGATCGTCCCACATCACCGTCGTCCGCTCGGGCTCGGTGCGGGCGACGATCTTGCCTCCTCGCAGCACAAGCTTGCGTGGAGCGATGAGCCGGATCGCGTCCATCTCGCTGGGAGCGGCGAACGCGCAGAGGTCCGCTCGGCAGCCCGGCAACAGGCCGTAGTGCTGGAGGCCGAGGGCGCTCGCGGGGTTCCACGTGATCATGTCCATCAGCGTTCGCAGCTCGCCGTGCCCCGACATCTGGCCGTAGTGGGCGAGCACGAACGCAGACTGCAGTGGGTCGCCGTAGCCGAGCGGATACCACGGGTCCATCACGGAGTCGTGGCCGATGCAGACGTTGATGCCGGCGGCCAGCAGCTCCTTCACACGCGTATGCCCACGCCGGATCGGATAGCTGTCGAACCTGCCCTGCAGCGTCGAGTTGTCGAGCGGGTTGGTGACCATGTGCATCTGGGCGCGCTTCAAGTTGTTGATCAGCTTGTACGCATACGCGTTGTTGTACGAGTGCATCGCTGTCGTATGGCTTGCGGTTACGCGACCGCCCATACCCAGGCGGATCGTCTCGGCGGCCATCACCTCCACGAAGCGCGACTGATCGTCATCCGTCTCGTCGCAGTGGATGTCGACGCGTAAGCCTTTGTTGGAAGCCAGCGCAAAGGCAAATTTGATCGACTGCTCGCCGTATTCCCGCGTGAGCTCGAAATGCGGGATCGCCCCGACGACGTCGACTCCGAGGTCGATCGCCTTCCGCATCAGGTCCTCGCCGCCCTCGAACGACATGATCCCCTGCTGAGGAAACGCGACCAGCTGCAGGTAGATCTGGTCGCCGATCTCCTTGCGCAGCTCGACAAGGGCGCGTACCGCGCGCAGCTCGGGGTCGCACACGTCGACATGGCTGCGCACGAACTGGACGCCATTGGCCAGCTGCCAGCGCAGCACGGTCCGAACCCGCTGCTTCACGTCCTCGACGGTCAGCTGCTTGACCCGGTCCGCCCAGATGGCGATGCCCTCGAATAGAGAGCCTGACTCGTTGTGGCGCGGCTCGCCGACCGTGAGCACGGCGTCGAGGTGGATGTGCGGCTCGACCAACGCCGGGGTGACGAGCGCTCCGCCAAGCTCGATCGAATTGCGGGCTTCGGGCTCGAGCTCGCTGATCAAGCCGTCCTTAATCCCGATGTCTCGCGTCTCCATCTCGCCCGGCAGCCGGGCGCCGCGGAGCAGCAAATCGAGCATTTCCGGAAACCTAGCAGACGCTTACACTTCGGAAGTACTTTTTCGGGCCGTTTCTGAGATGGGGGAAGCGCCTAATGCAATCTGTGCAGGAAGTCGAAAAGCACGTTCCGGTTCGGGAGGGCGACTACGGGGAGAGGGTCGCCACCGTCGAGCCGGGAGGGGTCGAATACATCGCCCTCAAGGAGCGCCACGGGAAGCCGATCGACCTCTTCTGGACGTGGCTCTCGCCCAACCTCGAGTTCGCCACGATCTTCGTCGGCACGATCGCCATAACCCTGTTCGGCCTCAACCTGTGGCAAACCGCCACGGCAGTGGTAATCGGCTCTGCCCTGGGATCGTTGACGCACGCGATCCTCTCGTCCTGGGGGCCCAAGTTCGGTGTCCCGATGATGGTTGCGAGCCGCGGCGCGTTCGGGTTCCTGGGGAACATCCTTCCCGCGGGTTTGAACACAGTCACCGGCGCGTTCGGCTGGTTCATCGTCAACAGCGTCAGCGGCTCGTTCGCGCTGCTGGCCCTGGTCGGTCTGCCACTCTCATGGTTCTGGCTTGGGTTTCTCGTCATCGTGATCGTCCAGGTCGCCATCGCCACTCTCGGCCACAACCTGATCCACGTTTTCGAACGCTGGGCACTGCCGCTGCTGGGCGTGGTCTTCGGCCTAGCCTGCATCTACATCTTCATCAACGGCCATTACGACATCAGCTACAACGCGAAGGCGCCGCTCGCCTCTGGAGAGCTCGGCGGCTGGCTGCTTGTCTTCACGGCGGCATTCGGCTACGCGGCGGGTTGGAACCCATACGCTGCCGACTACACCCGCTACCTACCTCCCAACACTGACCGCAGGATGGTCGGCCTGTGGGCCGGACTGGGCGTGTTCATCTCATGCGTCGTCCTAGAGATGGCCGGCGCAGTGCTGGTTACAGTTGCCGGCACGAAGTGGGGACCCGATGACATCCCCACCCAGCAGCTTCAGCATGCAATGCCGGGCCTGATCTACTACCTGAGTTTGCTTTCCATCGCCGTCGGTGCGGTAGCCGCAAACGCGATCAACATCTACAGCGGCACGATGTCGCTCGTCGCCCTAGGCATCAGGGAGATGGGACTGACGCTGCGACAGCGCCGTGCAGTCATCGCAATCATTGCGGGCGTCATCGGCTACTTTGGAGGCCTGTATCTAGAGTCCCAGGGCTATCAGGGCAAGTACGAGTTCTTCCTGCTCCTCATCAGCTACTGGATCGCCCCGTGGCTGGCGGTCGTCCTCATCGACTACTGGTTACACAAGGGCGACTACGGCGACGAGAGCATCTTCTACGACACCAAGTACCAGCGCTGGCAGGGAGCTGCTGCGATGGCGATCGGCTTGGTGGTTTCGGTCTGGCTGTTCTCGAACAATGCGCTCTATCTCGGAGTAGTTCCCAAGGCCAATCCGGAGTTTGGGGACCTCACCTTTATCGTCGGCTTTATTCTGACCGGCGTCCTCTACTACGCCTTCAACATGATGAGTCGACGCGCCACCAGCCCAGCCGGCATGGCCGGATCGCGGGCCTGACGGCAATCTTTCGAGCGCCGCTGCCGAACTCCGGCGGCGGCGCTATTTTTGTGGGCGCATGAACGTCGAGATCACCGTCGGAGACCTGCGTTTTCTCGCCCGGCTCGAGACCGACGCGGCGCCCAAGACGTGCCAGGCGTTCCAGTCGATGCTGCCGCTGCAAACCCAGCTCATCCAGGCTCGGTGGAGCGGCGAAGCGGCGTGGATCCCCCTGGGCGGGCTCCAGCTCGGCCTCGGCTACGAGAACCACACGAGCCACCCGGCCGCCGGCCAGCTTCTCCTCTACCCCGGCGGCATCAGCGAGACCGAGATCCTGTTTCCCTACGGCTGGACCCTGTTCGCGAGCAAGGCCGGACAGCTGGCGGGCAACCACTTCGCGACGATCTTCGAGGGCAATGAACGGCTGAATGAGCTTGGCGAGCTCGTGCTGCGGCAGGGGGCTCAGGAGATCACGTTCACAGCTCAGCCGTAGTGGACGGCCGGAGCGTGCTGGAGCGGTGCGACCTCCTCGCGACCTGCACCGAGGAGCCAGGCCGGATCACGCGTCCGTTCGCCTCCGACGCGATGCGCCACGCCCACCAGTACGTCGAGGATTGGATGCGCCAGGCCGGAATGACGGCACGGCGGGACAACATCGGCAACCTCCACGCCCGGTACGAGGGCAGCGGCGACGCAACACTGCTTCTCGGCTCGCATCTCGACTCGGTGCGCGATGCCGGCAGGTACGACGGTCCGCTCGGCGTGATGGTCGCGATCGCCGCGGTCCAGCGGCTGCACGACGCGGGAAAGCAGCTGCCTTTTGCAGTCGAGGTCCTCGCCTTCGCCGACGAGGAGGGCCTGCGCTTCGGATCCACTTATCTGGGCAGCCGCGCCGTCGCCGGAAGGTTCGACCCTCGAGACCTGGAGCGAACGGATTCCCGCGGCGTGGCGATGGCCGAGGCGGTCCAGGCGTTCGGCGGCGACCCGTCGAAGATCGGCGAAGACCGCTGGAGCGGCGACCGGCCGCTCGGCTATATCGAAGTGCACATCGAGCAGGGTCCGGTGCTGGAGAGCCTCGGCCTGCCGGTCGGAGTTGTCTCCGCGATCGCCGGTCAGAGCCGCTTCGAGATCACGTTCACCGGCGAGGCGGGCCATGCGGGCACCGTGCCGATGGCGCAACGGCGCGATGCGCTCGTAGGCGCTTCGATCTTCGTCGAAGCGGTGGATGCTGTCCGCGAGAATCCCGATCTCGTCGCCACGGTGGGCCGCCTCTCGGTTCGGCCGGGTGCGGCCAACGTGATCCCAGGAGAAGTCAACCTGAGCCTCGACGTACGCAGTCCCGATGACGAAACGCGCGAGGTGGAATGCGAACACCTCCTCAAACTGGCCGGCGAGATAGCGCGCCGCCGCAACCTCGAACTGACCGTCTCGCCTGTCAGCGAGCGCCCGGCGGTGGGGTGCTCGCCGCGCATGATCGCGCTGCTGCTCAAGGCGATCGGTGAGGGCGCCGTCGAGGTTCCTAGCGGGGCGGGACACGACGGCGTCTATATGTCTGAGATCACCGAGATCGGGATGCTGTTCGTGCGCTGCAAGGGCGGCATCAGCCACAACCCGGCCGAATCTGTCACGGCCGGGGACGTGGCCGTAGCGATCGACGTCCTGGGCCGGTTTCTCCAGCTGCTCGCCGAGGAGTGATCGTCCGAGGCGGCACGATTGTCACGGCGCGTGGCGTCGAGCGCGCAGACATCGCGATCGCCGACGGGCGGATCGTGGAGGTCGGCGCGAACCTCGACGAGTCGGGCACGGAAATCGACGCGAAGGGCCTTCACGCCTTCCCTGGCGGGATCGACTCCCACGTGCACCTCAACGAGCCGGGGCGGACGGAGTGGGAGGACATCGCGCACGGCACGGCGGCGCTGGCCGCAGGCGGGTACACCGCGTTCGTCGACATGCCGCTGAACAACCTGCCGGTGACGACCACAGTCGATGCGTTCGACCTCAAGCTGGCCGCGATGCGGCGCTGGGCGAAGATCGACTACGGGTTGTGGGGCGGCCTGGTGCCGGGGAACCTCGACCAGCTAGCGCCGCTGGTAGAGCGCGGCGCTATGGGCTTCAAGGCGTTCATGTGCCCGAGCGGTATCGACGAGTTCCCTGCCTGCGACGAGCGCACGTTGCGTGAAGGCATGGACCGCATCGCCGAGCTGGACTCGATCCTGCTGGTCCACGCCGAAGACCCGTCGCAGCTCGGCGAGCCGAAGGGCCCGACCGCGCGTGACTTCATCGAGTCTCGACCGTGGCAGGCGGAACTATCCGCGATTCAAGACGTAATCACGCTGTCGCGTGAGACCGGGTGCCGGCTTCACATCGTGCACGTCAGCACCGTTCGGGGCACAGCGATGATCCAGGACGCGCAGCTTCGCGGCATCGACGTCAGCGGCGAGACCTGTCCGCACTACCTCCTCTACGCGGACGATGACCTTGAACGACTGGGCGGGATCGGCAAATGCGCGCCCCCCTTCCGCAGCGCCGGCAACCGCGATGACCTGATGGCCATGGTCGCTGCGGGCGAGGTCGAGATCGTCGTGTCCGATCACTCGCCGAGCACGCTCGACCTCAAGCAGGGCGACGACTTCAGAAAGATCTGGGGCGGCATCGCGTGCTGTCAGTCCACCAGGCAGCTGCTGCTTGCACAAGCGAACCTCGATCTGAATGTGATCGCGGCCGTCACGTCGAGCAACATCTCCAGGCGATTCCGTCTGCCACGCAAGGGCGATATCGCTCCCGGCTTCGATGCGGACCTGTGGATCGTCGACCTGGGCCACGACGACGTCGTCCGCCGCGAAGATCTGCTCTACCGCAACCGCTTAACCGCGCACGAGGGCCAGAGGATTCGCGGCCGGACCATCAAGACGCTCGTGCGCGGCGGGGAGCCGGGTCGCGGCGAGCTCATCCGGCCAAGCGCGAGCTCGTAGCAGCAATGTCGCGCGCGATCTGGTCTTCATCGCCTGTCAGCAGCTGCCCGTCGCGCACGACGACCCGCCCGTTGACGACGACGGTCTGAGCTCGGGCGGGCGGCGCGAGCGCGAGTCCCGCGACGAGGTCTTTGATGCCGGCATGGGCCAGGTCGTCGACGCGGAAGCACGCGATGTCCGCGCATTTGCCTGGCTCGAGCGTGCCGCAGTCCTCGCGGCCGAGGCACTCGGCCCCACCCTGCGTCGCCAGCCGCCAGGCGGTACGCGCGTCCAGCGCGCTCGGCGAGGAGCTCCGCACGCGAGCGAGCAGCAAGGCCTGATGCGCCTCCATCGGGAGGTTGGCGTCTTCGTTGCTTGCCGAGCCGTCCACGCCCAGCCCCACCCGCGCCCCCGCGCGGACCAGGTCCTCCACCCTGCACGCGCCCGCCCCGAGTCGCATGTTGCTCGACGGACAGTGGGCGATGCCGGTCTTGACCTCAGCGATCCGGTCGACCTCGGCATCGTTGAGATGGACGCCGTGCGCGTACCACACGTCGTCACCGATCCAACCCTGGTCCTCCATCAGCTCCACCGGCCGCCGCCCAAACTTTTCGAGGCAAAAGCGCTCCTCGTCCAGCGTCTCGGCCAGGTGGGTATGCAGCCGGACGCCGCGCCGGCGCGCCAGGGACGCCGAATCGCGCATCAGCTCCGGCGTGACGGAGAACGGGGAGCAGGGTGCGACGACGACGCGGCACATCGAGCCGGGCATCGGATCGTGGAACCGATCGATCATCGCCTCGGTGTGGGCGAGGATCGCGTCTTCGTCCTCGACCACCGTGTCCGGGGGCAGGCCTCCATTCGACTCACCCAGCGACATCGAGCCCCGGCAGGGATGGAAGCGCAGGCCGAGCTCGCGCGCCGTCTCGACCAGGGCCTCGAAGATGCCGGCGCGGCCATGTGGAAACACGTAATGGTGGTCGGTCGACAACGTGCAGCCGGAGAGCAGGAGATGGGCCATCGCCGCGCGTGCGGCCACCCGGACCGTGTCGGCGTCGATGCCCGCCCACACCGGGTAGAGCGCGCGCAGCCACTCGAAGAGCGTGCCGTCCGGAACGTAGCCTCGCGTCGCCCACTGGTACATGTGGTCGTGGGCGTTGACGAGTCCGGGCATGGCGACGCAGTGGCGGGCATCGATGACCTCGTCGGCCGCCGGCGGAGGACCAGAACCGACCTCCGCGATCATTCCGTCGGAGGCGAGAATCCAGCCGTTCTCCAGCTCGCCGCCGGTGCCGGTGACGAGCAAGCCGGCACGGACCAGCAGCGTCAAGGGGTCAGGTCGTGCGGCCGGACGGGCACTCGGGTGATCTCGCGCCCGGTCGCGGCGCGGATGGCGGCGACGATGGCGGGGCCGGAAGAGATCGTGGGCGGCTCCCCAACCCCCTTCAGTCCGTACGGCGAGTTGGGGTCGCCCAGCTCGAGGATGTCCATCCTCACCGGCGGCATGTCGAGAATCGTCGGCAGGAGGTAGTCCGTGAAGGAGGGATTGCGGATCACACCGTCCTTGACCTGGATCTCCTCCATCACCGCCAGGCCGAGACCCTGCGCCGCGCCACCTTCGAGCTGACCCTGGACGGCGATCGGATTGATCGCCCTGCCGACGTCTTGCGCGGTCGCAAGCTCGACAACTTTGAGCAGGCCCAGCTCGGTGTCCACATCCACGACCGCTCGGTGGGCGGCGAAAGCGAACTGCATGTGGGCGTTCGACTGCCCGGTCTCTGGATTGAGGCGATGCGTGCGCCGTGGTCGAAACTCGCGCGTCTCCTCGATGACGGCGTCGCCGAGAAGGGTCGCCAGGGAGACGATCTGCTTGCCGTCCGCTCCGACCACCGTGTCGTTCTCGATGCGCAGCTCGCTCGCCGGGTGCAGCTCCGACTCGGCAAGCTCGAGTGCTCGCTTGCAGACGGCCTCCGACGCGGCCTTCACGGCGCCGCCGGTGATATAGGTCTGACGCGAGGCGGACGAGGAGCCGGCGGAGCCGACCCCGGTGTCCGCGTTCAGGACGACGACGTCGCTGACGCCCAACTCCGTACCCGCGATCTGAGCCTGCACCGTGACGATGCCCTGGCCCACCTCTGCGGCGGCTGAGTGGACCTCGACGCGCGGCCGACCGTCGACGACGTACAGCCGCACCCTCGCCGTCGAGTAATCGTCGAAGCCCTCGGAGTAGCCGATGTTCTTGAAGCCGACGGCGTAGCCGACACCACGCTTGACACCTTCGCCATGGGTCGTGTTCGAGACCCCGCCCGGCATCGCCGTGAGGTCGTGCATTCCACCCCCGTCTCCCTGACCCTCTGCCCCGAGGGGAGAGGGGAACGCTTTCACGCGGCGTAGGAGTTCTGCAACTGGAACCGGGCCGTCGATGACCTGGCCGGTGATCATCTCGCTCCCGGTTTCCATGGCGTTGCGAATGCGCAGCTCGACGGGGTCCATGTCCAGCGCGGCGGCGAGCCGGTCCATCTGCGCCTCGTGTGCGTAACAGTTCTGCACCGAGCCGAATCCGCGCATCGCGCCGCACGGAGGGTTGTTCGTGTAGACAACGATGCCGTCGATGGTGGCGTTGGGACACACGTACGGCCCCACCGAGAAGCAGGTCGCGTTGGCGATCACGGCGGTCGAGCTCGACGCGTAGGCGCCGCCGTCCAGGATGATGCGCGCCCTGACGTAGACGAGCCTTCCATCGCGGTTGGCGCCGTGCTCATAGGCCAGACGTCCAGGATGGCGGTGCACGTGGCCGACAAACGATTCCGTCCGCGAGTAAGAGATCTTCACCGGACGTCCGGTCTTGAGCGCGAGCAGGCAGGCGTGCGCCTGCATCGATAGGTCCTCGCGAGCGCCAAAAGCTCCGCCGATGCCGGCAAGAGTCAGCCGCACCATTTCCTTGGGAAGGCCGAGGATGCCCGCCAGCTGCTCCTGGTCGACGTGCAGCCACTGGGTCGCGATGGACAGGTCGACGCCGCCCTCTCCATCCGGAATCGCGAGACCAGACTCGGGACCCAGCGGCGCCTGGTCCTGCATGCCGATCTCGTACTCACCCCTGACCACCACGTCGGCCCGCGCGGACTGGTCCCCGTGGCGGATCTTCACCTCACGCGTGACGTTGCCGCCGGGATGGAGCTGTGGCGCGTTCGCGGACAGCGCCTGTTCCGGCTCGGTGACGGGGCTCAGCACCTGGTACTCGACACGCACCTTCTCCGCCGCCCGCCGCGCCTGCTCGGGATGGTCGGCGGCCACGACCGCGATCGCTTCGCCCCAGTAGCGAACGAAATCGAAGGCGAGCACAGGCTGGTCCTGGATCTCGAGGCCGTAGAGCTTCTGTCCAGGCACGTCCTCGTGCGTGAGCACCGCACGAACTCCGGGCATCGTCCGCGCGCCGGACGCGTCGATGGAAAGAATCCGGGCGTAGGGGTGCGGGCTCCGCACCGTCGCACCCCAAAGCATTCCCTCGGCATGAAGATCGGATGAATAGGCGAAGTCGCCGCGCACCTTCGCCGGGCCGTCCGACCTCTGGACGCTCTCGCCGACTCTCATGCCGAGCCCGCGGCCATGTGCACGGCGGCGATGATCTTTGCGTAGCCGGTGCAGCGGCAGATGTTGCCTGCCAGCGCTTCGCGGATCTGGGCGTCGGTCGGTCGTGGCACGCGCTGCAGCAGGTCGTGCGCGGCGACGACCAGGCCTGGCGTGCAAAAACCGCACTGCACCGCGCCGGCTTCGACAAACGCCTGCTCGACCTTTTCACCATCCAGTCCTTCGATCGTCACCAAAGAGCGGCCGTTGGCCTGGCCGCCCAGCACAAGGCAGGCACAGACCAGGGTGCCGTCAAGGTAGACCGAGCACGATCCGCACTCTCCCTGCTCGCATGCGTTCTTCGACCCGTAAAGGCCGAACCTCTCGCGCAATACGTAAAGCAGGCTCTCGCCCTCCCACACGCCGTCAGCGACGTGCCGGCTGCCGTTGACGGTGCAATCGACCTTCAAGCGGCGGCCCACGCCCACGTAAAGCAGCGGCGGGCGAGCACGGAAAGCGCGTGCCGCCGGTAGGCGGCGGTGCCGCGGACATCGTCGATCGGCCTGGCGGCCGAAGCGACCAGCTCGCCAAAGCGTGTCACCGCGGCCTCGCTCACCCTGGTCCGGCGATCCCACGAGCCCTGCTCGTCGAGCACGCCCTCGAGGAAGCGTTCGGCTTCGGTGGCGCGCAGCGGCGTCGGCCCGGCCGAACCGATGCCAGTTCCGACGCGCCTGCGCGCCGGGTCGAGCGCCAGGGCGAAGGAGCACACGGCGATGACCATCGCGTTCCTCGTGCCAACCTTGCTGAACTGTTGCGGTCCGGCCGCCGGCTCGACCAGGAAGGCGGCGATGAGCTCGTCCTTGCGCATCGTGGTCTGCTTCGGCCCGGTGAAGAACTCGCGGACCGGCACCCGTCGCGTGCCTGTGGCCGAGGCAAGCTCGACCTGCGCATCAGCAGCAAGCAGCGGCGGGTGCGCGTCGCCCGCCGGCGATGCGGTGCCGAGGTTGCCTCCGACCGTGCCGCGATTGCGGATCTGGGGCGAACCGACGGTGCGCGATGCCATCGCCAGGCCGGGCAGCCGATCGCCCAGCTCGTCGATGAGCTTGGTGTACGTCACCCCCGCGCCTATGCGGAGCCATCCGTCGTCGCTGCCCCACTCCCCGAGCTCGCGAATCCGCGTGAGGTCGATGATCGATTCCGGACGCCCGTGGTCGAGGTTGAGCCCGACCATCACGTCAGTGCCGCCGGCGATCGGCGTCGCCTCCGGATGAGCAGCCTTCATCGCGAGCGCCTCCGACCATGTGGCCGGCTGCATGAACTCCATCACCAGGCGAGGCCTGGCTCCGGCGCGTCGTCGCGCGTCACCGTGCCCTCGATCAAACCGTACGGCCGATCGGACGCATAGAACACCTCGTTGTCGTTGGCCATGCCAAACGGTGTGAGGTCGACCACGAAGTGGTGCTTGTTCGGCATCGTCATGCGGATCTCGGCCACCTCGCGACGGGCCTCGAGCACCGCCTCGCTCATCGCGTAGAGGGTCTGCTGCAGGGAGAGGCTGTGCCTGGTCGCGAACGTCTCCAGCAGCAGGCGGCGGATCTCCGCGTGGGATTGGCGCCAGTCGACGTCCGTGCCCGCGTAGCGCCAGCGGGCCACGACAGAGGTGGCGAGGATGCGGTCATGCGTCTCGGGAAGGGTAGTGAAGCGGTCTTTGACGAAGCCGTGGAACTCGGAGCCCGTCGATTTGAGGACGACGAGGTCGCCAATGCCGCCGACGACCCAGGTGCCGTCGTCGGTGCAGGTCACCGACGCCAGCCTCTGCTCCGAGCCCGCCCGCACGAACGCATGGTCATGCGGCTTGCCCTCGGCGCTGATGCGTTCCCAGGCGCATTCCTGGATGGATACGCGCGCGCGATAGACCGACGCGAACTCGTTCACGAAGTGTCGCGCGAGCCGGATCCCGAAGTCCTCGATCTCACCGATCGGTTCACGAGCAAACGCGAAGACGGTGTTCTTCTGGGTGTCGGTAGGGACGACCTTGCTGTTGTCGCCGGTGAGATGGGTGTCGCCGAAGTCGCCGGCCAGGGCGACGCTGACGTTGAGGTCTTTGACCTCGTGCGTTGCGCCGTTCCTGGTGACGCGCACCACGTGGGTTTCGGACTTGCCGTACTGGTTGTCGCCCAGGACGATGGTCATGTGCCTTTGTAGGTCGTGTAGCCATAGGCGGTCAGCAGCAAGGGCACATGGAGGTGACCCCCTTCGAAGCTGAAAACGACCAACACCGACGGATAGAACGCGCTCAGGCCGGACCGCTCGAAATACGGGCGCGTGTCGAACTCCAGGCGGTATTCCGCGGGCTCGAGCTCATCATTCGTCATCTCGCCGACCCGTCCGTCGGAGTCGGTCTCAGCTTGGGCGACCTCCTTCCAGTCGCCGTCCGGCTCACGTCGGTGCAGGCTGACGCCGAGGCCGGCCGCGGGCGTCCCGCGCATGGTGTCGAGGACGTGGGTCGAGATGCTCATTGGTCCAGCATCTCGAGGAGTCGCATCCGCGTGATCTTGCGCTGCTCGGCGGCAGCTTCCTCCAGCTCGGTGACGGGGTCGTTGGTCATGCGCCGCCTCAGGGCACGGAGAATCTCATCGGCGCTTCGCCCGCGCGCCGCGACGAGGAAGACGTGCCCGAAGCGCTCCTCATACTTGCGATTTTCGGCCGTCAGGGCCGCGAGCGTGAGGGCCGAGGCCTGGCGGACGCCGCTCTGCTCGCGCTCCGAGACTGCCGGGGCATGACCTCCCTGCTCGCCGATCCGCGGATGCGCGCGAAAGGCGCGAAGCCAGTCGCCGGGCTTGAGCTCGGACCAGGCCAGCTCGGCGACATCGAGGAGGTGATCGAGGTCGCGGTACGGCCGGCCGGAGGCGACCCGCGCCGCCCAGGAGCGATCCGCGAAGCCTGCGTAAAGCTGGTCCTCCGCCTCCTGGTCGGGCAGCGCGTTGAACCGTGCGAGGTGGTCACTCAATCCCCAGCGGCACCAGCTCAAAGCGATTGACGTCGACCAGGCCGCGGTCAGTGATCTTGAGCTCGGGGATGACCGACAGGGCGAGGAAGCTCAGCGTCATGAATGGCGAGGCCATCGTCACGCCCATCGCCTGGAGCCGCTTCCCCATCGACCGGAGCCTCTCGTGGACCTCGGCGAGCGGGCGATCGCTCATCAAGCCCGCCACGGGAAGCGGCAGCTCTTCGACAGCCCGGCCGCCTTCGGCGATGACGATGCCGCCGCCGATCTCCGCGAGCCGCATGGCGCAGGCTGCCATGTCGCCGTCGTCGACGCCGATCACGATCATGTTGTGCGCGTCGTGGGCGACCGTGGACGCGAAAGCTCCGCGCTTCAGGCCGACGTTGGTTGCGAAGCCAAGACCGATGCGGCCGCTCGCGTGATGCCGCTCGAGGACGGCGATCTTGACCAGGTCGCGCGCGGGGTCGGCCACGAGGCAGCCGTCCTTGAGCGCCGGCTCGACCACCTCGATGCCGGTGAGCAGCTGCGCCGGGATGACGCGCATGACGCGGATCTTCCTGGCGCCTGCGGGAATCCGAAACGAGGTCGCGTCGACAGGCGCCAGGCTGACCGAACGCCGCACCCATTCGGGGACGTCCAGCTTCACGAAGCGCGGCGGCGCCCCGTGCTTCAGCACCTGGCGCGGCTGGAATGACTCCAGGTCGTCGAGGACAAGGATGTCGGCCTGATATCCGGGGGCGATGGCGCCCAGACGCCACAGCCGGTGATACATCGCTGGGTTGATGGTCGCCATCACGACCGCATCCTCAGGCGAGATCCCGTCCCCAACCGCCACCCGGACCATCTGGTTGATGTGTCCCTGCTCGACGATGAAATCGGGCTCGCGGTCGTCGGTGCAGAACATGCAGCGGTCGCTGCCGTAGCGCTTGACGAGTGGAAGCAGGTCGAGCAGGTTGCGCGCGATCGACGCCTCGCGCAGCATGACCCACATCCCAAGCCTGCGCTTCTCGAGCGCCTCTTCGAAGGTCGTCGCCTCATGGTCGGAGCGAATGCCGGCGGCGATGTAGGCGTTCAGGCCCGGACCCCTGACGCCTGGCGCGTGGCCGTCCACGTGGTCGGTGAGCCCCGTCTTCAGCTTCGCAGTCTCGGACGGGCTGCCGGCAATCACGCCGGGGAAATTCATCATCTCCGCGATCCCGATCGTGCGATGGCGGCGCAGGAGGCTCTCGATATCTCCTGGCGTGAATGGCCGGCGTGGCGACTCGAACTGCGATGCCGGCACGCATGAGGAGGCCATCACGAAAACGTCGAGCGGAAGGTCGGTGCAGCAATCCAGCAGCCAGTGGATGCCGTCGGTGCCAAGCACGTTGGCGATCTCGTGGGGATCCGCGACCACCGCCGTCGTGCCCTGGGCGACTACTGCGCGGGCGAATTCGTCGACGGTCAGCTTGGACGACTCGATGTGCATGTGCGCGTCGATGAACCCAGGCACGAGGTACGCCCCGGAAACGTCGAGACGCTGCAGCCCGTCATACCGGCCGAGGCCCACGATATGGCCGTCTTTGATCGCGACGTCCATATCGAGCCATTCCTTGGTGAAGACCGAAAGGACGTGGCCGCCGGACAGCACAAGGTCGGCCGGCTCTTCACCTCGCGCGACCGCCATCCAGTGTGCGTCGATGACGGAGACTTTAGCGAGATGGCGATCCCGGCTGAGGTCGGTCCGATCGGCAGGAGCCTGAAGCGGCTCGAGGACGGGCGCCTGCTTCGAGGCGAGGGACGGTTCATCGATGATCTCGAGCCCGACGGCTGCTTCCATGTCGGCTTGCTGCGAAGCCCGGTGGCGAGCGGCCGCCTGAGCGGAGTTGACACCTCGGCGGCACGCGCTGCGCCCGGCGTCGTCGCTGCCTTCAGCGCCGCCGACCTCGAAGGATCCTGCCGTCCGCTGAACGTCCATCTCACGACTCCCGGCGCCGTGTCGCCCGAACGGCCGATCCTCGCCACGGATCGGGTCCGCTTCGTCGGCGAGATCATGGCGGCGGTGGTCGCGGACAGCAGGTATGGCGCCGAGGACGCGCTCGAGCTGATGTCACCGGACATCGATCCGTCGCCCGCGGTCGTCAGCTTCGAAGATGCGCTGTCGGAAAAGGCCCCCCTGGTCCATGAGGCAGTGGCCGAAAACCTTTACTACCTGGGCCATCGCAGCTACGGAGACGTGGATGGGGCCTTCGAGCGGGCGGACGTGCTGGTCGAGGGCGAGGTGACCCACCCTCGGGTGTCAGCGGCTCCGATCGAAGGGCGCGGGGTAATCGCGGCGCCCGATGGTGAGGGCGTGGTGGTGTGGACCTCGACCCAGATTCCGCACCTGGTCGCCGACGGGATCGCGGAATGCCTCGGATTGGAGCGGCCGCGCGTGCGCGTGGTCGCCGCGGACGTCGGCGGCGGCTTCGGCATCAAGGCCCAGGTCTACCCGGAGGAGATCCTGCTGGCATGGATCGCACGTCGCGTGGGCACGGCGGTGAAATGGATCGAGAGCCGCTCCGAGCACATGCAGTCCGCCAGCCACGCACGCGACCAGAACGTGAAGTTCAGCGCTGCGGTGCGCAAGGACGGGCGCGTGCTCGGCCTGCGCGCGACGATCTTTTCGAGCATCGGGGCTTACGGGATCAGGCCCTTCGGTCCACTTCTCGACCCCATGGGCACCGCCGGGCTCGTTCCTGGGCCTTACGACATTCGCGACTACCAGTACGACTCATATGCGGTCGCGACCAACAAGTGCCCCGAAGGCCCCTACCGCGGGGTTGGCATGGTCACGGCGGTGCTCGCGCACGAAAGGCTGATGGACCTGATCGCGGCGCGGCTGGGGCTGGATCCCGCGGAGGTGCGTCGTGTCAATTTCGTGCGCCCAGCGCAGATGCCGTACCTGAGTGTCACCGGGCATCCCTACGAGTCAGGCGACTACGCTGCCGCGCTCGAGACCGCGCTGCAAAAGTTCGATTATCCGGGCGCGCGCAAAGATCAGGACAGGGCGCGCGGCGAGGGCCGCCTGCTCGGGATCGGCATCGGCTCCTACGTCGAGTACACCGGCGCGGGCTCGTCGACGTTCAAGCGTCGCGGCATGGAGGACATCCCGGGCACCGACACGGCACGCGTGTGGCTCGACGATGACGGCAAGGTGCACGTGCAGACGACGTCTCCCGCGATCGGACAGGGGTCGCACACGACATTTGCCCAGGTGGCGGCGGCAGGGCTAGGCGTCGAGCCGGAAGGCGTCATCGTCGAGCAGACCGACACGGCCAGGGTCGGCCAGGGTACCGGCTCCTTCATGAGCCGCGGCTCGGTCACCGCGGCCACGAGCGCGTATCGCGCGGCGGCGCTGCTGCGGGAGGCGATCCTCGACGCCGCCTCGTATCAGCTCGACCAACCAGTCGAGCGCCTTTCGATCGACGGCTCATCCGTCCTGGTCGAAGGCGAATCCGGCGGTCTGACGCTGGCGCAGCTGGCCGGCGGCCACGACGGCGAACACAGCCTGGACGTCTCGGTGACCTACGACGCGGTCCAGGCCTCGTACCCCTACGCGACTCACGCCTGCATGGTCGAGGTCGACGCGGCGACGGGTGCGGTGCAGATCTTGCGTTATGTGGTCGCGGAGGACTGCGGTGTCCTGATCAACCCGATGATCGTCGAAGGCCAGGTCACGGGCGGGGTGGCACAGGCCGTCGGCGCCGCGCTGATGGAGGAGGTCGCGTACGGCCCGGACGGCGAGCTTCGGAGCGGAACGTTTCTCGACTACTTGATCCCGAGCGTCGGGGAGGTGCCTCCCGTTCAGATCGAGCACCTCGTCACCCCGTCGACGGTGCACGAACTCGGGACCAAAGGGGTCGGCGAGGGCGGCACCATCGGCGGCACCGCCGCGATCGCCAACGCCGTCGCCGACGCCTTGTCGATTTCCGAGCTCGCTCTGCCGCTGACGCCGGACCGGATCATCGCCCTGATGCGGTGACGCCGCAGCCCTACCGACCCGTGAGCTATCTCGAGTGGAACGCGGCTCGCCGCGGCTCCAGCGCCGCGATCTGGGAAGGCGGCGCCGAGATATCGTTCGAGCAGCTGCTCGCGCACGTGCGTCGATTGCAGAAGCTGCTAGCGGCCAGAGGCGTGCGCGCGGGTGACGTGGTCGGTGTGAGGCTGCCGAACGTCTGGCAGTACGTCGCGCTGGAGCTTGCGATCCCCGAGATGGGCGCGCTCATCGTGCCGCTGCCGCTTGCGTTGGGAGAGCACGAGATGGGCTGGGTGCTGGGCAAAACGCAGCCGCGGCTGGTCGTCACGAGCGCCGAATTGGAAGCGCTGAGCGGACCAGCCGGTGGCCTGCCAACGCCTCCGATCGCTGCACCGGATCCGGCGCGCATCGTCGAGATCGCCCTGAGCTCGGGCACGACCGGCATGCCCAAGCTGGCCTCGCTCTCCGCGCGGCTGAAGCAGGTGACCTTCGAGAGCTTTACCTCGAGGCTGGACATCACCGAGGACGACCGCGTCCTCCCGATGACGCCGCTGACCCAGGGCATCGGCGGGATGTGCCTGTACTGCCTGCGCCTGGGCGCCGCATTGATCATGCTGCGCGAACCGCACTGGAGCGCGGAGCACTGCCTCGAGACCGCCGCGGCGGCAAGGGCTACCGTGATGGTCGGCGTGCCGACCAACGTGATCCGGATGCTCAGCCAATCGGTCTCGCTGCCAACGGTGCGGGCGGTCGCGGTTGCGGGAGCGCCCATGCCCCCAGAGATCGCCGAACGCTGGGAGCTGACGACCCGGACCCCGGTGTCCAGCTTTTACGGCTCGATGGACGCCGGTCAGCTCGCCGTCGCCAGCCCATCCGACCCCCAGGCCGCGCGCTGGACCACCGTCGGGCGGCCCCACGATCGTGCCGAATGGAAGATCGTCGATGACGAGATCTGCATGCGGGGCGACCTGGTGCAGGACCGCTACTGGGGCGAGGACTCGGGTCCCTACTCTGAGGATGGCTGGGCACACATGGGCGACCTCGGCTTCGTCGACGAGTCAGGATTCCTGCACGTCGTCGGCCGGGTCAAGGACATCATCATCAGGGGCGGCACGAACATCAATCCGTACGAGGTGGAATCGATCCTGCGCACGCATCCGGGGATCCTGGACGCTTGCGTGGTCGCGCGCCCCGACCCAGAGCTGGGCGAATTACCGGTCGCGTTCCTCGTCACCAGGAATGGCTTCGAGCTGAACCGCGAAGACCTCGTTGCGTTCTTGAAGGAAAAGGGGCTTGCGCGCTACAAGTGGCCTGACGCAGTGCATCGCCTCGACGAGCTCCCGCTGTCTGGCCCGGGCAAAGTCAACCGCAAGGCGCTCCGTGAAGATGCTCGCGCGATGTAACGACATCGATGTCGCGTGGTTCGAGGCCGGACGCGGGGAGCCCCTGGTGCTCATCCACGGGCTGGCGGACGACCATCGCGCCTGGCGGCGCGCCCTCCCAGACCTGATGCTGCGCCACCGCGTCTTCATGTACGACCTCAGGGGCCACGGCGAAACCACGCTCGGCAGGCCCGAGGGAACGCTCTTACAGCTCGGCGCCGATCTGGTCGGGCTCTTGGATGCGCTTGGCGTCGAACGCGCCGCGATTGCGGGCTTCTCACTAGGCGGCACGATCGCGATGCGGGCGGCGATCGACCATCCGCAACGAGTCAGTGCTCTCGCCCTGGTCGCGACCTCGAGTCGCGTCGGTCGCGCCGCGGCCGATTGGTACCGCCAGCGGGTCGAGATCGTCGAGCGCAACGACCCGCAGCTGCGCGAAACGCTGGATCGGGACACCGCCGAGGTATACGCGGAATCGCCGGCCGAGCTGGAGGAAGGGCTGATGATCCGCCGGCAATCGACCACCGACCCTCGCGGCTACGGCAACGCTTGCGCGGCGATGGCCGCGCTCAATGCTTCACCGCTCGACCCGGAGCTCGACCGCATAACTGCGCCGACGCTGATCGTCGCCTCCGAGCGCGATAAGCACTGCCCGCCGAAGGCGGCCGAGATCATCGCGGCCGGAATCAAGGGCAGCAGGTTCGAGGTGATCCCGGACGCGGGCCACCAGATTCCGGTGGAGAAGCCGCGCGAGCTCGCTCGCTCGATGATTTCGTTTCTGAATGACTGACGTACTTCTCACCGAGTGGGGTGCGCACGACCTTCTTACCCTCACCCTCAACAGACCCGAGCGGCGCAACGCACTGGACCCGGAGCTCCTCGCGGCGCTGGCGGAATCGCTGGCGGCGGACGGAGAGCGAGCGAGGGTGGTCATCCTGAGGGGCGCCGGAACCGAGGCGTTCTCGGCCGGCTACGACCTTTCGCGGCTCACAGGAACGCCGGCAGACCTCGAGGCCGATCGATTTATCGGCGAGGCGGTGAATGCGCTTCGGCAGTGTCCTGCGCCGGTGATCGCACGCCTGCAGGGCCACTGCCATGGGGCGGGTGTCGAGCTCGCGCTCAACTGCGACCTCAGGATCACGTCGCCAACGCTGCGCATGTCGGTGCCGGCCATCAGCCTCGGCGTGGTCTATCGCTATCAATTCGTGGCGCGGTTGGTCCAGACCTGCGGCATCGCGCGAACCTCGGACCTGCTGCTCGCCATGCATGAGCTCGACGCGGAAAGGGCCTACCTGTGGGGACTCGTCACGGAGGTCGCCGATGACATCGAAGTCAGGGTGGAGGCGGCGGCCCAGCGGCTAGCCACGTCTCCGCGCGAGGCAGTGCAAGGGACCAAGGCGAGCCTGAACCTGCTCGAAAGGCGCGCGATTGCGGGCGAGGATCTTCTGCAGGCGCAGCAGCTACGAGCGGCGGCGGCGGCCAGCCCCGAGCGCAAAGAAGCGGTCAAGCGCCGCCAGCAATCGATGAGCCGTCGGACGAAGCAGTGAGCGCGTTCGACGTCAGCGTCGGCATCAGCCCGCGCCAGTCGTTCGACAGCTGGGCGCCATTTGTGGCCGGTCTGGAGGCCGAAGGCGTGCGTCGCGTCTGGGTGATCGACTCGCAGCTCGCGATGAAGGACGTCTACGCGGGACTGGTGGTCGCCGCGCTCAACACCACACGGATTGGCCTTGGCACCGGCGTCACCAACGCCGTCACCCGGCACCCGACGGTTACGGCCAACGCGATCGCTGCGGTGGCCGAGATCTCGCACGGGCGGGCGATCCTGGGCCTCGGCGCCGGCGACTCCGCTCTCTACGGCGTCGGGCTGAAGCCCCAAAAAGTGGCCGAGCTCGAGCAGGCGATCGGCTTTTTTCGCGCCCACGTCGACAAGAGCATCCCCATCTACGTGGCGGTCAGCCAGGAGCGTATGTGCGACCTTGCGGGCCGCCAGGCCGACGGCGCGATCGTCATGGGTCCGGCGCAGCCGGACATGGTGCGCCGGCAGGTCGAGTGGATCGAAGGTGGGCTGAAGGCCGCCGGTCGTCGCCGCGAAGATATCGAGATCGAGCTCATGGCGACGGTGGCCCCGTCACCAGACGACGTGCGCTCCTGGGCATCGACGCAAGCCCGCCTGCTGGGCCACTATCGCGATCTGCCTGAGAGCCTCCTCCGTTTTCGTGACGAGATCGCCGCGAGCGCAGAGTCATACGACTTCGCGGAGCATCTGTCGACCCGCGCGACCCACAGCGGGGCGGTCTCGGACGACCTTGTTCGCGCGCTCGCGATCGTGGGCACGCCTGAGGAGTGCGTGGAGCGGTTGCGGGGAGTCCAGGGGACCGGGATCGATTCGCTGATCTTTCCGCTGGCGGGTCGGGGCCGGCTCGAGCGCTGGCGGAAGATCCGCGACGAGATCCTCGGTCAGATCATCGTGTAGCCGCCGCTGACCGAGATCGTCTGGCCGGTGATGTAAGAGGCCCGGTCGGAGGCCAGCAGCAAAACCGCTGGCACCACGTCGTCCGGCGTGCCCAGCCGCCGCAGCGGATACGCGTGCGCAGCCTTTTCACGCGCTTCCGGAGTGAAGATCTGCGACTGCTCAGACGCCCACACGGACTCGCGGCCTGACGTCTCCGGCGAGCCCGGGATCAGACCGGGACAGACCACGTTGAGGGTGATGCCGTACTTTCCTACCTCGCGGGCGATGGCTTTCGACATCGCGATCACGCTCGCCTTGGTGCCGCTGTAGACCGCCTCCCGCCACTCCCCGATCCGACCCGCGTCGGAACCGATGGAAACGATGCGCCCGTGTCCGCGTTCGATCATGGGGTCGAGCACAGCGCGCACGCTGTTGATGAAACCCCACGTGTCGATGGCGATCTCGCGCTCCCACTCGCTGCGTGGTTTTTCCATGAACAGCCGGTCGATGGTCCAGCCCGCGCAGTTCACGAGCACGTCCACGGAACCTCCCATCTCGCCGCGCGCGAACGCAACCGTCGCGGCCACCGAGTCCCAATTCGTCACGTCCGTGTGCCGCGCGACGACGGTCCCGTGTGGTGCCTCGGCGGCGACCTTGCGGGCCTGCTCGTCGTCAACGTCGGCGATCACAACCCGGGCCCCCTCTGTCGCCAGGCCCAGGGTGATCGCCCGGCCGAGGTTGGAGGCTCCGCCCGTGACGATGGCAACGCGGCCGTTGAGCCCAAGATCCATGCCTGTTTACGAGCTGGTCTGCGGGAGGGCGAGCGGCGAGGCTCCGAACGTCTCGTCGAGGAAGCGGCCGTTGGCGAGAAGCGCATCGGAATCCTTCTTGTGAACAGCCTCCGCCACCTCGTTCATCTTGCTCGACAGCAGGCTCAGCTGATCGCTGAGCACCTCGTCCGCGGTCTTCCCGTTGGGCATCCTGTGCAGGGTCGCATAAGCACGCGGCAGGTTCAGGTAAGCCTGGAGGGCCGAGGGCAGGTAGTCGGTCGCTGTGCGTCCGACCACCAACAGGTCAGGCGATCCCGGCGGGAAGCTCCCGTAATACGGAAGGATGCCCATGATCGTGTCGGCGATGCCCTGCAGCTTGGCCTCGAGCGGAGGCGGCAGCTTGGCGCTCGCAGTGCGGAGCTGGCGCTGGAGGCTGCGGCGAATGCTGTCCGGGTCAAATGTCGTGGCGCTCAGGCCGACCTTCGGCGGGCCCGGCGCAAGCAGGGCGCCGATCCCATACATCGCCGCCACCACGAAGGGCCAGAAGGCGCTTGTGATCCGGCCGGTGAAAAA